>JAUYPJ010000062.1 GCA_030697665.1 Candidatus Omnitrophota bacterium
AGTCAGGGGAATGGACCACGACCAGATCGGCCTCGTTCAGGTACGGCTGGAGCCGCTGCCAGAACTTCGGACGCGGGTTCGACAAGTCGATATGCAGGCGGGCGATGATGACGGCCTCGCGATTGAACGCCCGCAGCATCGGGATCAGGGGGGCCACCTGCGGATCGTCAATCACGATGACATCCTGCTGGGCATACATCGGCAGCAGCACCACCCCGAGGTCCGTCACGACCTCATGGAACAGCTGCCACGCCTCCTCCCAGACGGCATCGCGTAATGACTCGTCGTCCCACATCGGATCTCGCTTTTCGGATTGCGCCTCCGGGGCCCAGAAGTCTCCGAGCTCGATCGTCAGGTTGTTCTGGATGCCGTGGTGGATGACCTTGGTGAACCGCAGGACGGCGTTGTATCGGCTGGGATACTTGGAAGCGTCTGGGGCGGTGCTGTCCGGATCGAGCCCGAGGGCTAACGCCAGCGGCCGAGAGACCCTGCTATCCACCGAGCCGGCATTGATGAAGTCCCGAAGCTCAAACGGTACGGTCCACCGGGCCTCCAGCCCGATGCTCTCTGCCAGCGGGATCAACCCCATCAGGAGCTCCGACACCCCCCCGAGCGCCTTGGTCGCGTTGGTCCGTCCGAACCGTGGTAGCTCCTCCGTCGGCCGACCGCCCAACTCATCGAGGAGGGCTTGGAGCCGGCTGCGTTCGCCCAGGAGTTCATCGACCGCCTCGTCCCCAACGACGGCGCGCCATTGCTGCAGCCACGTTTCCGGCTCATCTGGCACCTCGGCCTCAATCGTCGTGTGGGCCGTTGCGAGCTGGCCCGCGCGCTGGCGAACCGCCTCCACCAATCCACCAGCCACGTCCAGGTCCGGGCCGGGCAACTCGCTGAGAAACTTCGCGACACGGTAGAGCACCCGTCCCAACAGGTTGGGCGCCTCCGCATACTGGTTGAGTTCGGTGATGAGCTCTTCCGCCCTCACCAGCGTCTCGTTGGTCTCGCTCTGCCCGGCGCCACCCGCCATCGCCAGCGGGCGCTTAGACTTCCCTACCCGATCATCAAGGTTATAGCGTGCGTGATGGTACCCGGAGAAGGCCGTGGCGATCGGAATGGCCAGCCAGAGCGGCAAAGGACCGCTGAGGAAGGGGGCCGTGAAAAGCAGGAGAGTAGCCAGGAAGGTAACCTGGAAGAAGACACCAGTAATAGCCAACCGGATCCGATCGCCAGGCTTCGGCGGAGTCCGCTCGAGATGACCACCTCTCCAGTAGAGGAGATTTCCCCAGTGAACCAACGGGAAGATCGAGGCCACGATCACCGAAGCCACGGTCCAGATGAACGCATCATGCACGTCACCCACCACCTGGCTGAGGCCGAAGAAGAGGGCCGTCATCAGCCCCGCCCTGCCGGCTTCCTCAATCACACTCACGATCCCTGCCACCGTCTCATCGCGCCAGCCCAATCGCCGCCCGAGCCAGCTCACCGCATCAGCCACCCACGGGATCATGCCCAGAGGCCCTGCGCGCCCGCCAGCATCCGCCGACCCCTCAACCGCACCCCCGAAGTAGCTGGGCAGCCCCAGGTCCGGATCGAACGACTTCATGATCCGTGGGCTGGTCAACGCGCTGCGGTAGGTGCGAGCGAGGCTCGTGAGCCGCTCCTGCTTCTGACGGCGGCTGACGACCCGTAACCCGATCGTGCCGGCCACGAGGCGCAGCCCGAAGTCCGTGCTCGCTCGGCGCTCAAACCAGTCCGCGAGGATGTTCAGCGCCTGCTCCGTGTACAAGTCAACGCGGCCCTCCGAGATCCGCTCCCCGGTCGCCTCCAGCATCCGTCGAATCCCATCGCGCAGATAGGCCTCAATGTGCCGGAACGGACCGAAGGGCACTGGCTCGCCTCTCTGCCGTCTCGCATGCAGCGCGTCGGCACTCAGCCCGCTCGCCAGCACTTCCTTGCTCGTCATGCCGAAGCCGATGGCCTCAAACCCTGCATTCCTCAGGATCCGGACGAGCTCCTGATCCCAGAGGACACGAGCCACCCCTTCGCGGGTTTCGGTGAGCACGAACTCAGCACCGCCTGGCCGGCCCGGGACGCGCTGGAGGGTGGAGGTCTGCGTGACCGCAAACGGATCGGCGAGCTGCTCCGGCGTCGGAATCTCAAACCCCAGGTACGTGTCACCGTTGGTCGAGGCGAGGTACGACACCTCGATGGGATGCACCTCCTCCGGCGTGCCGGCGCGCTGGGGATCCTCCACGTCCAGCGTCTGTTTCCGCTGCGCTACCTGACGCTCATGCTCAAGGAGGATGGAGTGAATTTCCGACAATGCCACCAGCTCAAACTGCGGGCCGCCGCGCAGCGCGCCCTCACCGTTCGCGCTGAGCGCCTCATTGACCAGCTCCTCCAGCCGCTCGCGCTTGCGTTCGGCCAGCCGACGCACCTGCTGGTGCAGTCGGCCGCGCAGCTCCCGCACCTGCTCCTGGCTGACCTCTTCGATGAGGAGGTGGATGCGCCGGATGGCCTCCCAGAACCTGCCCTGCGCCTCAAGCTGGACAACCTCGGCGTCGAGCTCGCTGATCGCCCGAGGACCAACCGGCTGATCCGCGGCCGGCGTCCCCGGACCCCAACCAGCCTGCAACGGTCTGGAGGGTGGCGGGGCGGGCGTCTCCTCGGTCCCAGCTTGGTGTCTGACACCAAGCTCGGGAGCCTCAAACGGCAGCGCACGCTGTGCGGGCTGCACGGCTTCCGTCGGTCGTGCCACCGGCTCCCGCACCGGGATGGCCATGAGCCAACCCCAGTCCGCGCCGCTCGGATACTGCACCAGGAACCGCTCCTCGGCAAGTCCCTGATCCGCGATCCAGTAGCGGTCCATGTACTGCGCCGGCACCCGCACGCTCACCACATCCACAACGCGCCGCCGCTCAAGCCGCTGCGGCAGCTCATCCGCTCGGGTGCGCCGCGCGTGGTTCCATCCGACGAGCGCCAGCACCTTGCCGTGCTTCGCCGCCAGCGCCAGCCGGTCGGCCATGCGCCGAATCCGCTCGTCGCGCTTCTGCCGGGCTGCCTCCTGATCGGCCAGACGCAGCCCATAGAACAGACGAAACGCGGCCCGGGCCTTGTCCCGCGGCAGCTCCAGCGCCCAGACCGCGATGTCCTCGCGCTTGGCGGCCCGCAGCAGCGCCGGCAAGAATTCGAAGAGCTCCGGTTGATCGGCGCTGCGCGCGAGCCGCTCGATGGTCTCGAAGATCGCCTCCGACCGACCCGCCAGGTAGTCGTTGATCTGCGCTTGCTCGTCCACCGAGAACGCCTCCAGCGCGAGGACCGTGATGCCCGCATCCGTCAGCTCCGCCATGTGCTGCGTCAGCTCCTGATCCATCTGCCCGTCGTGAACCTCCCCGAGCAGGTTCACCCGTGCGGTCAGGACCTTGCCGTACTCCATGGCTTGCGGCGGGTGCTCTTCCAGGTGCGCCGCGAAGGCTTTCTTGGACTCAAACCCCGTCTGATTCCGGTACATCGACTCACTAAATGAGTACCCATCCGGCCCGCGGCTGATGCCGAGGCCGGGACCCGACAGGTCGCGGTCGCGAGCCGGGCGGGCTTGGCGGCGCACTGGCCGCGCGCGCACGCCGGGCAGATCCGCGTCCAGGACGGCTCGCGCCGCCGAGCTCGTGGTCGTCGCCGCCTCGGGTGCCTTGGCCGCCGCTGCCGCTTCTGTCGCCGCTGGCGCTGGCACGAACCACACCGTCACGGTGTTCGATTGGGGAGAGTACACCTCGCCGAATGCTCCATCCCGATAGCTGGCCGCGCTGTAGTCAGCCCGTACGACGTTGTCAACGAGCACCAGTTCGGTATCCGTGTAGCTGGTCCGGTCGGCCCCAGGCAGGTTCGGCTCCAAGATATACACCGGTTCCCCGGACGAGTCGTAGCCCACACCGAAGATCGTGAAGCCATCTTCGTTGGTCGCATTGTCCTCCCAGGTGAGCTCAACGGCCGGGCCTGGGACGAGCTCTGCCTCGAGGTTCGTGGGTGCCGCCGGCGGCTGCACGTCCGTCACGGTGATCGTGAATATCTCGCTCGCGGTGAACTCTTCGTCTCCGGCTACGTAGCTAGCGCGAGCTTCGTACGTACTGGTGTCGACCTCGTTTGCGAGCCCCTGCAGCGCAACGACGTTGAGCTGAGCCAGGTCAGCCCCATCCTGGAGCACCAGCGCGGCATCCACTGAAGTCGTCAGGTCGTCGCCATTGACATCGCCCACACCCTCCTCCAAGGAGATCAGTCCAGCCTCCTTCTGGAGGATGAGCGCCGCATCCACCGAGCTTCTGGCGCCGTCCCTATCCACATCCCCTGGTAGGACGACTTCCCAGCCGTCTAGGAGCGGCCCGTCCGGGAGTCGCTCCACCTTAAACTCCAGGCGAACCCCAGGCTTGGCCTGCCCCTCAATCCTCACCACCACGGGGTCGTCGCCGAACTCCACCGTCTGATCGAGGATTGGCTTCAGACTTGGCGCCTGACCCGTGAGCGCGCTCACCGGCGGCTCCACCAGCGCACCGCCACTCCCCGCCCCGGCCACCGCCTTCAGCGGCCCGAGGAGCGACGCCCCGAAGACGGCCAAGAGCACGAGGCTCAGCACGGCCCCTTGCAAGCGCGACCCCCAGTCTCGGGATTTGGACTCGGCCTCGGGCGCGGCGGACGACATCGGTTCCGAAGTCCCCCAGCGTCTGGAAAAATTGACAGGGCTCCGGGCAAACGATATACTTGCCTTGATGGCCAGCAATACAGTCTGGACGGACGCTCGGCGACGGATTGTTTCGAAAACGCTCTTCGACATTTTGAAGATTGAAGTCGCTGCGGCATACGCGAGTAAGTTCTTTGCGGAGTTTGCTAGCCCGGTAAAAATCGCTCTGATCGCCGTCATGATCGGCACAGCAGGGGTAGCCTTTACGATATACCCAAGAGAAGAGGGGGGTCGAACCGATGGCTGATATGTTTGTGTTGACGTCATTGACGATCTTGTTCCTGGCTTTAGTGGCGTACGGCTCATTTGCCTTCGAGCAGTACCGCC
>JAUYPJ010000064.1 GCA_030697665.1 Candidatus Omnitrophota bacterium
CGCACCTCAGGGATGAAGTAGTGCCTGAATTTCCCCTTGACACCACGGAGGCCACAGAATTCCACAGAGACACGGAGAAATCTTTGAGGAGCCGTTTCCGTGCTTCCGTGGCGCTTCCGTGGTTCCGTGGTGTGAACAGGCAAGTTAAGGCAGTACCAGGGATGAATGCAGGGATCAATGCGGGTTTCCTCTGGCGCCTGCGATCAGCTATACTCTCAGAGATATGGCCACTGAAGCCGTTGTCGCGGCGGTGGGATGGAGCACCGGTCCTGACGCAGCGCGGGTTGGTCGGGAGGCGGCCGAGCGGGCCTTTCAGGGGTTGCTGTCCGTCCATCCCCAGCTCGCCATCGTGTTTGGGTCGCCGTGGTTTGACCAATCCCAGCTCCTCCGGGGGGTCCAGGCGATTACCGGCCATGTCCCTGTCGTCGGCGAGAGTACGGCGGGGGAAATCTGTCCAGCAGGCCCGCTCACCCACAGTTGTGTGGTGTTGCTCATGGGGGGCGACACACCCTTCTGCGGCGTCGGCATGAGCGAAGCGGTGGATCGCCTTCCCCGAGAGGCGGGACAGCAAGCCGCGTTTGCGGCGACTCAAGCGTTCCGCGGGAGCCCTCGCACGGGTTGCCTCCTCTTCGGAGACGGGCTGGTGTCTACCTTTGCGGAAGTCGTCCGCGGCATCCAAGAAGCGCTCGGCACGCGCTTCCTCATCGTCGGAGGCATGGCGGCGGATGAGCTGCGATTTTCGCAAACCTACCAGTACTGCAACGACCTGGTGCTCAGTCGCGGGGTCGTCGGCGTGTTGCTCGGCGGCCCCCTCAAGATCGGCGTGGGAATCGAGCACGGGTTTGCTCCCATCAGCAAACCGCGCCGCATCACGCGGGCGCAGGCCAACATCCTCTATGCGCTCGATGAGCGGCCGGCGGCTGACGTCTATGAAGAGTACTTCGGCGCCGACCTGGTGCAGCGCATGCGGCAGGAGGGCCTGACGCGCCAGACGATCGCCTACCCCTTGGGGATTCAAGCGGAGGGGGTGGATCGCTGGCTCCTACGGAACGTCGTCTCGTTTGAAGCGGACGGCAGCCTGGCGTGCAGCGGAGAGATCCGCGAAGGGGCGTGGCTGCAGCTCATGATCGGCAGCAGGGAGCTGGCGCTTGAGGCGGCTCGCCGCGCGGCGACGCAGGCGATCCGATCCTTGAACCGTCCGGCGTGCGTCATCGTGTTCGATTCGGCCAGTCGACGCATCTTGCTGGGACCGCGGATGACGGCGATGGAGATTGCGGCGATTCGGGAGGTCATCGGCCCGACCACCCCGCTCGCCGGATGCTATACCTACGGTGAACAGGCGCCGTGTGGCATGACGACGGCCGCTGAAGCGACCGCCATGCAGACGGGATCGGTCTTGGTCGTCGCGCTGGGAACGTGAGGACGCGATGGGAACTCTGGTGACTGCGCTGGTGGCCTTGGCGGACACGGGCTGGTCGGCCCCGTGGTTCGTCATGTCGGGCACGCTCCTGGGCTGCCTGGCCTACCTGGCGCTCAAGATCGAATCCTCCCGACGACAAGCGGGGGAGCTCCGCCGCTTGCAGGCCGCCTACGATCAGCTCGACCAGCAGACGAAGCTGATCATTCGGACCGACCTGGAGCTGCACCACACCCAGGAGGAGCTGGATCGCTGGCTCGCCTCGCTCATGTCGCTGCACCACCTGGGACGGCAACTCCAAGTCAGCCTGCGCCCGGAAGAGGTGCTCAGCAGGCTGGACGCTGCGGTCGTGAGCAAGTTCGGTTTCACGACGGGCCTGCTCGGAATCTGCCCCTCGTTCCAGGCGATCGAGTGGCGCTCGCTCGTCGGCGTCGATGCCGAGACGGCCGCGCAGGCGGCGTCCCACCTGGTGGAACAGGCCGTGCTCAAGCAGATCCTGACGAATCCCGCCCCCACGACCCTGGCCGCCGCCGACGCCCTCACCCCCGCCCAGCGCCGCCTGCTCGAGCTGCTTCGCGTCCCCACGATGGTCGTGGCGGGGGTCATGCCGCACTCCGGGCCAGCTGGCTGCCTCCTCTTAGGGCGCGCGGGCAGCGCGACCAACCCGAAAGCGGACGAAGAGCTGGTAGCGATCCTCGCCAACCAGCTGGCGAGCGCGATTGAGAGCTCGGCGCTGTACGAACAGGCGTGGGCCGCCCAGCACGAGCTGGAGCGGAAAGTCCAGGAGCGCACGCGGGAACTCGCTGACGCCAACGCGGCCCTGGTCCGGTTGAACAAAGCGAAAAGCGACTTCGTCTCCGCCGTCTCGCACGAGCTGCGGACCCCCCTGGCGGCCATCAAAGGCTACTCCGCCCTCCTGCACAGCGGCCAGTTCGGCCCGCTCGCCGCGCCGCAGGCCGAACGCATTGCAAAGATTGAAAAACACACGGACCTGCTGACCCACTTCATCAATAATCTCTTGGACATCGCGCGCATCGAGTCGGGACGCACCACGATGGAGCGCCGCCCCATTCCCGTCAAGGAATTCCTGGAGACGGTCCACGAGATGGTCCATCCGCAACTGCAGGCCAAACAGCTCCGCTACACGGTGGACCTCAACAGCGTCAGCGAGCTCCTCGGCGACCCCGCCCACCTCCAACGGGTCTTCGTCAACCTGCTCTCCAACGCCATCAAGTACACCCCGGACGGGGGAGCCATCCACCTCGGGATGCAACGGGACGGGACGGTGGTCACCGCCTCGGTGAGCGACACCGGATGCGGCATCGCCCCGGACGACCTGGCCAAGCTGTTCCAAGAGTTTTACCGGGCCAACGACCCCATCAACCAGCAGATCCGGGGCACGGGCTTAGGGCTGGCGTTGGTCAAACGGATCGTGGAAGCCCACGGGGGCCGGATCTGGGTGAAATCGGAGAAAGGCAACGGGAGCACCTTCTTCGTCAGCCTCCCCGTCGCGTAAATGCGCCCAAGAATGCACGTTAACATGATGGGGCGCATTTACCCTGAGCGAAGTCGAAGGGTAACCCCTCGACTCGCTTTGCTCGCTCGGGGTAAATGGAACCCCCTGAATGTTAAGGTATATTGGTGGTTCCATTTAGGACCACTGAGGCCCTGCCACACTTGACCACGACCAGGAATCCCGCATGACGACGATCCTTGTGGCGGACGATGACCCGGATCTCCGGGATATCCTCCGCTCAACCCTTGAGCCGGCCGGCTTTTCGGTGATTGAGGCCGCCGACGGCGACCAGGCCCTCCACCTCATCCGCGCGCAACCGCCGGACCTCGTCATCCTCGACTACCAGATGCCCCAGCTCACCGGACCGCAGGTCTGCGAACGGCTCAAGCAGGACCTCCTGCTCCGGCACCTGCCGGTCATCCTCCTCACCGGCAAGAGCGAGGTGCAGGATAAGGTGGAGGGCCTCAACGCGGGCGCCGATGACTACGTGGTCAAGCCCTTTGAACCGGAGGAGCTGTTGGCCCGCATCCAGATGGTCCTGCGACGAACCGTGCGGGACCTGGAAGCCAACCCGCTCACGAAGCTGCCCGGCAACCCCTCCATCCAGCGGGAACTCGAACGGCGCATCACCTCGGGCAAGCCGTTTGCCGCCTGTTACCTCGATCTCAACCGGTTCAAAGCGTTCAACGACCACTACGGCTTCAAGCGGGGGGATGAGGTGATCCAGCGGACCGCGACCCTCCTCCTTGAGGCGTCCCGAACCTGCGGGAGTCAGGAGGATTTCGTCGGGCACATCGGGGGCGACGACTTCTTCATCGTGACGGAGGCGGATCGCGCCGAACGGCTCTGCGAGGAGATCATCCGACGATTCGACGCCGCCGTCCCGCAGCTCTATGACGAACGGGACCGCGCCCGAGGCCACCTCCTCCACGTCGACCGGCAGGGCAACACGGTGAAGCTGCCGCTCCTCTCCATCGCCATTGCCCTGGTGACCAACGCCGAGCACCCGCTCACCCACACGGCCCAGGTGGCGACCATCGGCGCAGAGCTGAAAGCGTACGCCAAGCAGTTCGAGAAGAGCGTCTACGTGAAGGAGCGGCGACAATCACCCTAAGTCAGTAGCCAGTGACGAGTGACCAGTGATCAGTGAAAGATTCGACGACCATCACCGTCGGCAGGCGGCGTGGGTGGCGAGCCGGGTCGCGGCGCCGCGAATCACGGATTTTGCGAGCTTGCACTGAGAGCGTAGCGCAGCAAAATCCGCTGAGCGGCAAGCGACCGGCTCGACACAGGCCCCACGCTGGCGCGGTGCGGCGAACCGAATGCGAGCCAGG
>JAUYPJ010000072.1 GCA_030697665.1 Candidatus Omnitrophota bacterium
CACGGAAGCGCCACGGAAGCACGGAAACGGCTCCTCAAGGATGTCTCCGTGTCTCCGTGGAATTCCGTGGCCTCCGTGGTGTCAAGGGCACTCCCAGCGCCTCGACTCTTGTGCGTTGAGTGATCGGTCCGCTCGGCACTCCTTCCTGACGAATTTGTCATCGAAAAGTTACCCGTCCGTTAGGGAACATCTGCTATGTAGTGGGGACATGATGCGGCGTTCCATGGGGAGGAGTGACATGCGGGGTGCTCGAGCTCTCAGATGGGTGCGGTGGTTGGCCCCGGGCATCGGCGTGAAGCGGTGGCTGGCGTTGGCGGTGGGAGGGGCCTCGCTGTGCGGGGCGGGTCTGACCCTGATGGCCACCAGGCCGGAGTCGTGGATCCGGCTCGCCGGTCTCACCGGGGTCGGCCTGGGGCTTGCGGCGTCTTGTGTCGGGCTGATCCAGGCGATTCGGTCGGTGCTCGAGGTGATGGATCCTGTGACGCATGGGGATCTGGTCACCACCGTGTTGGCGCGGCGGCATCTTCAGAAGGGCCTGAAGATCGTCGCGATCGGCGGGGGGACGGGGCTGTCCACGCTCCTGAGAGGGCTGAAAGCCTACACGATGAATGTGACGGCGATTGTGAGCGTCGCCGATGACGGGGGCAGCTCCGGTCGGCTGCGGAAGGAGTTCGGCATCCTGCCGCCGGGGGATATCCGGAACTGCCTCGTGGCGCTTGCCGACGCCGAACCGCTCCTCCAGCAGATGTTCCAGTATCGGTTTACCGAGGGCTCATCCCTCCGGGGCCACAACGTGGGCAACCTGTTGCTCACCGCCTTGACGCGGCTCGAGGGCGACTTTGAGCACGCCATCCAGGAGGCGAGCCGGGTGCTGGCCATTCGGGGTCGCGTGGTGCCGTCGACGTCGACGAAGGTGCAGCTCGTGGCGAAGCATGACGACGGCAGCCTGACGGTCGGCGAGTCGAAGATCTCGCAGGCCCAGCAGCCGATCCGGCGGCTCTGGCTCGAACCGCGCAACTCGCTGCCGACGACCGATGCCCTGAGCGCGATTCGGGCCGCCGACCTGATCCTCGTCGGTCCCGGGTCGCTGTTCACCAGCCTCATCCCGAATCTGTTGGTCCCCGGCATCGTGCAGGCGATGCTCCACTCAGCCGCCTTGAGGGTCTATCTGTGCAACGTCATGACCCAATTCCGGGAGACGCATGGCTTCACGGCCAGCGACCATGTGCGCGCCCTGGCGGCCCATACCCATCCGGACGTTGTGGATCTGTGTGTCGTGAACAAGGGGGGCGTGCCGGATGCGCTGCTGGCGACGTATCGCGGGGAACGGGCGTTTCCGGTTGAGCCGGATGTGGAGCGCATCCGGGCGCTCGGCTACCAGGTCGTGATCGATGACCTCATCAGCAGCGAGAACATGGTCCGTCATGATCCGGAGAAGCTCGCTCGCGCGGTGATGCGGCTCGAATGGGGATCACGCCGCCCTCCCGCGGGGCGGCGACGGCTCAACGGCCACCGCCCCAACGGGAATGGGCGCGGAGTCGTCGTGGGGTCGTCACGGGAGGGTGCGTGAATGCCGCCGATTCCGCTGGAGCGCCTGCAGCAGCACGAGGCTCGCGAAGAAGACCGCTTGGAGGCGGGGGACCTAGAGGCCTCCCTCATCGGGGAGGTGGCGGACTCCGCCCCGCTGAGCGGGCGTCGCCGCTATCCCCGTCAGGAGATCGACACGGCGGTGACCATTCGCCTCGGCCCCTGGTTTCAACGACGCCGGCTTGCCGGCGTGGCGACGAATCTCAGCGCCACAGGCCTTGGCGTTCGCCTGAACGGCGCCCCGCAGGTCGCGCCCGGCGCTCCGGTGCGCATGCAGGTGGACATCCCACCCCCGCTGAGCGGCTCGAACCACCATGTGCCGTGCGCCGTCACGGGCACGGTGATCTGGGTCCGGCGGCAGGCTGAGACGGCGCAACTCGTCTGCGGCATTCGCGTCTCCGGACTCATCCAGGACTGGGTGCGTCTCTCGGGCTGGGTATGGCAACGGGGCGCGCTCCTCGGGACGGCCGTCCTCTTGGCGGCGGCGATCGGCGCGCTGAAGACCCAGAACGTGTTCTGGTTTTGGTACGACGTCTGGTTTCAGGTGTACAGCCTGGTGGTGGCGGTGTACATCGGCTCCCGGAGCTGGCTTTCCCTCTTCTATCGCGTGCCTCCTGATCGCGGGGTGCTGCCGAGCGCGTCGGTCGTGATCGCCGTGAAAAACGAGGAGGCGCATATCGTCGAGACCGTCGAGCACTGTTTCCGCTCGCGGTATCCGGCGCATCAGCTCGAGGTGATCGTCGTGGACGACGGCTCCACCGACCAGACGTGGGCGAAGCTGACCGGCCTCCTCAGCCGCTATCCGCGTCTTCGCATCTTCCGATTCCCGGCCAATCAGGGGAAGCGCCACGCGATGGCGCTGGGGGCGGAGGAGGCCCGCGGGGAGATCTTGGTCTATGTGGACTCCGACAGCTTCGTCGATCCTGAAGGCGTGTACCAGATCGTGCAGGGCTTCGCGGATCCCCGGATCGGGGCGGTCGCGGGACACGTCCAGGTGATCATCGAGCCGACGAACCCGATTTCCAAAATGGAATCGGTCCGCTATTTCATCTCGCACCGCGTGATGAAAGCGGCGGAAAGCCTCTTTGGGTGCGTGACCTGCTGCTCCGGGGCGTTTTCCGCCTATCGGCGATCCGCCGTGCTCGCGGTCCTCCAGCCGTGGCTGCACCAGACGTTCCTCGGCACGACAGCCACCTTCGGGGATGATCGCAGCCTGACGAACTTCATCCTGCGCACCCACCAGGTCGTGTTCTGCGAGGCGGCCCGTTGCCGAACGTATGTGCCGGATCGCTGGCCCAAATACTTCCGTCAGCAGTTGCGCTGGAAAAAATCGTGGTCGCGGGAAACGCTCGTCGCGTCGCGCATCCTGTATCGCAAGCATCCGGTCGCCGCGCTGTCCTACTACGTCGGGGTGCTCTTGACGTTGTTCGCCCCCTTGATGGTCATCCGCAACATGATCGTGCTGCCGCTCGTCTACTCCATGAGCTGCCTGCCGTACGTGACCGGGCTGGCGCTGGTCTACCTCTTCTTTTGCTGCATCTATTTCTATTTCACCCGTTCGAGATATTGGGCTTACGGCCTCACGTTCGCCGGGCTCTACATCAGCGTGCTCTGCTGGCAAAACTACTATGCCATGGCGACCGTGTCACGAACCCATTGGGGAACCCGATGAGGGGGACGCCGCGCGGCGCTCATGAGCGCTACGGCCTGCAGTGGGGCGCGGTCGGGCTGCTGGTGGTGGGAGCGGCCCTCTGGGTGTGGGATCCTCCACGCCGGCTCACGTCCTGGTTCGCGGCGCCGCGGGTCTCGTCGGAGGAAGGGGTCGACTGGTTCCTGGTGATCAGGATCCCTGAAGTGCCGTCTGACGAGCAGGGCGCCGCGGCGGCGGGCGCGCGGCTGAGGAGCTGGTTGGGAGGGCTGCGGGAGGCCGGATTTCACCCGACGCGCTTGTCCACCGTCCTGTCGCGGCGAGATCAAGGCCTGAGGCTCCCGCGGAAAACCGTCGTGCTGCTGTTTCACCCGGGCCACCGCCGCACCGCTGACATTCTCGCCCCCCTGCTCGCGGCCGAGCGCTGTCCGGCGGTGTGGCTGACCGACGAGGAGGCGATTCGGCGGTCGGATCGCAGATACCTGAGCCGCCACGCGGTTCGCCAGATGCAACAGTCCGGCCTGTGGGATGTGGCGTGGCATCGAGGCTCCTCGGCTGCGGAGATCGTGGCCGTCGATCTCACGCAGGATGCCTCGAGATCCGGCGCGGCGCACCGCCTGACGTTGAACCTGCGGGTGGGCCACCAGGCGCTCAACCAGCTCAGGGGAGGGGGGGACCTCGTCCGTCTGAATGCCGACCCGACCTGGACCGCCCAAGACCTGGTCGCCCGCCTCCTGACGGAAGCGCCGGTTGAGGGGCCTGCGTATCTGACCGCCCGGCGCATCGGATCGCGGATCTGGGGCGTCGCGCTCGACGCGGATGCGTCGGATCATCAGCAGCCGTTCGGGTTGGAGGCTCCGCTCAGCGCCCGGGCGGCGTCGGTCGCCTGGCCGTGCACCGTCGGCACGCCAGATCTCTTGCTCCACGTGAAGATGCTCGCACGCTCCGGCGAGACCTGGGTCTCGCTGCGCTCTGATCGGTCAAGCGGGCAAGGGGTTCGCGTCGGCTTCACAGAGGAGGGGGTGCGCGTCCAACAAGGCCACGGGCAGGCCACCCCGTTAGCCGCTGTGCCGTGGCCCGCGTCCGTGGCGGAGCGTCTGAGCGCCACCATGGTCCTTCGGGGTCCCCGCCTGCATCTGCTCGTGAACGATGAGCGAGTGCTGTCGCTGGACGTGGTTGGGACGCCGGCGGCTTCGAACGGCATCGTGGAATTGGCGGCCTCTGACAGGGTGCGTGGCGCCGCCAAAGTCGAGTTGGCCAGCCTCGTCTTCGTGCCGCTGTCATCGTCAGGGTCCATCCGCTCGAAGACCACGTGGCCTCTCCAGGCGCCTGGGTTTCGCTCGCTCCTGAACGTTGGACGTGGGGACGTCCGTTAATGAAGCCCCAGGGCGGGGTCGCGTCCGTTGCGGTGGGGGGGCTGCTGTTCCTGGTGGCGGCCACGTCGGAGCCCAGCCGTGCCCACGCGCTCCAGACGGACCAGGTGAGCGCGATACAGCAGGAGGCGATCGGTTTCTACCGTGCCGGGCAGTATGATCGAGCCGCCAAGCGGTACAGACAACTCCTCGCCTTACAACCGGGGAACGTCGAGCTCCTCAAGGACCTCATGTGGGTCTCGTGGCATGCGAAGCGGTTTGAAGAGGTCATGAAGGTCGCCGAGCAGGTGCTTGCCCATGCCGCGGATGACGCCGAGGTGTGGAAGCTCATGGGGAACGCCCAGATGGCGCTGGGTAGAAACACAGAGGCGATCCAGGCGTTCGAGCGCAGCCTACTCTTCAATCCCGACCAGTTGTCCGTCTCACGGCTCATCGCGCAGCTCTGGCTCGACCTGCGCCAGTACGACGCGGCCACCGCGCTCCTGGTCCAGCTCGCCCAGCGCTACCCGGAGGAGCCGACCCTCACGCCCCTCCTCGCCCGCGCGCAGACGCTGCAGGGCGCTTTCGCGGAGGCCGCCCAGAGCTGGGCCAAGGCCCGCGCAGCCTTCCCCGACCTGCTCGCCTACCACTACCAGGAAGCCGCCGCCCTCTACCAGAGCGGCCAGCGCGACCAGGCCCTGGCGGCGCTGACGGCGCTGACAGGGCGGCATCCTGACTATGGTCCTGCCATGGAGTTCCTGGTCGCCCATGCGATGGTGAACGGCGATTTGGCCGGCGTCGCTCGCCTGTTGGAGCGTCAACTGGACAAGCCGATCCCCGGAGATGAGCCGCGCTTGTTGAAGCTCGCCAACGTGTACCACCGCCTCGGCGAGACCACGGTGTACCTCAAGACGTTGGATCGGTGCTTGCGGCTCAACCCCTCCTACAGCGAGGCGTTGTTGCTGAAAGCGGAGCAGTTCAAACGGACGGGCCGTCTGGCGAAGGCGGCCAGGTCCTATCGGCAGCTCTTGGCGTTGAGTCCCTGGTCGCTCAGGGCCTTGACCGGATTGGCGGATGCGCAGGCCCTCCGTGGTCGCTACGCCCAGGCGACCCAGCTCATGGCGCGCGTCCGTTCCTTGGATCCGCACGATCCGCATCTTCTGCTCAACCACGCCAAGTTGCTCTACGCTCAAGGACAGCGGAGGACCAGCAAGCAGTTGCTCACCCGGTGGCTTGACGTCAATCGTGGGCCGGTCGTGTTCGTCTTGGTCTACCACGGGCTGGCCACGTCCCCCGATGATCCGATGCTGGCCTCGCCGGTCCATATGACGGTCGAGGCCTTCGCAGACCAGATGCGCGGGTTACGCGAGGGGGGGTTCAGTCCCGTGACCGCGGAAGAGGTGGCGGCCTGGTATCACGGGACGCTGGAGCTGCCGGATCGCCCGGTCCTGATCACGTTTGACGACGCCCGGCTCGACAGTTTTCACCACGCAGATCCCATCCTGGAGCGCTATGGCCTGAAGGCCACCATGTTTGTCCCCATCGTGAACGTCAAGCGGAATCTCCCAGGGTATGCGTCGTGGGAGGAGATCGTCCGCTACCGCCAGACCGGTCGCTGGGAGATTCAATCCCATGGAGCGGATGCGGCGAGCTTCATTCCGATCGACGCCGAGGGGCGCCAGGGGCTCTTCCTGGTCAATCGACGATGGCTTGCGGATGCCCAGCGGTTGGAAACGCCCCAGGAGTGGGCCGCGCGAATCGCCGCCGACTATCGCCTCGGGCAGCTGACCATCGCCAGGCAGCTGGGGAAGGCGCCGGTGGCGTTTGCCTATCCCGAAGGCAATTTTGGACAAGAGGGCGTTCCGAATGCCGACGACGCGGCGCGCGTGAACCTCGAGCTGGCGCGTCGGGTCTTCAGCGTCGCCTACCACCAAGACCTCTATGGCGTGAACGTGCGGTCCGATGATCCGATGCTGCTCACGCGGCTGGAGCCCTCTGCCGCGTGGACCGGCGCGGACCTCGTCAGGCACGTCACCCACAACACCCCGTTTGTCCGGATGCACCTGGCGTTATTGCGGCACGCGATGTGGCAGGGACGGTTCCGAGAGGCTCAGCGCTGGCTGGGCGCCTTCCGGCACGACGGCGTGTCGCCCTCGTTGGTGTTGATCGAGGAGGCCCGCATGCGCTTCGCCTCCGGCGACCCGATCACGGGGCGCGACATGGCGGCGCGCGCGCTCGCGACGGATCGCACCCCTGAGACCGCTCAACTGGCTCGGGCCGTGCAGGGGGGCGAGACGGGATGGGTGTGGACGCCGTCCGTCTCCTTTCAGGAGGACAATCGGGATCGGGAGCACCTCCTCGCGCAGCAACAACTCGAATCGTGGCGCATGGGTCCGCGCCTCTGGCGCGTGCGCCACCGCAGCGGGTTGTTTCGTGAAGCGGGCATTGAGGAGGTCATGGACCACGGGGCCGGACTCGGCACGACCGTGCCGCTCGGACTGTTCCATCAGGTGGACGTCGACGCCATGGGGCATCTGTTCACCGGGGAGGCCGGCGAGACGGTCACGGCGTCAGGGGCCTTGCGGTCACGCTGGATCGATGGCCTGACGACGGCGCTTGAGGCCGGCCAGGCCCTGGTGGAGACGGCGCGGGCCCTCCAGGCCGGCGTCCGCGACCGGTATGTGAGTTTCAAAACGGTCTGGACCGGTGAGGGACTGTGGCGAGCCTCGGCCCAGGCGCGAGCCGCCGATCTCTCGGACGACAATCGCCGCACCACCTCCACCGTCGAGCTCTCCAGGGGCGTGGGGTTCCTGCCGCCGCTGCGCATGGTCTACCGGTTCACCGCAGATGACACGGAAGCCCCCAGCCCGCACTACTACAGCCCTCGACGGCTCTTCCTGCACCAACTGGGCGCGGAGTATCGCCTGCCGCTCTGGAAGGGATCCGTCCTCTCCCTGCGCTATCTCCCCGGCTATGGGCAGGAGGCAGGGTCCAACGCCCGCTTGATCCACACCCTGGAGATCGCCGCCCCGGTGAACCAGCAGGGGAGATTTCGGCTCAGGCCGTCGCTCTTCATCACCCGCACGCCCACCTTTCAGAAGACGGCGTACGGGCTGACGCTGCAGTTCCGTTTTTGATGCTGGGATGCGCGCTTCATGAGTCGTCGTGTGGATCCCCCGCGGGGGGCGGGGGATCGTGAGGAGGAGAACGAAGCGATGCGACGCAGGATGGGCGGGGTCGGTTGGCTTGCCTGGAGCCTGGGCCTGTGGGGTGGCGCAGGCGGGGTGGGGCTCTCCCCATGGGAGGCCGAGGCGGTGACGGCGGCACCGGTTTCCTCGCCGTTCGTGTATCGTTTTCACGTCGACGGCGTGCTGGATGAGGTCGGGCGGATGGAGGAGAGCTCAAGCCCCTATTGGTGCCTGAACTCCGGCGGCCGGCTGATCATCAAGAACGGCATCGGCATGACGATCCAAGGGGATCTGCCCGAGCTGGACAAGTGGCGCACCCGGTACGCCCTCACGAACCCCCTCGACACCGATCTGGGCGCCCATCCGCAAAACATCTTCCGGCTCGTGACGCGCAGCCGATGGGAGCACGTCGTGCAGTCGGTGTCGTTTCGCGTGACGAAGCTGAACATGAGCGCCAGTCCCGAACGAGACGGCTGGAGCGGCATCCTGTTGTTCAACCGGTATCTGGACGTCGACAATCTGTATTACGTCGGCCTTCGGCAGGACGGGACCGGCGTGATCAAGAAGAAGCGCTACGGCGTCTATTACACGCTGGCGCAGACGCGCGTGTTTGCCGCCGACGTCCCCTACGAGCGCGACACGACGCCGAACCTGCTGCCGGGCAAGCGCTGGATGGGGCTGAAAAGCGTGATTCGCACGAACGTCGACGGGACGGTCACCCTGCAGCTCTTGGTCGACCGCCAGCTCACGGGGAACTGGGAGCTGCTCCTGGGCGTCCTCGACACCAATGCCGGGGCGGACGGCGCGCCGATCCTCGGCGACGGGTACGCGGGGATCCGCACCGATTTTCTGGACGTGGAATTCGACGACTTCCGGCTGGAGCGCCTCTACTGAGCGCGAGGATCGCGAGCCGCCTGAACGGCGTCGCGGATCAGCTCATCCCCCGCCCCGAGGTGCCACAGACCGATCGACGGCACGCCGGCGCGGCGCAGGAGGGCGATCTTCCGCCGGAGGCTCAGCGCGTCTTCCAGCCACACCTCGTGCCGGGTCTCCTCGTCGGTGTAGCGGAACGAGAGCGTCCCGCTGGCGCGATCGCGTTGCCACGGGGCCTGATGGGCGGCCGCCAACCGCAGGGCGGTGGCGACATCCAGGGCCCGTCCCACCCCTCCCGCCGGCCAATCGAAGCCGTGCAGGGTGAGCACCACGCAGAGCTTCTCGCGCGGGATCTGCTCCAGGGCGAACCGGGCCAGCTGCGCCACCCAGTCAGGCGGGGCCACCGGACCGGGGGCGGCGCGGGCGTGGTGGTAATGGTACGCCATCACCTTCAGCCTGTCGGCGTGCCGGGCCAGCGTTGGCCAGTCCATGGCGCCGGCCCCGTCGTGACGGTGGTCGCGGGTTTTGGGTTGGACGACGACCGACAGCCACCGCCCGTGGGCGTGGAGGCGGTCGGCGAGCGTTGAGACCAGCTTCGAAAACGCCTCGCGGTCTGCGGCCCACACGTTTTCGTAGTCCAGCTCGAGGCCGCCCGCCTGGGCCGAGATCGCCAGCAGGTGTTCGAGGTGCGCGGCCGTCGCCTCCGGAGACGCCAACACCTGATGGACGCATCGCGGATCCTTGAGGAGTCGCCGGCCCTGCGCGTCAACGACGTCATTCACGACGGTCACCAGGATACGGGGGGGGCGAGCCTGCGCGCGGCTCTTGAGGCGCCGGATGGCCTCGGGCACCCACGGGGTGGCGGGGACGGCGCGGCATGCCGCATCGAGCTGGTAGGCGAAGACCGAGACCTCCTCCAGCGCGGAGCGCTGCTCCTCAAAGGCCCGCGCGCTGTCCTTCTGGTCCCAATAGACCACCCAGCTCGCCAGTTGAAGGGCGTCAGGCGTTCCCCAGCCGACGGCTCCGGCCCAGGGGATGCGCGCGACCATGAGCGCGGCCACCGCGGCTGTTGTCCAGGGAAGAAGGCGCATCGGCTCCTCGTATGATAGCAGAGTCGGAGATCGCGATGACGAACTTGTCATTCAAAAGTTATCGTCCCGTTAGGGAGCGTGTGATACGCTGACCTCATCAGACGAAGGAAGCATGTGACACAGGAAGGAGGTGAGTGACGATGAAGCGAGTTCACAAACCCATCAGGCTGCTGATGGCAGCGGCTGCGGTGGCGCTTATGGCTCAGGCGAGCGGAAGGGCTGAGGGGCCGGCGTTGATGGTCTCAGGGAAGATCGCGTCGATCGACTCCCAACACAACGTGCTCAAGCTGAAGACCGGGCTCTTTGCCACGAAGGAGTTCGTGATTCAGCCCGACACGAAGATCACCGACGGCCGGCGCTCGTTAGACCTCGAGCAACTGCAACCCGGCGCCCAAGCGACGGTGGAGTACATGCAAGAAGACGGGGAGCACGTGGCCCAGTCGATCACCGTGGAGTCCGCTGCGGCGGCCCCAGGGGCCCCACTCGAGCCGGAGGGTGCTGTGCCTTCTGCGCCGGCACCGGGCGCGCTCCCCTCGGGACCTTCTGGAGGTCAGGGGGGCTGGCAGGCTCCAGCGCCTTCTCCATCACCGGAAGGGGCGACATCGGAACCTGCGCCCTCTGAATCACCGGAACCTCTCGGGACTCCGGGAGGGGAGACGCAGGGACCTGAGCAGCAGCCGCAGAGTCCGTACTAAGGCGTGGCCCAACGTCCACAGGAATCCCCCGTCCCGCAGTCGCGGGGCGGGGGATTCTGTTGTGAAGGAGCGCGCCGCTCGGGACCTCGCCGCACTCTCTGACGGTCGACACGATCTCTGGCACGCGACCTGGAAGCGATCCCGACTTGACGAGGTAGCCAGAATGTAGTAAAAATACTACTAAATGACCTCTCGCCCATTTGGCCAGACCGTCGTGCTGTGGCGGTCGCATCGACATCTGACGCAAGAGGCGCTGGCGAGGAAGGCCGGGATCCCGCGTCCGAATCTGTCAGCCATCGAACGAGGCCAGCGGGAGGTGACGCTGAGAACGTTGCGGGCGCTCGCGGTCGGGTTGGATGTCCATCCCGGCATCCTGGCGGACGGCGCGCCTCCAGGGGTGCGCGAGCAGCACCTCACAAAGCTGTCCCGCGCGGCACTTGAGCGCATTGCCGATGCCGCTGTTCGCGGCACCCTGCTGCCGAACGAGCCTGAACGGCTCTTAGCCGACGCGCTGCGGAAGATCGCGCGGCAGCGCCTGCTGGCGGCACGCCAGCAGAAACCGCCACAACGGCGCAGCATCCGGGAGATGGACGAGGCGTGGTTATGGCTGGCAGCCAGCTATCCTCCCAACGTCGTGCAGAGCCTGTTCCAACGCATGGCCGACCGGCTCTGGCAGCGATGAACCCACGGCAGATTCATACCTTCTTTCGTGTCTTGGCCCGCGAACTGAATCAACCGGCCCGTGTCATTCTGACCGGTGCGGCCGCCGGTTCGATCTGGGGCTCCGCGCGTCCGAGTCTGGATATCGATTTTGCGATCACGCTGCGTCGCAACAGCGCCGAACAGTGGGAGGCGGTGGAGCGTGCCGTGGCGCGCACCATCCGGCTGACCGGCATCCCCGCCAACTACGCCGAGGATATCGACCGGTGGGGTCCGATCTCGCTACTCGATTACCGCCGGCACACCCGGCTCTACCGGCGTATCGGCACGCTCGAGGTGCGACTGCTGGATCCCGCCTACTGGTCGATTGGCAAGATCAGCCGCTATCTTGATCCCGATGTCCAGGATGTGCTCGGCGCACTGAGGCGCCAGCGCGTACCGGCGTCGCGTGTCATCAGGGTATGGGCCAGGGCCTTGCGCGCCAGCCCTCGATCAGCGGCGCTCACCCAATTTCGCTGGCAGGCCGAGCACTTCCTGCGCAGCCATGGCCGGACGATCTGGGGGCGGCGGTTTGACGCAGAGGTTGCCATTCGTCAGTTCCATCGCCACGCGGGCATCCGCGCGCCACACCGGAACCCCTGACCCCCTATCCCTCGAATCCCGCAAAGAGGGGGTTAATCCTGGCCGAGGCGTCCCAGGTGGCCCGTGCGGCGCGCGCTGCGAAACATCAGCAGAAAGGCCACCGTCCCCAGCACGAGATAGACGATGCATCTACCATTGGCCGCTGGGCCCACAAAGGGTTCGCACGATGCCAGGAGACATAGTTCGGCTGGTGAGCGCATGGGTGGTGGTGCTGCTGATGCAGCCACAGACGGAGGCAGCGATGGCGCTGAGGCTGACGTCGCGCGCATTTTCCGAAGGGGGCGAGATCCCTACGACGTATGCGTGCGCAGGGCAGGACTTCTCCCCGCCCCTGGCCTGGACCGGCGTGCCGGAGGGGACGCGCAGCCTGGCGCTGATCGTCGACGATCCGGATGCGCCGGATCCGAGGGCGCCCAAGATGACCTAGGTGCACTGGATTCTCTACAACATCCCGCCGATGGTGACGGCCATTCCGGAGGGCGCCACCGCGGCCGATCTGGGCCCCCAGGTGCAGTCCGGCCTGAACGACTGGAAACGGACCGGCTATGGCGGGCCGTGCCCGCCGGTGGGGCGGCATCGCTACTTCCATAAGCTCTACGCCCTGGAGACGGTGCTCACGGGCCTGAAGACGCCCACCAAACCGCAACTGGAAGCCGCCATGCAGGGCCACATCCTGGCCCGCGCCGAGCTGGTGAGTACCTACCAAAAGGGCCGATAGGCTATGCTACACTACTCATGCACGCCATGATCCCCCCACCTGCCGGAGGCGGCGCCACCATGGTCCTGTGTTCGCATACCTGGCTCAGACGGTCTGCGCGCCGCCTGGCCAGCATCGCCGTGCATCTCATTGTTGGCTGGCCGTCCGCCTCCGGCGGACACCGGCAGGTGGGGGGATGAGCCGATACATTGCGACGATCCTCGCCGTCGGGCTGGCGGCCCTGGCGGGGGGAGCGGCCAACGCCTCAGAGCAGGGGGAGCACATGCCACTTTCCGAGGAGGAGCTGAAGAAGCGGTTGACGTCGGCGCAGTACCATGTGCTGCGGGAGAACGGCACCGAGCCGCCGTTTCTCAACGCCTACTGGAACAACAAGCGCCCGGGGCTGTACGTGGATCTGATCACCGGCGTGCCCCTGTTCGCCTCGACGGATCAGTTCAAGTCGGGCACCGGCTGGCCCAGCTTCACCAGGCCCATCACGCCCGACACGCTCGAGGAGCGCGCCGATGCCGGCCACGGCGTGACGCGCACCGAAGTGCGCTCCACGTCCAGCGATTCCCACCTGGGACACGTCTTCGACGACGGGCCGGCCCCGACCGGCCTGCGCTACTGCATCAATTCGGCGGCCCTGCGCTTTGTGCCGCTGGAAGATCTCGAGCGGGAAGGCTATGGGCAGTACCGGCGCCTGTTTCAAGACGCCCCGCCGAAGACATCCCCCGAATGAAGCATATCCGGGTGCATGAGCTTGGCGAGCCGGAGGTGATGCGCCTGGAGGAGGCTCCGGAGCTGAAGCCAGGGCCAGGGCAGGTGCTCATGCGCGTCATGGCGGCCGGGGTCAATCCGGTGGACACCTACGTGCGGGCAGGGCTCTACGGGTACACGCCGGAACTCCCCTACACGCCCGGCTCCGATGCGGCGGGCGTGGTCGAAGCGGTGGGCGACGGGGTCCGCCATGTCGCGAAAGGGGATCGCGTGTATGGGGGGCGAGCCGTCAGCGGCTCGTATGCGGAGCAGGCGCTGTTCGATGCGGCACACGTCCATCCGCTTCCTGATGCCGTGACGTTCGCGCAAGGGGCCTGTCTTGGGATTCCGTACGTTACCGCCTACGCCGCGCTGTTCTTGAGCGCGAAGGCGCAGCCGCGCCAGACGCTGCTGGTCCATGGGGCCAGCGGCGGCGTCGGCACGGCGGCGGTGCAGCTGGCCCGGCAGGCCCAGGTGACGGTGATCGGCACGGCGGGATCTGAGGCGGGCCGGCGGCTGGTGAAGGAGCAGGGCGCAGACGTCGTGCTGGATCACCGTGACCCAGCGCATGTCGAGGAGCTGCTGCGGGCGACTGAGGGCCGAGGAGTGGATGTCATCCTGGAGATGCTGGCCAACGAGAACCTGGGTCAGGACCTGAAGCTGCTGGCCCCTGAAGGCCGCGTGGTGGTCATTGGTTGTCGCGGCACGGTGGAGATCGATCCGCGGGAGCTGATGGTGCGCGACGCGGCGATCCTCGGGATCCGGCTGAAGAATCTCCCGCAGGAACAGGCGCGACAGATCCACGCCCATCTGGGGGAGGGCTTGCGGGCAGGGACCCTGCGGCCTGTGGTGGGCAAGGAGCTGCCGTTGTCTGAGGCGGCCGAGGCGCATCGCGCCGTGATGCGGCCACCCGCCTACGGGCACATCGTGCTCATGTTGTAAGCGGGCGGTTTCTGCTACAATCGTCGCGATGCGACACCTCCTGCTGTCCCTGAGCCTGCTGTTGGGGCTCTCCAGCTTCGGTTGTTACACCCCCGTTCGATGGCCCCGACGCACCCTCTGGGCGCCCAGCGTGGAGGCGCGATCCCCCATTCAGTCGCCGCAGGCGGCCGCCGGCTCCGCCGTGAGTCGGATCGAGCAGGACGGCGTCTCGGTGCTCCTTGACGTGTTGGATCGACGACGCGCCCAGGAGCTCTTCCACGCGGATCTGCTCGGCCGCGGCGTCCAACCGATCTCCCTTGCCATCCGCAACGGCAGCGGCCAGACCTATCGATTCAGCAAGGCCGACGTGGCGCTGCCCCTCATGCCGTCGGCGCAGGCCGCGCAGCGCAGCCTCCCCCATCCGGCCGTCCGCGTCGCTCGACTGATCAAGTGGGGGTTCTTTTTCTTTCCAGGACTCGTCATGCAATCGATCGTGGAGCCGACGACGACCCTCGACTTTCCCGTGTTTGAAGAGACCGCCAAGCGGCCGCCGAGGGTGGATCGCCAGGCCATCACGGCCGATTTCCGGCAACAGGAGATCGCCGATGGCGCGATCGGTCCGGACGGCACCCAGACCGGCTTCGTGTTTGCCCGGCCGCTTCGGATGGGGCAGGCCATCTCCCTCCGGCTCATCAACGCCGCAACGCAGCAGCCCCTGATGTTGCGCGTCCCGATGCCGCCCCCGGTGTACGCGCAGCAGCGCGACTACGCGCATCCGTATGAAAAGGCCTGGGGTGCTGTGGTGAGTACGGCATCGGCCATCAAGGCGTGGCGGGTCGCCTCCGCGGATCGCGATCAGGGGATCCTCGTCGTCAGGAAAGGGGTGTGGGCTTGGAGGTGGTCAACGCTCACGGAGATGACGATCAGCGTGGAGCGGCTCGGGGAGCGGAGGACGCGCGTCACCCTGCGCAGCCCATTGCGAGGGTCAACCAGCCTGGCCTATGGCGCGCGCGCGCCGAGCATCGAGCGCTTTTTTGAAGAGCTCGAGCTCCTGTTGCCACCACCGCCGAGGGCACTGCCGAAGAAGCCACAAGCTCAGACGACACCGTCTCAAGAGAAACCAGCGTTGCCGTCACCCGTACCGGAATCTGCCGTTCCCTCATCGGTCCCGTAAGAGGTGGGATGATCCGGTGCCCAATCTGCCAGCGCACTCTCAGCCCGTTCGGCTCGCATCCGTACGCGCCGATCTGCTCGGAAGCCTGCCGCAAGGAGGCGTTGCGCCGGGCCGGCCTGTCGGATCCTGAGGCGTCGGCTGCTGAGGCGGCGGAGAAGCCGCAGGCGCAGTTCGAGCAGCTCAGAGCCACCCACCTCTACTGTCCCACCTGCCGGCGCTCGATGCCGACGAAGGAACGGTTGCTCCTGACGCTTCCCCACGGAGAGCTCTACGGCTACACCTGCGCCCAGTGCGGGGCTGACGTGGGGACGAAAACGGATACGCGTCGAAGCTCTTAGGTCGGGCGGGGCAGTTGGGGGTCGTGCCGGGCTTCGAAGGCGCGGATCGACGCCTCCTGCTGGAGGGTGAGCCCGATGTCATCGAGCCCATGGAGCAGGCGCGTTCTGATCGCCGCGTCGATCTCGAAGTGGAAGGAGAGCTCCTCCGCGAGGTGCAGGGTGACGCGCTGCCGATCCAGATCTACCGTCGCCTCAAGGCCTGGATAGCGGTCCACCATCTGCGCGATCTCCCGCACCTCCGGCTCGGAGAGCTCGACCGTCAAGAGGGCATTCTTCGCGCAGTTAGTCCTGAAGATGTCGGCGAACGCCGGCACGCGCGTCGCGCCCCGCTGCTGCCACGGGGCGATGATCGTTCGGAATCCCTCCTGCTGAATCGCCCACACCGCGTGCTCCCGGCTTGAGCCGCAGCCGAAGTTACCGCCCACGACGAGGACCGAGGCCCCCTTGACCCGTGGCGCATTGAGCGGGAACTGCGGGTTGGGGCGTCCGTCCGGCAGGTAGCGCCAGTCGTGGAAGAGATGCGCGCCGAAGCCGGTGCGGGCGATCGACTTCAGGAACTGCTTCGGGATGATCTGGTCGGTATCGACGTTGGCCCGATCCAAGATGGCGATCAACCCGCGATGCGTTTGGAACGGCGTCATGGGTTTCACCGATGAAAGGGTGCGTCAGTCCATAGTCGATAGACCATAGTCCATAGTCAAGGCGGTCTCATCAACGATCAGAGGATTCCCTGTAATGACTATGGACTATCGACCATGGACTATGGACTGATTTCGGGCCAGGTGCGCAGATCGACGAAGTGGCCGGCGATGGCTGCGGCGGAGGCCATCTGCGGGCTGACAAGATGGGTCCTGCCCCCTTTGCCCTGCCGGCCCTCGAAGTTGCGATTTGAGGTGGACGCGCACCGCTCACCGGGCTTGAGCTGGTCCGGGTTCATGCCCAGGCACATGCTGCACCCGGACTGGCGCCACTCGCACCCCGCCGCCCGGAAGACCTCGTGCAGCCCCTCGGCCTCCGCCTGCCGGCCGACCTGCTGAGACCCAGGAACCACCAGCACCCGCACCCCCGGCGCGACCTTGCGCCCGTTGAACAGTTGGGCGCTTGCGCGCAAATCCTCGATGCGGGCGTTCGTGCAGCTGCCGATGAAGACCGTGTCGATGGGAATCTGCGTCATCAGGGTGCCGGGCGTCAAGCCCATGTAGGCAAGCGCCTGCTCGACATCCGCGCGGCTGTAGCCGGGCACCTGGTCAGGCTCCGGCACGCGACCGGTCACGTCCACCACCATCCCAGGGTTCGTCCCCCAGGTCACCTGTGGGGCGATCTGCGAGGCGTCCAGGCTGATCGTCCGGTCGAAGGCGGCGTCTGGGTCTGAGGGCAGCGTCTTCCAGAACGTCACCGCCCGGTCGAACGCCTCTCCGGAGGGCGCAAACGGGCGCGGTCCTGCCGCCAGGTACTCATACGTCGTCTCATCCGGCGCCATGAGTCCGGCCCGCGCGCCGGCCTCGATGCTCATATTGCAGATCGTCATGCGGCCTTCCATCGACAGCGTCCGGATGGCCTCGCCGCAGTACTCCAGGACGTAGCCGGTGCCGCCGGCGGTGCCGATGGTGCCGATGAGCTTCAGGATCAAATCCTTGGCGCCGACCGGGGGCACCGGGCGTCCGGTGAACTCCACTCTGAACGTGTTCGGACGCTGTTGCAGCAGGCACTGGGTGGCCAGGACATGCTCGACTTCTGACGTGCCGATGCCGAAGGCCAGCGCCCCGAAGGCGCCGTGGGTGGAGGTGTGCGAGTCGCCGCAGACGATGGTCGCGCCTGGCAGCGTGAGCCCCAGCTCCGGTCCGATGACGTGGACGATGCCCTGCCGGTCGCTGGCGAGATCGTAGAGGGTGATCCCGAACTCCCGGCAGTTCTCGGTGAGCGCGTCGATCTGGGCTTTGGAGATCGGATCGCGGATAGTGAGGCGGTCGTCCGTCGGGACGTTGTGATCCATCGTCGCGACGCTCAGCTCGGGCCGGCGGACCGCGCGATGGGCCAGCCGCAGGGCCTCGAACGCCTGGGGGCTGGTGACCTCATGGATCAGGTGCCGGTCGATGTAGAGCAGGGTCGTCCCGTCGCTGAGCGTCGTGACGACGTGCCGGCTCCAGATCTTGTCGAACAGGGTGGCTCCCATGGCACCCCTCAGTATATCGAGCGGCATACCGTGGCTTGTTTTCGGGTAACCAATGATGTCGTGGGTGGGCATGGGTTATCGCGCCTCCAAGGCGTTGATGGCCCTTGGAATCTCCGCGGCCGGAATTGCCTCGATCCCGGCCGACAGGGTATAGGAGCGGTCGCCGGGGTAGACGATCCAAATCCGTTTGAGCTTCAGGTCCTCCCCAGCCACGATCATCGAACGCGACAGACGGGGGGCATCGGCAAATTTAAACTCGAATCCGTACCGGCGACCGCCGCGCAGAATCACCAGGTCCATTTCGGCGCCGGCATGCGTCCGGTAAAAGTAACTGTCGCGGTCGGCCTGGGCCGCGCGGATGACCTCCTCCAGCGCAAACCCCTCCCATGAAAAGCCGCACGAGGGATGGCTCATCACCTGTTCGGCGCTGGTGAGTCCAAGGAGCGCATGCAGCATCCCGGTGTCCCGAAAGTACACCTTCGGCGCCTTGACCAGCCGTTTGCCGGTGTTCTCGAACCATGGCTGAAGCTGACGAACCATCAAGGCTCCCGTCAGGATGTCAAGATAATGCCGCGCGGTATCCTCCTTGACGCCCAGCGCACGCCCCAAGTCTGCGGCGTTCCACGGCTGGGCGTGATAGTGGGCGAGCATTGTCCAGAACCGTCGGAGCGCCGCGGCGGGCACCCGGACGCCGAGCTGGGGAATGTCGCGTTCAAGGAAGGATTGGATGAAGTTCAACCGCCAGCGGCTGCTCTTTTCCGCGCTGGAGGCGAGGTAGGCTCGTGGCAGGCCGCCGCGCAGCCAGAGGCGTTTCCAGTTTCCGGCGCCCGTTTCGCTCAACGCAAATCCCCCCATGTCCACGTGCGCCACGCGGCCAGCGAGGGATTCCGAGACGCCCCGGACCAGCTCCGGCGCGGCGCTGCCGAGCATGAGGAACTTCGCTGGAAGCGGCCGCCGGTCGGCGAGCACCCTCAGGAGAGGAAACAGCCCCGGCTGACGCTGAATCTCATCGATGACGACCAGGCCCCTGAGGTCGTGGAGGACGGCCCGAGCGACTGCGGGCTGAAGGGGGGATTGCGGATCCTCGAGGTCGAACACGGTCGCTCGCCGTAGGGCGGCGATCCGTCGGGCCAGGCTGGTCTTCCCGCATTGGCGCGGCCCGAGCAGAAGCGTCACGGGATAGTCGCGGATCGCCTCGGAGAGCCGCCGCTCAAGACCCGACCTCGGTACCCATTTCATAGCATTGAAATTTACCATACCGTATGGTTATTTTCAAGCTGATGTTCCGCAGGCCATTGTCCTGAAAACCAGGGGGCTAAGCCTGGGTGCCACGAGCTCAAGATGGGCGACACGATCGACTTCCCTGTCCGCCGAAGACGGAAACAGCGATCAGGCTTACCAAATGGAAAACGCCGGCGCCACCTCCGCGAAAGTCCTCTGCGTGGCGGTGCCGCTGGCGCTTTGATGCCGGGCTCATCTCAACGTGTCCC
Organism: Candidatus Omnitrophota bacterium; assembly: GCA_030697665.1. GTDB lineage: Bacteria > Omnitrophota > Gorgyraeia > Aquiviventales > Aquiviventaceae > JAUYPJ01. The sequence continues at coordinate 19,289 of JAUYPJ010000072.1, forward strand.
TTCGGAACCCGGTACGGGTTTCCCGCTCTGCGCCGGTATTACAGCCACCCAAGGATCATCTTCTTGTGACGCATCGAAATAAAGCGTGATGAGGCGACGAGTCTATCGATCTGGTCCAGGTAGTCTTGGGGTAAGACGCCGACAACCTTCAGCGCCGCTTCCTGATAGCGCCTCTTGAGATCTGCACGCTCCATCGAAAGGACCTCTCGGCAATCGAGGATGGTCTCTTTAGGAAAGAACGCCAGCGTGTTCGGCTTGATTCGGATGTGATCGATGTGCGGAAAGAGATCGTAGTACTTCACCTGAGAGGTCGTCAAAAATAGCAGGGTGGGGGAATCGGCGGGATGTTTATTCAACACAACGAGATACTTCAACTTCCGAGTTCCGCTCGGGAACCGCATCTCAGTGATCAGAACGACCCCCCGAGTAAACCCTCTCTCAAAAATCTGATCAGCTGCTGGAAATGGCACCTCCATGCATTACGAGGGCGCGGCCAAAGCAAACATCACGTTCATGTGCTCTCGCAGCGACTCAAGATACTCTGCGGCTTCAGGGTTCGCATCGTTCGCCCCCTCAAAAAATAGGCGGTAATCGATTTCCTCGTTTCGCTCGGTCTTGAGCCAGGGGGCTTCTTGATGTGTCAGGTCAATCAGCTGGCGACCGCTGTAGTGACCGTACGTCTTGATGGTCTCACGCAACGCTTCTAATTCTGATTCAGAGAAGACCTCAAGATCTGGCCCAGCCTTCACTTCAAACGTCGGGTGCTTCTTCTCCTCGACATCTACTTTGAGATGCTTCTTGAGCAGTTCGAGATTTGACTGAGGAATGCCACGAAGCTGATAGGGATTCACCGCTTCATTCATGATGTCGAGGGCTTTGGAGGGGACCGGACCGTAGTCCAAGTGGTAATACACGTCACCAAGGATTGGCTTGCCATAACGAATGAGGTGGTACTTGTCGGCGTAGTACAACAGCTTCGCCGCCTTCAGCTTGTCTAATCCCTTGGCGTGAGACGCAAAAAAGGCCAAAGAGGCGACGAACTTCTCCGGATCAAATTTGAATCTGATGGATGGCTTGACTACGGCTGTGGTCATTTCACTGCCCAGAATAGCTAAGGACTGCCTCTGAAGATGGTGAACCTCACGCTAACGAGTATACCCTTCGCTCGGATCACTTGCAATCTCACCTCGTTAGCCCGGCTCAGCTCGGCGGTACTACGCAGGATGCCTCCAGCTTTCCCCTGCGCGTACCTCAACGTGTCCCTTCGGAACCCGGTACGGGTTTCCTTCACGCTCCAATTGAGCTTGGATGCCGAAGATTACACTGCCGTTAGTCAAACCTCAGCTGTTGTAGCGTATCCGTCAGGTGGGCAGCCCGCTCCAGGTTGGAGTGGGCCAATCGTGGGGCTAGCGGAGCAACTGGAAGTCCAAGCCCGACATGGGCTCGTAATTGGCAGGTAGAGAACCTTTAAGTTCAACGAGCACACGTTGGTTGACCGGAGCAGGAACTGGATTCACACGTACCACGCGTGCTGCGGCTTGGATGGGCGATGCGATGATGGCTTGGAGCAAGTCCTTCACGAGATAGCGCGGTGCCCACCCAAGCATGGCGTAATCTTCGCTCTCGAGTTGCAATGCCAATTCAGAAGTCGGGTTATTAAGCTCAATAGAGACTCGGAGTAGCTCGTCGTTCTTCAACGTGTCAGTGCGCTCATGAGCGACAGGATGAATGTGTCGGCTGCCATGGATAAAGAACCGGCACACAAACGTTCCATCCGCGCGACATTCAAGCTTTGGGAACACCTCTAAATGGTCGGTCTGCCGCGCGCCGCCAGTCACCGCAAGGATGGCAATGGGATTAGCTTCTTCAGGCTTGAGGTCGAGTTGCTGGAGGTAGTCACGAAAGTCGTCCCGATCGGCACCGACGACGCGGTTAAGGAATAATGGAAACAACTCGTTCGATTCGTACATGTCGTTGAAGCTGGGAAAGGAAGCTAAGGGCTGCAGTCCGGCTTGTTGCGCAGCTCGCGTCGCGCCATGCGTGTAACCGAAACGGTAGTGCGAGCGCTCCACATCGGCATCCAGCCGGCCAATCGGGAACCAGGCGCGGCTCGGTCCGATATCTTGCCATGCGAGGAAAAGAGACTTCATAGTGTGCATAATTGTGCGTGGGTAAACTCGACAAGTGCCATCGTAAAGCGTTTCGCGGTCGCGTCCATCAACGCTTCAGGAACAGCCCTAATGATACCCTGAATCGTGGCTGACGGCAAGGTGCGTATTCGTGCAATCCATGGCTGAAAGGCTTCTGGCATCCCGGGTGCCGCCTGCAGCACGAGCTCAAGAGGGTTTGCTCCACGGCGATCCGTCGTTGCCAAGAAGATTCCACCCCTGCCCCGGCGGGCATAGGCGTCAATGCTCCCCTCATGCAGACGGCGCTCCCGCTCGTCGGGAGGCGTATTCCGTCCGAGCGATGAGGCGTGATCAAACGATGGTGCCAGCATTTCCTCGAGTGAACCATCAACTCTCGTGCGACGCAGAATGCCCCAGTTTTGATGATGTCGGTCAACGTTGCCGATCAGCGCATCGAGGACCAGATAACCAGCAAACTGCTCAACTTGTGCCTGTAGTGGTTGCGGCGCAGCGAATCGTTGCTTGAGTACGAGCCAGATATGATCGAGCGTATGCTCAGATTGGTGAAACATCTGTTCGCGTTTGTACCCCTGAACATAACCGGCAAGCAGTTCGTTACCGTGAATGAGATCCCACCCTTCCTGACTGAGCACGAATGAGCGTGAGATCGAACCACGGCGGCCGCCGAATTCGGCTAACTCGACCTTCGCTGCCGGAATGTGTAACACAGCGGCCAACTCGGCGGCAATCTTCTCAGCCCAGTCCTCGCCAGTGCCTTCGCGCGAAAACTTGAACAGCCATTGCTGCTCATCATCGGATCGCCGAAACCAGAACTTGGGTTTGCTGCCAAGCTGCTCAATCAGCTCCGGCTGCGCTAAAATCCTATAGACCGGATATTCTGCAGCCATACGGTTGCCTTGACGTTCAGTTGGCGCCAGGTACCCTATCGTGTTTCAGTTCTTTAACTTTCTGATCTTGATTTCTTGAGCCATCGATTCCACGCTTTCGCGCTGTTTTCCTGGCCAATCCAGCTCCCGAATTCCGGAAGATTTCTTCTTGGTTGGTTTGGTCATGCGGGCATTGTGCCACTAACGTCTTATATCTACGACCAACGGTCTTCCTGGCCTTCGCACTGAGCCAGCGTCCAAACTCGTCTTTCCGAAACCGCCAGATGCTGCCGACTTTGAAGCCCGGGAGCTTGCCTTCCCGGGCCAAGAGAAGAGTTGGCATGACTCAAGAGAGCTCAAAAGGAAAATACACGCAACTCAGGCGCCGAGGAGCGTGCCCTGCGGGAGCGGCGTTTCGAGAAACCGTTGGAGGCCAAACTCCGAACCGCCGACCGTCAGGGTCTTGGCGGTCGCGTAGCGCCTGGCAAAGGCCGTCAGTCCGGGCTGGGCCATCCGGCGCGAGCCGCTTTTGACCTCGATCGCCGTCACGCGCGCGCCCTTGCGCACCACGAAATCCACTTCCTCGTGCCCTTCCCGCCAGTAGAACACGTCGACCCCCTCGCTCGCGCCACGATTGACGAGATGCGCGCCAACCGTCACCTCCACCAGGCGTCCCCACCGCTGCGGCTCCACCCGCCATTCCGCGAACGATTGGTTGCTGAGGGCGGTGATCAACCCGGTGCTGAGCGGCAGCCATTTGGGGCTGGAGCCTCGTCGGCGGACGGCAGACCCCGACCACTTGGACAGGCCGCGCAACAGGAAGGCCGACTCCAAGAGATGCTGATACGTGGCGAGGGTTTCGGTATGTCCGGCATCAGCCAGTTGGCCGAGGATTTTCTGATACGACAGGACCTGCCCGCCGTACTCGCAGGCGAGCACGAAGAGTTGGCGCAGCAGGGCTGGTTTATCCACGCGGTTCAGCAGCAGGATGTCTTTCGAGATGGCGGTCTCGATCAGCGCATCCCGCACGTACTGGCGCCACCGGGGCTCGTCAGTAATCAGCGTCGCCGCACCGGGATAGCCGCCGAAGTAGACGTACTGATCCAGCGACCATCCGAAGGCATCGCGGCACTCCGTCCAGGACCAGTGGGGACAGCGGATCACCTCGAATCGTCCGGCCAGGCTTTCCTCGAGCCTGCGCTGGACCAACCACGCCGAGGAGCCGAGGATCACGACGTGCAGACGGCGTTTCAGCCGCGTATCTTCATCCCAGAGCCGCTTGACTTCGATCGACCAGTGGGACACCCG
>JAUYPJ010000083.1 GCA_030697665.1 Candidatus Omnitrophota bacterium
TGCGGGTTTCTCCCCCTGGCGCAGCAGGCGCACGGCTTCCAACTTAAACTCGCGCGTGTACGGGCCTCGCCCCTTCATCCGACACCTCCTTCATGGGTATTGTCCCATCTTTGAGGTGTCCGTCAAACCGGGGGTAGCTCATTGTGTCCCCCGATTTCATTATTTGTAATCTTTGTGCGCATCAATCCATTCCCAAGCACGTTTAGGCATCCATCCTTGGTAGGGCCTATCAAACTTAACGACCATCACGTGATCTCCCTCTCTCAAATGCGGCTTTATACCATCGACAATTTCATTCGGTGTTTTAGAAGTTTTAATAAGCCATGTAGATGCAATATAGTGCATCCAATTGTCCTGAGTTTTTAGATACTCATACAATGGTAAATACTCAGTAGAAGGACTTTTTAAATCATAAGTAACCAAAAGAATCATTATCTGCTCCCCTGATCTTCAGCTTTCGATTCTGGAAGTGATTTAATTTCAGTTGGCGGCAATTCTCTCCCTTCTTCTCCAATGGGTCCAATCACTGGTCTAGATAAAATTGTAGTTAAGAGCGGACCTTGGCGTTTCTTGGCACCGAGCCATAACACGCAAAGAATCATGCCTGAACCTAATCCAAAAACAGTTAGAACAGTAAACAGTAGGAGCTTCCAAACCTCAGAAATTGGTATCATACATAGAGTAGCCAATGCAGTGAAACCGATGGATAATGCAATGGACATAAGCTCAAAGAATAGTTTGCCAGCATTGCCACCCTCAGCTAGTTGCCTAACTTCATGTTCAAGCAAATCGTAGCTATGGATGGCCTGAATACTATGTCTTAAGACTTTGGGTAGTTTTTCTTCCATGTATAGCCGAATGGTTTTGGCAATCCCAGGAACCACTACTTTTATTCTATTAAACCAAATACGTGGTGTAAAGGCATAGTTGCCTAGTTCTATGTGCTTATCGCTGAAATATTTGGACGAGTTTTCCGAGGCGGGATTTGAGGGCGAGGCGGTAGGATTCGTGGGCGAGGGCGACGTCGTGGGTGGCCAGGCCGGTAGAATCAAACACCGTGATCTGATCCGACCGGGTGCGGCCGGGCTTGCGGCCCAGGAGGAGGTCTCCGACCGTCGCGTGGATTTGCTTGGGTGAGAACTGCTTCTTGGAAATCGGCACGTTGATCTCGCCGCCGTGGATCGCTTGCCGGTGATCATCGACGACGACGAGGGCGTCGCGAAGAATCGCGGGATCCAGCTCTTGCTTGCCTGGCGCATCCGCTCCGACCGCGTTGATGTGCGCGCCGGATTTGACCCACTGGCGCATGACGAGCGGACGTCTGGAGGGCGTCATCGTGACGATGAGATCCGCATCGGTGACGCAGGCCTTGATGCCGGCCACCGGCGACCACCGAACTCGCAGCCGGCGTCTGAGCCGGGCGCAGAACCGCTCGGCTTCTCCCTGGGCGCGCCCCCACACCCGGACTTCGTCCAGATCGAACAGCTCGGCCAGCGCCAAGACTTGCGCATCGGCTTGGCCTCCGCATCCGACCAGTCCCACGACGCGGCTGTTGGACCGCGCCAAGGCCTTGGCAGCGACCGCTGCCGCTGCGGCCGTCCGCAGCTTCGTAATCAGGAGCCCATCCATGACCGCCAGCGGCACGCCGGTGGCCGGATCGTTGAGGACGATGATGGCCATGATGCTGGGCAGTCCCTTGGCCGGGTTGGCCGGATGGACGTTGACCCACTTGATGCCGCACGCCGCCGGGCGTCGGAGGGCGGCGGGCATCGCGCGGAAGTCGCTGTCGCGCGACAGCGGCAGGTACAGCTTCGGCGGCATGCGCGTGTCGCCGCGCGCCGTGGCGATGAACACGCTGCGGATGACGCGGATGGCCGTCGGCAGATCCACGAGGCGCGCGATGTCCCGTTGCGTGAGGATCCGCGTCTTCGGACTCATGCGCCGATACGGAAATGGATGACGTCGCCGTCCTGCACGACGTACTCCTTCCCCTCGACCCGGAGCAGCCCCTGGGAGCGGGCCGCCGCCTCGGTGCCACAGCGCAGGAGCGCCTCCACGTGAATCACCTCGGCGCGGATGAAGTGGCGCTCAAAGTCGGTGTGGATCACCCCGGCCGCCTGAGGCGCTTTCGTGCCCTGCGGGACACTCCACGCCTGGAGGATCTTCGAGGCGGTCGTGAAGAACGTCACGAGCTGCAGCAGCGCATCGCTGCGGCGGATGACCTGCGGCAGGGCCGACTGCGCCAGGCCGAGCTCCCGCATCATGACCGGGCGATCCGCCGGATCAAGCTCCGCCACCTCCGCCTCGAGCTTCGCGCAGAGCACCAGGAGCTGAGCCCCCTCACGAGCCGCGAACGCCCGCACCGGCTCCACCGACGCCGGCGGCGTGGCCAGCGTGGCCTCGTCCACATTCGCGACATACAGCACCGGCTTGGCGCTCAGCAGCTCCAGCCCATACCGCGCGGGCTCGGCCTCAGGCGGCAACCCCAGACGCCGGATGGGCGTCCCGCCTGACAGCGCAGCGGCCCAGCGCTCGAGATGCTCCACCACCTGCTGGGCCTGCGGATCCCCGCTCTTGGCGAGCTTTCGCTCTTTCTCCTTACGCCGCTCCAGCACCTCGAGATCCTTGAGCAGGAGCTCCGTCGTGACGACCTCGATGTCCCGGAGCGGGTCCACGCCGCCCATCGCATGGGCCACATTGGCATCCTCGAAACAGCGGACGACCTGCAGCAGCGCATCCACCCCCATGAGATGGCTCAAGAACTGATTCCCGAGCCCCTCGCCTCGATGCGCCCCCTGGATGAGGCCGGCCACGTCCACAAACTCGATGCTGGCGGGAATGACCCGCTCCGGCGACAGGCACCCGGCCAGCGACGAGAGCCGCTCATCCTCCACGCGCGCCACGCCCACGTTCGGGTCGACGGTCGTAAACGGGTAGGGGGCCACCGCCGCGTGGGCATTCGTCAACGCGTTGAAGAGCGTCGATTTGCCGCTGTTGGGCAATCCGACGATCCCGATCTTTGTGCTCATCCGTCACTCACTTGCGCAACAGCAGCACGCCGACCACGATGCAGACCACCCCCACGACGCGAGGGAGGCTGAGCGGCTCGCGCAAGAGCCACCAGCCCAGCAGGGCGGCGACGAGCGGGTAGGCCCCTGCGACAGGGGTCACCTGGGACACGGTGCCGGCCTTCAGGGCGTGGTAGAAGACGAGCTGCCCCACCAAGCTGGCGAGCAACCCGCCTCCGGCCAACAGCAGGAGGGACGGCCACCCCAGCGTCCGCAGCGCCGCCCAAGGAGGACGCAACACCACGAAGACCAGCAGGCCGCCCACCACCCCAAGGCTGCGGGCCACCACCCCCACCGCGGGAGGATGCTGCCCCAGGCCGAGTTTTTCCATGAGCGGCACAACGCCCCAGATGCCGGCCGTCAGCAACGCCCAGAAAAATGCATTCATTTCCTTCTCCTTAAATGATCTAACGAAATGGACTCGGCTCGAGGCTCTAGGCTGAAGGCTCTAGGCCATTGCCCTTGCCTACAGCCCCGAGCCTAGAGCAGAGCGCCAGATGTCTTTTTGATAGGCGCTCTCACTGATGGCGGAATTGCTGCCACAGACGCCGAAACCGAGTCTCATACACCAAGTGGTAGAGCCCGTGCCGGTCGGGAAACGTCCGCGCGACGGCGTCCCGAAGCGCCGCCTGCTGAATCTCGATATCGATCTGCGGAACGTCGCCGGCGACGATCATCTGGCAGATCCGATCCGCCTGCTGCTGGAGGGCGCGGGCCGCGTCATCCTGGGCGCAGAGCGCCTGCACGCGCGCCGTCAGCTCCTCCGCCACCAGCGCGCGGTTCGAGCTGGACAGCGGAATGAGCTCCACATCCTTGCGCCGCTTCAGGGAGGCGAGAAACGGGTGCGGGGAGAGCCCGGCGGTGGCCACGATCGACGGGCCGCGATCGAACGCCTCCTGCACGGCCGCGAGGAGCCGCGCGGAGCACAGCTCCATCGTCCCAAGCTCATCGAGGAAGAGCACCCTCGCGCGTTGCATGGCCCGCTGGATGATCGGCACGGCGACATGATCGAGGACGTCCACGTTCACCTTGTAGGCCCCGACGCGGCAGCCGCTTTCCAGCCGCCGGTGGGCGAGGAGGACCTGTCGCCCATCCAACGGGCTCAACCAGAATCCCACCCGTTGTTCCCCTTCCCGCAGCTCTTCGGTGAGAAAGCCGTCGATCGGGTGCCGGCGCACCGCCTGAACGAGATGGGACATCACGGTGGTCTTGCCGATGCCGGGGCGCCCGACGATGAGGAGGTGTGTCACGGAATGGCTATTCAACGAGGAGCGGCCGGCGCGTGGGTTGTGCGGCGGGTTCGATTCGGCTGGCTGCGCTGCGATCCATGGCCGTCCATCAGCCCGGCCGCTTTGAGGCTGAGCACGCCGGCCCGCGCCACGATGAGGTGGTCCAGCAGCTCGATCCCCAATATGGCACCCGCCTCCGCCAACCGGTGCGTCACGCGCAGATCCTCGGCGGACGGCTCCGGATCCCCAGAGGGATGGTTGTGCGCGATGATCACCGCCGCCGCTGAGGCCGCAATCGCTTCCTTGAAGACCTCCCGCGGGTGGATGATCGATGCGGACAGGCTGCCCACGGCGATCGGGCTCATCCGGATGAGGCGATGCCGCTGATCCAACAACAGGGCGACGACGTGCTCTTTCTGTTTATCGAGCAGGTGAGGCCGCAGGAGCGCCGCGGCCACCTCCATGTTGTCGATGACCGGACGACCGCCCTCCGGTGCCGGCGCAAGGCGTCTGGCGATTTCAGCCGAGGCTTTCAGTTGGACCGCCTTCGCCTGGCCGATTCCATGAATCCCGGAGAGCTGCTCGACGGAGGCCGAGGCGATGCCCCGCAGGGTCCCGAACGCCGCCAGCAGCCGCCGGGCGCTGACCAGAACCGACTCGCCGGCCACCCCGCGCCCCAAGACGCAGGCGAGCAGCTCCTGTTCGGAGAGCGCTTCGGCCCCCACCCGAACGAGACGCTCGCGTGGACGCTCTGAAAGCGGCAGGTCTGTCACCGTCAACCGGGATCGCATGGCTGCTGATCCCACGCCCTGGCTGAGGTTCGCCGTTGGCGAACCCGCCAAACACTGCGCTGATGTCAAGTATGTTGTCTTCAGAGATACCCTCCGAGTCGTTTGGCTCCCACCGGTGGTGGGTCAGTCAGGGCGTGGGATGATGGCATCTTACCCAAGCGCACCGCACTTGTCGAGTGGCTCCCCCACCGGGTACTGCCTTACATTGCCTGTTCACACCACGGAACCACGGAAGCGCCACGGAAGCACGGAAACATCTCGTCGAGGATAGCTCCGTGTCTCCGTGGCATTCCGTGACCTCTGTGGTGTCGAGGGGAGATTCAGGTACTACCCCCCAGCGGCGCTAGCGGGAGTGCGTGACGCCGATCTTCGGACAGAGCCGCTCCACCGGACAGCGGCTGCACCACGGCGAGGTTGGGTGGCACAGGTGTTGCCCGAACGCCACCAGCACGTCGTTATAGGTGCGCCAGTGCCGGCGGGGGAGCGTGCGCCGCAGCGTCATCTCGGTCTGCTCAGGATGCGCCGTCTGCACATAGCCCCAGCGGTTGCTGATCCGGTGCACGTGGGTGTCCACGCAGATGCCGTCTTTCTTGAAGGCCAGGGTCACCACCAAGTTGGCGGTTTTGCGCCCGACCCCCTTGATCGTCAGCAGCTCATCGAGCCCGCTGGGCACCTGGCCGCCGTAGCGCTCCAGCAGCGTCCTGCAGACGGCGTGGAGCGTCTTGGCCTTCGTGCGGTAGAACCCGACGGGATAGATGGCTCGCTCGATCGTCGCGCGGGGAAGGGCGAGCATCCGCGCAGGGTTACGCGCCAGGCGGAACAGCCGCTGGGAGGCCCCCCGGGTGGTCTCGTCCTTTGTCCGAAGGCTGAGCAGGCAACTGATGAGCGTGGTGAACGGATCGTCCCTGTAGCGGCCCACCACCGGCTCCTCCCATTGCTTGACGAGCCGCTTGAGGGTCCGGATTACCCCATCGATGTTGCGAGTGGTCACCATCCGTGCGATCACCAGACACCGGAGAACAGCTCACGGACCTTGGCGGCCGGGTCGGCTGCGGTCATCAGCGCCTCGCCGATGAGGACGGCGTGCACCCCAAGGCGCTGCATCCGCTTGACGTCCTCGGCGGTCTGGATGCCGCTTTCCGCCACGATGAGCTTGCCGGCGGGAACGCGCGGCACCAGGCGCTCGGAGAGACGGAGATCGAGCTGGAAGCTCGTCAGGTCGCGGTGGTTGATCCCGATGACGTGCGCCCCCGCCCTCACGGCGATCTCAAGCTCAGCTTCCGAGTGGACTTCGACGAACGGCTCCAGCCCCAGCCGGACAGCCACCTGGAGGCAGCGGACGAGCAGCGGCTCCGGCAGCACCCGCGCGATGAGTAGCACGGCATCGGCCTCATACAGCGCCGCCTCGTAGACCTGATAGGGATCGATGATGAACTCCTTGCGCAGCACGGGAAGCTCGGTGAACTGCTTCACGTCGCGCAGGAAGTCGAGGTGCCCTCCGAAGAACGGCTCATCGGTCAGCACGGAGAGCGCCGCCGCGCCGGCCTCCTGGAGATTCTGCGCCAGGCTCACCGGATCAAAGCGCTCGCGCAACATCCCTTTGGAGGGAGATTTACGTTTGAGCTCGGCGATGAGCGAGAGCCGGCCCGGGACGTCGAGCGCCGCGCGGAAGCTGCGCTCCGCCGCGTGATGGGCCAGGCGCGCCTGCAGCTCCTCGAACGGCAGTCGCGCTCTGGCGGCCTCTACCTCTCGCCGCTTGCTCGACAAGATCTCATCCAGCATGCGTCAGTTCCCTGACACGCTCCAGCACTTGGGCGGTGCGCCCGGAGACGAGGGCTTCGCGCGCCTTCGCCAGACCTTCCTGGATCGTTCGCGCCTGATCGGCCACGTAGATCGCGCAGCCCGCATTGAGGACCACCACGTCCTGGATGGCCGACGGCGCGCCGGCCAAGCAGGCCCGCGCCATCCGGGCGTTGTGCTGGGCGTCCCCTCCACGCAGCGCATCGAGGGTTGCGCGCGGCAGCCCGAGCGTGGCAGGATCGAGCCGGCCTTCGGTGATCGCTCCGGCGGCGCGCACCTCCAGGATCGCCGTCGGTCCCGTCGTCGTCACCTCGTCGAGCCCATCCTCGCCGTGGACCACCAGCCCGTGGCGTACCCCCAGCTTCACCAGCGCCTCCGCCATGGGCCGCAGCCACCGCGCCTCAGAGACCCCGACCAGTTGAAAGGCTAAGGGGGCGGGGTTCGCGAGCGGACCGACCAGGTTGAAGATCGTGCGGATCCCCAGCGCCTTGCGGACGGGCGCGACCACGCGCATCGCCGGATGGAATTGCGGGGCAAAACAAAACCCGAAGCCGACCTCGTCGAGGCAGCGGACCACCTGCGCCGGTGACGCCAGCAGGTTGACCCCCAGCGCCTCCAGCAGGTCGGCGCTACCGCAGCGGCTTGAGGCGGCGCGATTGCCGTGCTTCACCACCCGCACGCCGGCGGCGGAGGCGACGAGCGCGGCGAGCGTCGAGATGTTGACGGTCCCCTGCCCATCGCCGCCGGTGCCGCAGGTATCGCACAGCTCCAAGGGTCTTGACAGCGGAAGCTTCACCGCATGAGCCCGGAGCACCTCTGTCGCGGCAGCGATTTCCTCGGCGGTTTCCCCGCGTGAGGCCAGCCCTTGGAGAAAGGCGCGAATCTCCTCAGGCGGCATCGCGCCTGACACGAGCCTCTCCATCACCTCCCGCATGACCTCTGGGGTGAGCGGCTGCTTGGCGACGCGCTCGGCGAGGAGATCCATTAGCGATGCGCGAACGCCTTGGCCAGCCGCAGGAAATTCCGAAGGAGGTCCTTGCCGACCGTCGTGAGGATCGACTCGGGGTGGAACTGCACCCCGTAGACGGGATAGCGGCGATGCTGCAAGGCCATGATCTCCTGTTCCACAGTCCAGGCGGTGACCGCCAGCTCGCGCGGCAGCGTCTGGCGCTTGACGATCAGGGAGTGGTAGCGCGTGGCCTCAAACGGGCTTGCCAGCCTCGCAAAGAGCCCGGTCTTCACATGGTAGATGCGCGAGGTCTTGCCATGCATGGGCCGCCGGGCGCGCACGACCTCCCCACCGAACACCTCGCCGATACACTGGTGCCCCAAGCACACCCCCAGGATCGGGATGGTCCCGGCAAAGGTCTTGATGAGCTCGTTTGAGATCCCGGCATCCGACGGCCGGCCAGGACCCGGTGAGATCACGACGCTGGACGGCTGCATCCGCTTCACCTGCTGGATCGTCACCCGGTCGTTCCGCTTCACCACCAGGCGCTGGCCCAATTCGCCCAGATACTGAACGAGGTTGTACGTGAAGGAATCGTAGTTATCGATCATGAGGATCATGGTTGGTCAGATAGTTTGTGACTGGGTACCTGAGTATCTGGGTGACTGGGTCGGCTCTGAAACCCAGTCACTCAATCACCCAGTCACGCAGTCACCAGTTTCGGCCACCTCGATCGCCTGCAGCAGCCCCCTGGCCTTATTGAGCGTCTCCTGATATTCGCGCATCGGCTGGGAGTCGGCCACGATCCCGGCCCCCGCCTGGATGTAGGCCCGGCGATCCTTCACCACGATGGTGCGAATCGTAATGCAGGTGTCCAGGTTGCCGGAGAAGCTGAGGTAGCCCACCGCGCCTGCGTAGGGCCCGCGGTCGTACCGCTCAAGCTCTGCGATCAGCTCCATGGCGCGGACCTTCGGCGCCCCTGTGACGGTGCCGGCCGGGAACGTGGCCCGCAGGACATCGAAGCTGGTGGCGCCCGGCCGCAGCGCAGCGGTCACCCCGCTGACCAGGTGGAGGACATGGGAGTACTTCTCCACCACCATCACCTCGGGGGTGCGGACCGAGCCGATCTTTGCCACCCGCCCCAAGTCGTTCCGTCCCAGGTCCACGAGCATGAGGTGCTCGGCTCGCTCCTTCCGGCTCTGCCGCAACTGGTGGATCAGCCGCTCGTCCTCCCGCTCATCCGCCCCTCGCGGCCGCGTGCCGGCGATCGGACGGGTCTCCAGGCGCCCGTCTTCGCACCGCACCAGCATCTCCGGAGAGGCCCCGACCAGGTGCAGCGATCCGAACCGCACGTAGTACATGTACGGGGACGGATTGAGCGAGCGCAGCGCCCGGTAGACATCGAACGGATCGCTCCGCAGCTCCCGCTCGAGCCGCTGCGACAGCACCACCTGGATGACCTCCCCCGCTCGGATGTAGCCCTTCGCCTGCGCGACCATCCGAAGGAACTCCTCCCGGCTGATCGTCGAGCGCACCCCGCCGGATCGGGCGATGAGACGTGGCCGCCGGTGGGGCAGCGCCAGTCGCCGGTGGAGCGTCGCCGCCGTGGCCCGAATCACCCGCAGCGCCTCGTCATAGGCCCGGCGCGGCGGGCGTCCGTCGGTTCGAGCGTTGACCACGATGAGCAGCTTGTGCCGGGCATGGTCGAACACCACCATCGTCTCGGCCAGCATGAGCATGAGATCGGGCAACCGCAGGTCGTCCAGTTGATGCGGCGGCAATCGCTCCAGAAACCGCGCGACGTTGTAGCCGAGATACCCGACGAGGCCGCCACAGAAGCGGGGCAGGCCCTCGACCGGCACGAAGCGGAACCGTCGCATGAACCGCTCGATCTCATCAAGCGGATCGGTGAGCGTCTCGACGCGTCGGATGCGAGGCGGCCGTCCCTGCTCGAATTCCGACAGCTCCAGGTGTCGCCCCGCGGCGGTGATCAGGGCGCGAGGCCGGCTGCCCAAAAACGAAAAGCGGGCCACCTTCTCGGGTCCCGCCACCGACTCCAGCAGGTAGCTGAAGCGCCCGTCGTCGAGCTTCAGGAAGGCGCTGACGGGCGTCTCCAGGTCGGCCGGCAGCTCGCCGCACACCGGGATGACGTTGCCCTGACGGGCCAGCTTCACGAACTCAGCGGCGGATGGACGGATTTCCATAGACGCGGGTGGGATCGAAGACCTTCCGCTCTCCCACGGACAGGACCCCTCGTGGCGACAGGCGACGGAAATAACAGCTGAAGTAGCCGGCATGGCAGGCCGCCACCCGCTGTTGGACAAGGAACAACAGTGACTTGCCCTCGCAATCCACTTCGACTCGCTTGATGAGCTGGAGATGGCCCGACGTTTCGCCTTTGAGCATGAGCCGGCCCTGCGACCGACGGAACAGATACACCTTCCCTTCCCGCAGGCTCCTCCTCAACGCGGCTCGATTGAGATAGCACAGGGTCAGCACCCGCTTTGAGCGCGCATCCTGGATCACGGCAGGGATCAGTCCGTGCTCATCCCACCGCGCGATCTTCAAGAACGCTTGGAGCTGAGCCAGCGAGCCCGCAGCAGATTTTGGATTTTGGATTTTGGGTTTTGGAGTCATCGTCATAGGCGTACCGTGACGCCGTGGGAAGCCAAGTACCGCTTGACCTCGCTGATGGACAGATCCCCGAAGTGGAACAGCGAGGCGGCCAGCGCCGCATCCGCCCCGCCGCGCGTCAAGACGTCGGTAAAATGCTCCGGGCGACCCGCCCCGCCGGAGGCGATCACGGGAATGCCCACGGCGCCGCTGACCGCCCGCGTCAGCTCCACGTCGTAGCCGAGCTTCGTCCCGTCGCGGTCCATGCTGGTCAGCAGAATCTCCCCGGCGCCGCGCTGCGCCGCCTCACGGGCCCATTCGACGGCGTCTTTCCCGGTCGGCGTGCGCCCTCCGTGCGTGTACACCTCCCATGCGGATTGCGGATTTGAACTATGGACTATGGACTGTGGACTGTGGACTCGTTTCGCGTCGATGGCGACGACGATGCACTGGCACCCGAAGCGCTCAGAGGCTTCGGTGATGAAGGCGGGCCGGGCCACCGCGCTGGTATTCACCGACACCTTATCCGCTCCGGCATTGAGGAGGGCGCGGATGTCTTCCACGGTCTGGATGCCGCCGCCGACCGTCAGCGGCATGAAGACCGCCGCCGCGGTGTCGGCCACGACATCGAGGAGAATGGGCCGACGCTCGTGGCTGGCCGTGATGTCGAGAAAGACCATCTCATCCGCTCCGGCGTCATTGTAGGCCTTGGCCGCCTCCACCGGATCGCCGGCGTCTTTCAGGTTGACGAACCTGACCCCTTTGACGACCCGTCCCTTGTCCACATCAAGGCATGGGATAATGCGCTTTGCCAACATTGTATCAAGTAGTCAGTCAGCAGTAGGCAGTAGGCAGTAGGCAGTGAACAGCGAACTGACTACTGTTGACTGCCTACTGACTACTACCCCCTACGGTTCGAAAGGCTTCCTTGAGGTCAATCGTCCCCTCATAGAGGGCTTTGCCGATGATGACGCCGATGAGCCCGCGCGGCTCAAGCGGCTGCAGCGCCTGCAGGTCGGCGAGAGACGAGATCCCCCCGGAGGCGATGAGCTGCCGTGGCCCCACCGCTAACACCTCGTTGAGCAACGACAGGTTCGGACCCTGGAGCATCCCATCGCGGCTGACGTCCGTGCAGATGATCGTCTCCACCCCCAACATCGCCACACTGCGCGCCAGGGCCGAGGGGGTGAGCGGCGTCGAGGAGACCCATCCGCGCGACACCACGCGGCCCGCCTGGGCGTCGATCGCCACCGCAATCCGGTGGCCGTAGCGATCCGCCGCCGCTTGGACGAACGCCGGATCCTCGCACGCCTTCGTCCCCAAGACCACGCGGGAGGCCCCGATGCCCAAGGCGCGCGACAGGGCCTCTTTCGTCCGAATGCCGCCGCTGAGCTCCACCTGCACGTCGCAGGACTCGATGACCCGCTGCGCCAGCGGCAGATTCGTGTACGTCCCGTCGAACGCGCCGTTCAAATCGACGACGTGCAACCACGTCGCGCCGTGGGCCGTCCATCGCGCCGCGACGTCCACGGGATCGGTGGAGTAGACCGTCACCGCATCCCGCTTGCCCTGCGCCAGCCGGACCACCTTGCCATCCAACAGATCAATCGCCGGAATCACTACCATTGTGGTTTACAGTGTACCGTTGACAGTGTACAGACAGCCGTCACCTGTACACTGCTAACTGTTAACTGTAAACGAGAGGTTCATAGTTTCATGAAGTTTTCCAGGAGGCGCAGGCCGAGGGCTTGGCTTTTTTCCGGATGGAACTGCGTGGCAAAGAGATTCTGCCGCTGCAGCATCGCGGGGAATTGCGCGCCGTAGTCCGTCTCCAGGACGACAAGCGACCGATCGAGGGGATCCCCGTAGTACGAGTGCACGAAATAAAAGAAACTCCCCGCTGGGATACCCCGGAGCAACGGACACCCGTTCTGCGCGCTAGACGCTGAATGCTGAACGCTGGTCACTTGATTCCATCCCATGTGCGGCACCTTCAGTGACGAGTGATGAGTGACGAGTGATGAGTTGTGGGAGGGAAAACGTTTCACGGTTCCTCTCAACACGCCAAGGCCAGGAATCCCAGGGCTTTCCTCACTGTCTTCAAATAACAACTGCAATCCCAGACAGATGCCCAGATACGGAGTTCCTCGGCTGATGGCTTCGGTAATCGGCTCAACCAGGTGACAGCGTTGGAGCTCCCCCATCGCCGCGCCGAACGCCCCCACGCCGGGAACGATCAGCTTGCGAGCCTGCGCGACCTCCATGGGGTCACTCGTCACGCGGACGGAAGCGCTCAGCGACTCCAGCGCCTTGGCAATGCTGCGCAGATTCCCCATCCCGTAATCCACAATCGTAATCATGGAAAGTCCATAGTCGATAGTCCATAGTCGATAGTCCAAGACAGACCATGGCCAACCTTCTTACTATGGACTATGGACCATAGACGATGGACTAACATGTGATTCAGAGGAGGCCTTTTGAGGAGGGCACGCCGCGAACGCGGGCATCCCGCTCTGTGGCCTGACGCAGGGCGCGGCCGAGCGCTTTGAAGACCGCTTCGCAGGTGTGGTGAAAATCGGACCCCGTCAGGAGGTCGATGTGGAGAGTGAGCTTCGATCTCCGCACGAACGACTCCAAGAAGTGCTCTGCATCCCCCCACTGATAGACGCCGCGGGAGGAGCGGGGGCGCCCCGATCGCGTGGGCCGCGCATCCCGGAACACGAGCTTTGGTCTGCCCGAAATATCCAGCACCACGCGCGCCAGCGCCTCATCCATCGGGACATAGGAGAGCCCGAAGCGTCCGATGCCCGCGCGGTTGCCCAGCGCCTCGTCGAACGCCTGGCCCAGGGCCAGGCCGATGTCCTCGTTCGTGTGGTGGACGTCCACCTCCAGGTCCCCGCTTGCCCGCACCGTGAGGTCGAACAGGCCGTGGGTGCCCAGGAGGGTCAGCATGTGGTCAAGAAACGGCATGCCCGTCTTGACCGCGATTTTGCCGCTCCCATCCAGATTGAGCCAGATCTGGACGCGTGTTTCCTTCGTCGCGCGCGTCACCTTCCCTCGCCTCATCGATGACACCCTCCATGACCCACTGTGTTATCTGCGTCATCTCTTTGATCCATCTGCGAAATCATCCCACAACCTGTCGCGGGGTCTGCCGAAGGCAGACCCGGTGCCAGGTCCTCAACGTGCCTATCCGCCTCGTCATGGCACACCAGCCTTCGGCTGGTGCGACAGGTTGTGGGATCATCCTTTCAGGCGAGACGGACCTTGATCGACTCAAAGTGTTTTGGCAAGCCTTCGACCGCCGTCAGCCGCTCCAAGGGTTCCCGCACCCGCTCCAACGCTTTCTTCGTGTAGCTGATCAGGTGGGTCCGCCTGGTGAAATCGTCGATCCCCAACCCCGAGAACGCCCGCGCCGATCCCCCCGTCGGCAGCACGTGGCTCGGCCCGGCGATGTAATCGCCCACCGTCACCGGCGAGTAGGGCCCGAGGAAGATCGCCCCGGCGCGGGTGATCCGCTTGGCCAGCTTCCAGGGAGAGCGCACCATGATCTCCAGGTGCTCAGGGGCCAGGCGATTCGCCGCCTCCGCCGCTTCCTCCAGGTTCTTCACGACCACGCAGTAGCCGCCGGGGATCTCTTTCCTGGCCAGG
>JAUYPJ010000093.1 GCA_030697665.1 Candidatus Omnitrophota bacterium
CCGTCACTTCCATTCGCTGGCTGCTCTGGCCACGGCCCAGGCAGAAGAGGTTGCCCGCGTGGGCCGCTTGCCGCGTGCCCTCGCCGAGACGATCCGGCAGCGGCTCCATCGCGACAGGACCTCGGCATGACGAACGCCAACCCCAACCGTCCACCACCAGCTCCCCGAGAGATCTCGCGGGAGGCCTGGAACCGGCTGACCGACTTTCAGCGACGGGTCTATCGGACGGTCTGCCGCATTCCTGCGGGGCAGACGCGATCCTACCGCTGGGTGGCGGAGCGCCTTGGCCGTCCCGCCGCAGCCCGCGCGGTGGGGCAGGCGCTGCACCGCAACCCGTTTGCCCCCCTCGTTCCTTGCCATCGGGTGATCCGCTCGGACGGCTCGCTGGGGGGATTCGCCGGCGGAGTGGCGAAGAAGCGCCGCTTGCTCGAGGCGGAACGCCCCCGCTGTTTTCTCAGCCTCCGGCCTCGAAAACAAACCGCGGGGGCACCCATGCCAGGTTTGGAGGAACCCCTTGCGGTTATTCATATGGGTTCCTCCAAACCTATGGGTGCCGCTCCTCCCGCCTCGTGGCAGGCAACCTGCCGAACTTGACCACGCCGGCTCGTAGAGTATACTTGGGGAGCATCGGATGAGTGACGCCACATCGCACGACGGCATGCGCCACGAGGGGCCGGTCCGCCCGTCGGCCCCCGCTGTTTTCTCCCCCCAACGCTCTGCTTCGCAGAGCGGAGCAATGGGGGTCGACAACAAGCCGCGGGGGCGTTTTCGGGTGGTCCCACTGCGGGAAGAACGCCTGGAGCGGAAGCTCGCCCTCGCCTTCGGGTTCATGTCGTTCATCCCCATCCTCCTCGTCGTCTGGGCGATGGTGTACAAGGTGGACTGGAGCATCGCGATCTACCCCATTGTGGCATCGGCTCTGATGGGGTACTTCATCGTGGCCCGACGCATGATCAAATCCATCCTCGTGGTGACGCGGCAGGCGACGGCGATCTCGCAGGGCCGCTCGGGCGGCGCCATCGAGGTCGATGAGGGCAGCGAGATCGGCGAGCTGGCCAAGGCGTTCAACCGCGTGACGCGCGAGCTGGAAGACAAGATCGACGCATTGGAATCTTCGCGGCAGCTGGTGAAGAAGCTGCTGTCCCGGATCGGGACCGCCATCATCTCGTACGAAGGCATCGATACCATCCTGAGCCTGATCGTAGAGCACACGGCGGCCGCGCTGGAAGCGCAGGTTGGCAGCCTGATGTTGGTAGACGGCGAAAAGCAAGAGTTGTCTCTGAAGACGGCGTGGTCAGAAGACGGCCAGCCGATCAACGCCACCTATCGGATCAAACTCGGGGATGGGATTGTCGGGTGGGTGGCGCGGGAGGGCCGTCCCCTGCGAGGCAGCGGCAAGGCCGCAGAGCTGGGGGACACCGCCGCATCCGGCAAAACGGGGATGATTCTCTGCGTGCCGTTGACGCTTCGCGACCGGGCGATCGGCGTGATCGCGGTCTTCCGGGACGACTCCACGCGGGCCTTCGTCGAGGATGATGAGCTGCTCCTGGCCAGCATCGGCTCCCAGGTGGCGGTGGCCATTGAGAACTACCGGCTCAACCTCGACGTCGAACGCACCTATGTGGAGACCATCATGGCCTTGGCCCTGGCGGTGGAGGCGAAAGATCCCTACAGCGCCGGTCACTCCAAGCGCGTGGGCTTCTACGCCATGAAGATCGGGGAAGCGCTGGGGCTGGACGAGGAGATGCTGCGGATTTTGAACGACGCCGGCGTGCTGCACGACATCGGCAAGATCGGGATTAAAGATGAGATCCTGCTCAAGCCCACCTCGCTCACCTCCGAGGAGGCGAAGGTCATGCAGCAGCACCCCGTGATCGGGGAGGCGATCGTCAAGCCGGTGCGGTCGTTGCAGAAGGTGGTGCTGTTGGTGCGCCACCATCACGAGCGGTATGACGGCACAGGCTATCCCTCAGGATTGAAAGGCGATGCGATCCCCGTGGGCGCGCGGATCCTCTCGGTGGCGGACACCTACGACTCTATGGTGACCGATCGCCCCTATCGCAAGCGGCTCTCCGTCGAGGACGCCAAGGGCGAGCTGCAGCGAGGCGCCGGCCATGCGTACGATCCCGCGGCGGTCGACGCCTTCCTCCAGGTCCTCGCGGAGAAGGAGCTGCGACTGGCCTCGTCGAAGGAAGCCGCCAAGCCCGCGTAAGGCCGCCTTGTGGTCAGCGCACCTTCCGTGTTAGACTACGTTCCCATGAGCGCGCGTCCCTTGCCTGAGCCGCTGGCGGAACTCCGCCAGCGGGTGAACTTCCTCCAGCAGCAGTGGGCCGAACTCCGGAGGTTTCTTTGACCCGGAGGGCCTCGCCGGCCGCATCGCCGAAATCGAGCGGGCGATGGGGCAGGGCGACTTCTGGTCGGACTCCGAACGCGCCAACCAAACCGTCCTCGCCCTGAAGTCGCTCAAGGCCCAACGCGACCCCATCGAACAGTTCCAGCACGCCCTGCACGACCTCACGGAGCTCCTCAGCCTCGTCGATGCCGAGGACCAGGCGTCGATCACGCAGCTGACTCAAGAGCTGGTCTCGCTTGAGACGCAGCACGAACGGCTGGCGCTCCATCGGTGGCTGGGCGGGGAGGACGACCGCAAGCACGCCATCCTCGCCATTCACTCGGGGGCCGGGGGAACCGAAGCGTGTGACTGGGCGCAGATGCTCCTGCGGATGTACCGGCGATGGGCCGAGGAGCATGGGTGCGCGACGGAGGTGATCGAGCTGCTGCCGGGGGAAGAGGCCGGCGTGAAGAACGCGACGATGATCGTCAAGGGTCCGTATGCGTACGGCTATCTCTCCGGGGAGGAAGGGGTCCACCGGCTGGTCCGGCTCTCGCCGTTCGACGCGAACAAGCGACGCCACACCTCCTTCGCCTCGGTCGACGTCGTGCCGGAGACCGACGAGGACGCCCCGATCGAGCTGAAGGAGTCCGAGCTGCGCATCGACGTCTACCGCTCAAGCGGCAAAGGGGGGCAATCGGTGAACACCACCGACTCCGCGGTGCGGATCACCCACCTGCCGACGGGGGTCGTCGTCCAATGCCAGGACGAGCGGTCGCAGCTCCAGAACAAACACAAGGCGCTGCACGTCCTGAAGGCCCGCTTGGCCGACCTGGAGCGCCGCAAGCGGGAAGAGGCCGCGGCGCGCGAGTATCAGGCGAAGCAGAAGATCGAGTGGGGCTCGCAGATCCGCTCCTACGTGCTCCATCCCTACACCATGGTCAAGGATCATCGGACCGAGCATGAGACCGGCAACACGCAGGCCACCCTGGATGGGAAGCTCGATCCGTTCATGGAAGCGTACTTGAAGTGGAAAGCGGCGCAGGTCACCCCCGCCTCCCGCCCCTTGCCCCCCGCCCCGAATGGTTAATTGGGTGCTGCAAAAGCTGATCGGGACGTACCACGAGCGGGAGTGCAAGCGGCTCTGGCCGATCGTGGAGCGGGTCAACCGGTTGGAACCGGAGATCCAGCGGCTCACCGACGAGCAGTTGCGCGCCAAGACCGAGGAGCTCCGCGCGCGAGGGCGCAGCCAATCGGCCTCCCACCAGTTCATCAGTCCCGCCAGTCCTGAGTGGTACCAGCGCAGCCATGATGAGCGCCTGGCCCTTCGGCGCCAGCGACGGGCCCTCCAGCAGCGCACACTCGATGCGCTGCTGCCGGAGGCGTTCGCGGTGGTGCGGGAGGCGGCCCGTCGTACGGTCCACATGCGCCATTTCGACGTCCAGCTCCTGGGGGGGGTCGTCCTCCATGAGGGGAAGATCGCCGAGATGGCGACGGGCGAAGGGAAGACTCTCGTGGCGACGCTCGCCGCCACCCTCAACGCGCTCACCCGGCGCGGCGTGCACATCGTGACCGTCAATGACTACCTCGCGCGCCGGGATACCCGCTGGATGGGCCCGATCTACCATGCGCTGGGGCTGTCGGTCGGCGTCATCCAGGGGGTGGATCCGGCCGAGCGCCGCGCGGAGGAGTCGCTCTCCTTCGTGTACGATCCGCTCTGGACCCAGGCGAGCGAGCGCTTCCTGCACTTGCGGCCGGTGAGCCGGCGCGAGGCCTATGCCGCGGACATCACGTACGGCCAGAACAACGAGTTCGGGTTCGACTACCTCCGGGACAACATGCGCTTCCGCAAGGACGGTCTGTCCCAGGGAGAATTTCACTACGCCATCGTCGATGAGGTGGACAGCATCCTGGTCGATGAGGCGCGCACCCCGTTGATCATCTCCGGCCCGGCGGAGGAGTCGACGGAGCTCTACGCCCGCCTGGACAAGCTCATCAGCCGGCTTGAGGCCGGAGCCGACTATGAGGTGGATGAAAAGGAGCACGCGGTCAGCCTGACGGAGCAGGGCATCAGGCACTGCGAGGAGCTCCTCGGGATCGCCAACCTCTACGATGAGATGAATATGCGGGTGGTGCATCACATCCATCAGGCCCTGCGGGCGCACCGGCTGTTCCGGCGCGACGTCGAGTACATGGTCAAGGATGGCGAGATCCTCATCGTGGATGAGTTCACGGGGCGGCTGATGCCGGGACGCCGCTGGAGCGACGGGCTCCACCAGGCGATCGAAGCCAAGGAGGGGGTCCGGGTCCGCCAGGAGAACCAGACGCTCGCCTCCGTGACCTTCCAGAACTATTTTCGGATGTACGAAAAGCTGGCGGGCATGACCGGGACGGCCTCCACGGAGGCCCAGGAGTTCCACACCATCTACCACCTCGACGTCGTCTCCATCCCGGCGAATCGAACGCTCCTCCGCACGAACTACCCGGACACGGTCTACCGGACCGAAGAGGAGAAGTTCCTCGCCGTCGTCCAAGAGGTCGTTCAGCTCCACCGGGCCGGGCAACCGGTGCTCATCGGGACGATTTCGATTGAGAAATCGGAGCGCCTCTCGCGGATGCTCAAGGAGCCCGGGGGGCTCCTGGCACGGCTCGGGAAGGTCTGCCAAGCGGCCGTGAACGATCTGGGGAAGGAGCGGCTGCCGGAGGAGCTCCGCAAGGCGCTGGAGCAGGTGTGCTCGCGACCCGCCGCGATGACCGAGTCGCAGGTGCACGAGCTGCTGAGCCGGCTGACCGCCCAGGCGCCGAAGTCAGCGCTCGTCTACCGCCTGGAAGAGATGGAGCGGATCGCGCAGGCCCTTGCGACGATCACCGCCGGCCTGCCGCATCACGTCCTCAACGCCAAGTACCACGAGCAGGAAGCGCGCATCATCGCCCAGGCGGGCCGCCAGGGGGCGGTGACCATTGCGACGAACATGGCGGGTCGCGGCACCGATATCCTCCTGGGCGGCAATCCCGACGCGCTCGCCGATGCAGCGATTCAGGAAGAGCAGGCCCGCCGCCAGGCCCCACTCAGCGAGGAGGAGCAGCAGGTGATTCGGGAGCGGTTCCGGCGCCAGTGCGAGGAGGAGCATCGAGGCGTGGTGTCGTTGGGCGGGTTACACGTCCTCGGCACGGAGCGTCACGAAGCCCGCCGCATCGACAACCAGCTCCGCGGACGGGCCGGCCGGCAAGGGGACCCCGGCTCATCGCGGTTCTACCTCTCGTTGGCGGATGAGCTCATGCGGATTTTCGGGTCGGATCGCATCGCGCGGCTGATGGAGTTCAAGTGGTTTCAATGGGAGGAAGGGCTGCCCATCGAGCACGCGATGGTCACCAAGGCGATCGCGACCGCCCAGCGACGGGTCGAGGGCCACAACTTCGACATCCGCAAGCAGCTCTTGGAGTACGACAACACCATGAACCGCCAGCGGGAGGTGATCTATGAGCAACGCCATCGGATCCTTGAGGGGATCGACCTCCAGGGGCTGGTGCGGCAGATCATGGGCGAGGTGACGGAGGCCCTGGTGGAGACGCATGCCTCCGCCCAGCTTCGCCCGGAGGCCTGGGATCGGACCGGCCTGCTGGAGGCCGCGAGCCGGCAATTCGGGCTGTCGGTGAGGGCGGAGGCGGTCTCGGGTGATCGCCCCGAGATCGCCCAGCGCCTGCGGCGGGCGTTCGAGGAGGCCTACGAGGCGAAGCGCGCGTCGCTGGGTCCCGAGACCATGTCGCACCTGGAGCGCACGGTCCTGCTCTCCATCATGGATGCCAAATGGAAAGACCACCTCTACATGATGGATGCGCTGCGGGAGGGCATCCACCTGCGGGCGTACGGCCAGCGCGACCCCCTCGTCGAATACCAACGCGAGGCCTATCGGATGTTTCAGGATCTGATTCACGCCATCAAGGCGGACTCGTTGATGATGCTGCTGCGCATCCAGCCGGTGGCGGAACCCCAGCCCGTGAGCGTCTTCGCGCGGACCCCGCAGCAGGAGCTGCATCCCGATGCGCCGGCCCTCGCGGCGACAAGCGCTCTAGGATCGAGGCTCGAGCCTGATGGAGGAGAGGCGCTAGTTCGTCCACCGTCCACCGTCCACAGTCCACAGACAAGGGCGCAACAGCCGGCTACCGTTCAGCGTGTCGGTCCAAAGGTGGGAAGGAATGAGCCCTGCCCCTGCGGCAGCGGCCTGAAATATAAAAAGTGCCATGGGAAATAGTGACCAGTGACCAGTGATGAATGGTGAGTGAAGATATGAGCCGTCAAGCCATCGAGCGATCAATCGATCCGGTTGTGCGCGAGAGGATGGTGATGCAGCGGACGACGATCACGCTCCCTCGAAATCTAAAGATACGAGCGTCGCGTCACGCAGGGCGTCTGGGGATTTCCGTGGGAGAGTTGATCCGCCAGTCGCTGACCGCGATCATCTATTACTCAACCGATCGGGCGAGAGAGGATTCCCTCTTCGCCGATCAGGCGATCTTCCGCGGCCAGGCCCCGCGGGACCTCGTCCAGTGTCATGATCAACACCTCTACGGGAAAGAGATAAAGAAGCTGTGAGCTATGAGACCTGCACGAAGTGAAGCGGTTCCGCTCACATCCATGACCAAAGAGCACATTCTTTCAGAAATCAGGCGAACCGCCGCCCGGAATCATGGCACCCCTCTCGGAATAGACCGTTTCTTCACAGAGACAGGCATCAAGGAGTCAGACTGGTATCCAAAGCACTGGCTGCGATGGAGTGATGCTCTCAAAGAGGCTGGCTTCCCGCCGAACCGGTGGAATATGGCGCGTGCTGACGACGATTTGCTCAGTCGCCTCGGTGCGTTGGTCAAGGAACTTGGGCGCTTTCCGGTGAGCGGCGAGCTCAAGATGAAGACACGCTCCACTCCTGGATTTCCACACCCCAAGACGCTCTTCAACCACTTCGGGGGAAAGAAAGCGCTGGCAGCGAGACTGCGCACGTTCTTCCTGGATCAAGGCGAAGACGGGTCTGCTGCGCTCTGCGCTGCGGTTGCCGAGTCGACCAACGCATCTGAAGAGCCGTCATCTGAAGCGGCCACCCATGCTGAACACGGCTTCGTGTATCTGATGAAGTCCGGTCGCTACTACAAGCTTGGCAAGACGAATGCTGTCGGTCGACGTGAGCGGGAGTTGGCTATTCAACTCCCGGAGAAACCGAGACTCGTTCACTCGATCATGACCGATGATCCAGCCGGGGCTGAAGCATATTGGCATCGACGGTTTGCTCACTGCCGACGAGGAGACAGCGAGTGGTTCGGTCTCACCGCACGCGACGTGGCTGCCTTCAAACGATGCAAGTCCATGCGATGGAAGTTCATGTGAGATGTCTTTACGGAACCATCTGGGGTGCTCTGGTCGGGTTCGGTGTGTGGAGGGCGCAGCGATCCATGATCCCTCCAGTTGATATGGTTCATCACTTTTGGCGGGAGATGAGCGACGATGTCGACCAAACAGCCTCGATTGAGCATCGCGCTGGAGCGGCCGGTCTTCCAGTCGGTGAAGTGCCTTGCAGCCCGGGATGGCGTCTCGATGTCGTTGAAGGCGCGCGATCTGATCCGCGCGGCGCTGGAACTGCATGAAGATGCCTATTGGGTTGAGCGGGCGCATGAACGGGCGAAGACCTTTGTGCGCAGCGAGGCCTTGACGCATGAGCAGGTGTGGGCCCGCCTGAAGAAACGACGGCGGTGATGCCCTATGCATCGGTCTCTCGTCCATCCGTAGGGTGTTTCTTCCTGGCGCTGAGCAGCGCCGTGCTCCTCGTTCTCTCCTTTCCGAACTTCAACCAGCCGTGGTGCGCGTGGGTGGCGCTGGTGCCGTGGCTGGCCCTCGTGCGCGCCTGCAGTTCCCGCAAGGCCTGGTGGTGGTCGTACGGCATCGGCGCGGTCTTCTTCCTCGCCTCGATGTGGTGGCTTGTGCACGTCACCGTCATCGGCTGGCTGCTCCTGTGCGCGTATCTCGCGTGTTATTTCGGCGTGTTCGGCTGGATTGCGCATCGCATCGTCCACAGTCCACAGTCCACAGTCCACAGTCCTTCGGTGACGGTGGACGGTCGACGGTGGACGGTCGACGTGTCGAAATTGATGGTAATCCCCGCGGCATGGGTCGCGCTGGAGTACGCGCGGAGCCATCTCCTGTCCGGGTTTGGCTGGAATCTCCTCGGCTACTCACAGACGCCGTGGCTCGCGCTGATCCAACACGCCGATCTCACCGGGGTGTGGGGGGTCTCGTTCGTGATCGTGTTGGTGAACGTCGGCCTCGCGCAACTCCTGGATCTGAGGAGGGGCAGGGGGCGGGTGAGATTCATGCTCATCTATGGGATGGTGACCGGCGGCGCGCTCCTTGCGTTGCTGGGCTACGGGCGGTGGCGCCTCTCGCAGGTGACGGGGGCTTCGACGGTCCGGGTGGCCGTGGTGCAGGGGAACGTGCCTCAAGCGCGCAAATGGGACGAGGCCTTTCAGGAGGAGATCCTCGCGCAGTATGAGGCGCTCACGGAGGCCGCCGCGGCCACGCGTCCGGAGTTGATCATCTGGCCTGAGACTGCCGTGCCCGGGTTCCTGGGGCTGGACGAGATGCTGACCCGACGCGTCCTGGGCCTGGCGCAGCGGCTGCAGCGTCCGCTGCTGGTGGGCACGCCGACGCGCCGGCTGGCGGCAGGGCGATTCGCGGCGCTCAACAGCGCGGCGCTCATCGATGAGACCGGACGGCCGGCGGGCCGCTACGACAAGCTGCGCCTGGTGCCATTCGGCGAGTTCATTCCCTTTGAGCGGTGGGCCCCGTGGCTGCGAGCGGCGTTGCCGCCCATCGGCGATTTCATCGCCGGCCAAGACTACACCGTCTTTCATATCGGTTCAGGTGAGAGGAGCGAGGTGAGAGGTGAGAGGGAGAAATCTCACACCTCACACCTCACACCTTACACCTCAAAGATGCTAGCGTTCAGCGTGCTCATCTGTTTCGAGGACATCTTCCCCGAGCTGGCTCGCCGGTTCGTCCGCGACGGCGCCCGGATGCTGCTGGTCATCACGAACGACGCCTGGTTCGGGCCGACTGCGGCCGCGTATCAGCACGCCCAGGCCTCGACGTTCAGGGCGATTGAATCGCGGGTGCCGGTGGTCCGCGCCGCGAATACCGGCTGGTCCGGCTGCATCGATCCCGCCGGCCGGTGGGTTGGCCGCGTGCAGGATGCGCGCGGCGCCGAGTTGTTTGTGGCCGGCGCGCACACCTGCGACGTGCCGCTCGGCGCAGCCGACAGCCTGTTCCTGCGGTGGGGAGACTGGTTTGCCTTCCTGTGCGTTGGTGGGTGCTTCGGGTGGGTGATCTTTGCTATAATCATGACAACAGGGCGTTCGCGTAATCCCTCGCCATTCCCGTGACTTCCAACGAGCAAGCTGGCAACCGATACGAAAAGTTCCAAACCCGTCTTCAGCAGGGGATCTCCCCGTTCGCTGAACGGCGCTTCCCCAAGCTCGAATCCATCCGCACCCTCGTCCAACGCTACGATGCCCAGCCCAACACGCCGATGGTGGTCTCGACTGCGGGGCGGCTGAGCGCCAAGCGTGAGCATGGGGGGTTGGCCTTCGCGGACCTGCGGGATGCCACCGGTAAGATCCAAATCTGCGTGAAGCGGGATGCGGTGGGCGAGGCATCGTGGTCGCTCTTTGAGAGTCTGGATCTCGGGGACATCATCGGCGTCACCGGCCCGCTCTTCAAGACCAAGACCGGCGAGGTGACAGTGGCCGTCCAGCAGCAGGAATGCCTGACGCTCCTGGCCAACGCCTTTCGGCCCTTGCCGGAGAAGTGGCATGGGCTGAAGGACGTCGAGGTCCGCTACCGCAAACGGTATCTGGACCTGATCGCCAACGAGCCGGTCCGCAAGGTGTTCGAACAGCGCGCCCGTCTCCTGGCAAGTCTGCGCCGGACGCTGGAAGCGGACGGGTTCCTGGAGGTCGAGACGCCCATGATGCACGCCATCCCCGGGGGGGCGGCGGGAGAGCCGTTCGTCACGCATCACAAGGCGCTGGATGTGGATCTGTACATGCGCCTGGCTCCTGAGCTGTACCTGAAGCGGCTCCTCGTCGGCGGTTTTGATCGCGTCTATGAGCTGAACCGCTCCTTCCGCAACGAGGGCCTCTCGACCCGGCATAACCCTGAGTTCACCATGCTCGAGGCCTACTGGGCCTACAACGATTGCAGCGATACGATGGAACTGGTGGAGCGTCTCATCAAGCAGGCCGCGCAGGACGTCCTGGGGACCCTGACGTTCCAGTACCAGGGACAGACCATTGACCTGTCGCCATATGGGTCCTGGCCGAAGCTGTCGTTTGCGAAGGAGATGGAGAAGCTTGGCCTGTCGCCGGACTCGCCGCTGGAGCAGATCCAGCGCGTCTTAGAAAAGAAGGGGATGACGATCAAGGGCCTGACGCGCTCCCAGCTCGTGCGACTCAGCGAGCAGCTCATCGAGCAGTTCGTCGAGCCGCAGTCCAAGCAATTCCCTCTCTTCGTGGTGGACTACTGGACCGAGCTGTCGCCACTGGCGAAGAGCAAACCGGACAACCCGCTGGTGGCGGACCGCTTCGAGCTGTTCATCGGGGGCATGGAGATCGCCAACGCCTACTCCGAGCTCAACGACCCCATCGAACAGCGGCGGAGGTTTGAAGCCCAACTCACAGGTGAGAGGAGCGAGGTGAAAGGTGAGAGGAAATCTCACACCTCACACCTCACACCTCACACCTCAAAGCAGATTGATGAGGACTTCCTCGAGGCGCTGGAGTACGGCATGCCGCCGGCCGGCGGGCTCGGGGTCGGGATCGACCGGCTGGCGATGCTGCTGCTGGACCAGCCCTCGATCAAGGACGTGATCCTGTTCCCGTTGCTGAAACCAGTGAGTGAGTGAGTAGTGAGTAAGTGAGTGAGAAAAAGATGAAAGCTAAGCGAATCTGGGTCAACAGACGAGCTCGTTCAAAGAGGCGGAGCGATTCGACGAGCGGTTTTGGCAAAGCTGCCCCTTCTGGGGGCTTAGCCTTTTCTGCTCACTCACTCACTACTCACTTACTCACTGACGTATGAGATACGAGCTCTGGTTGGCGTTGCGCTACCTGTTTGCCAAGCGGCGGGAACGGTTCATCTCCATCATCGCAACGCTGTCCATCGGCGGGGTGGCGCTGGGGGTGGCCGCACTCCTGGTGGTGCTGGCGGTCATGAGCGGCTTTGATCACGACATCAAGGACAAGCTGGTGGGCACCCACGCCCACCTGATCGTCGAGGCCCCGGAGGGGATCCGGGAAACGGAGCCGCTCCTGCGGCAGCTCAGCGCCATGGACCACGTCGTCGGCGTCAGCCCGTTCGTCGCGGGACAGGCGATCCTCCGATTGCCTGATCGCGCATTCGGGGTCCTCGTCCGCGGCATCGACCTGCAACGGGAAGCGCGCGTCAACCAGCTTGCCGCGTA
>JAUYPJ010000097.1 GCA_030697665.1 Candidatus Omnitrophota bacterium
CGCCTCATTGAGGCCTGGCGGCAGGACTACAACACGGTCCGACCGCACAGCTCGCTGGGCAATCATACGCCAGCCGAGTTCGTCATGAGCATGCATCAGTCACCATCTACCACCCAAAACCTCTACTTGCCAGTGGCCCAATGAACGGGGGAAGGTCAGTGGGAGTCGCTTCTACAGCGGCGGTATATCCTGATCTGTCTTTCGACAACAAGGTTAGTACTCTTGGGTTGCAGGGGGAGGAGTTGGTCGCCGATGTGGAGGAATTTCTACAGCTTCGCGCCCTGGAGGGGATTCCCTATTATACATGGCGATCTGGTGTAAAACACGACGCAGCCCGTGTCATGGAGTTTAGACGCGACCGAAAGGGTTTGTGCAATGGAGCTGGTGAAGTAACAAATATCGAGGACACCTACCTCTATCCCCTTTTGAAGTCTTCGGATTTGGCCAACGGCGTCCTCAATCCCTCCCGTTACGTATTACTGACGCAGCGCCAACCCAACGATGATACAGGCTACATACGCCAAAAGGCCCCGTCAACTTGGCGTTACCTGAATGTGCACGCAGAGATTTTGGACGGCAGGCAAAGTATCATTTATCAGAAGCGCCCGCGTTTTTCGGTCTTCGGAGTTGGCGACTATACATTTGCACCCTGGAAAGTGGCGATCTCCGGTTTCTATAAATCGCTCAAGTTTCGGGTGATCGGGGCATATGCGGAGAAACCAATTGTAGTCGATGATACCTGTTACTTCATACCCTGCCAGACAAAACACGAAGCGCAGTTTGTTTGTGATCTACTGAACTCGAATCTGTGTCAACGTTTTCTTCGCTCTCTCGTGTTTCTTGATGCAAAGCGTCCTGTGACCATTGATGTTTTGAACCGAATAGACCTGAAGCGGGTGGCAGAAAGACTCGGAGTCGAGTCGGAAGCAAGAGAGCTCTTCGTTGATGCGCGACACTACGAGAAGGAACAACCGCTTTTGGTCTTTGAGAAGAGGGCAGGGTATCGAACAAAGCGTTTCACATACATGCAGCCAACGCGCGCCAGGTCGGCCGTCGGTAGGCGTCGGCGCTAAAGATGCGGAAGTACCTGGCACCTAAGGGATACCCATTTGTGAGATGAATGAGCATCTCGCGGTCATTGTGTCAGCATCTTCCAATCTAGGGGGGCCATCCATCAGTTTGGAGACTAGATGAAGAAACAGGTTTATCTCCAAACTTATGGATGCTAAATGGATGAGCGGGATCAGTGAGGATCTTACGCCATGCCGGATCAAGTGAAAACCGTCACGCTGACCATTGACGGGAAATCCGTGACGGTGCCGGAAGGCACAACGGTGCTGCAGGCGTGCGAGCGGGCAGGCAGCCCGGTGCCGTTCTACTGCTACCATCCGGGGCTGTCGATCGCGGGCAACTGCCGGATCTGCCTCGTGGAGATTGCGAACAACCCCAGGCTCCAGATTGCCTGTTACACCCGCGTGGCCGAGGGGATGGTCGTCCAGACGACCAGCGACAAGGCCCTGAAGGGCCGACAGGACGTCCTGGAGTTCCTGCTGATCAACCACCCGCTGGACTGCCCGGTGTGCGATCAGGCGGGCGAGTGCTGGCTGCAGGACTACTACATGCAACACGGGCTCTACGACCAGCGGTTCAACGAGCAGAAGGTCAAGAAGCCCAAGGCGGTGCCCATCGGGCCGACCGTCATGCTGGACGCCGAGCGGTGCATCCTCTGCTCGCGCTGCGTGCGCTTTACCGACGAGATCACCAAGACCGGCGAGCTCGGCATCTTTCAGCGAGGCGACCGCTCGGAGATCGGCGTCCATCCAGGGACGCAACTCGCCAACAACTACTCCGGCAACGTGGTGGATATCTGTCCGGTGGGTGCTTTGACCGACCGGGACTTCCGGTTCAAATGCCGGGTGTGGTATCTCGGCTCAACCAATTCGGTGTGCCCGGGCTGTTCCCGAGGCTGCAACATTCAGATCCACGACAACCGCGAGCGGGAGTGGCGAGCGCACATCGCCCAGGGCGATCGGGTCATGCGCCTCAAGCCCCGCTACAACCCGCACGTCAACCAGTGGTGGATGTGCGATGAGGGCCGCTACGGCTACAAGTTCATCGATGCCAAGCGGCTCGCCCAGGTCCAGGTGAGGGAGGGCGACGGGCTGCGTCAGGGCACGTGGGAGGAGGGGTTGGATCTCCTCAGCGGGATCCTCGCGCAGATGCGCGACACGGCACAACTCGATCAGATCGGGGTCATCCTGTCGAGCCACCTGACCAACGAGGATCTGTACGTCGCCAAGCGCTTCTTCCGCGAGGTGGGGATCAGCCAGGTGGTCTTCGAGCGGCCGAAGCCAGGCTCTGCGGATGAGCTCCTCCTGCAAGCGGATCGCTCGCCGAATGCGAAAGGGGCGCAGGCCCTTGGGATTTCCGAGGGGGCTGCGGCGCTGCTGGAGCGCGCCCGGAACGGGCAGTTGCGCTTCCTGTGGGTCTTTACGCAGGATCTGACCGAGCTGTTTGGCGAGGCGCCCGTCCGGGAAGTGGCACAACGCGTGGAGCGGCTGGTGTTCCAGGGGACGAACGCCAACACGACCGCCGACATGGCGCACCTCGTGCTGCCCAGCGCCGTCTACGCCGAGAAGGACGGCACGTTCACCAACTTCGAGGGCCGGGTCCAGCGTCTTGAGGCGGCCCTGAGCCCGTGGGGCGAGTCGAAGCCGGATTGGCGCATTCTGACGGAGCTGGCTTCACGGCTGGGCGTGCCGCTGGCGTTTGCTGATGCGACAGCGATCTTCGCGGAGCTCTCCCAGCAGGAGCCACCGTTTGGCGGCCTGACCCATCAGGCGCTGGGCGAGCACGGAGCTCTCCTCACAGTATGTTGATTGACCTGGCGATCAAGTTCGTGGTCGGGGCGCTGGTGCTCTTCGGGGTGCTCAATCTGGCCGGGATGCAGACGTGGCTTGAGCGCAAGCAGAGCGCGCTCATGCAGGACCGGATTGGTGCTAACCGCGCCTACTTCACGCTGCCCTGGTGGTGGGCCGCCCCCATCAACTGGCTGCTGCGCAAGCTCGGCGGGCTGGGCATCCTCAATGCGCTCGCCGACGTGCTGAAGCTCCTCACGAAGGAAGACTTCATCCCGGCGCAGGGCGACCGGTTCCTGCACACGCTCGCGCCGTTTCTCTCCCTGTTCTTCGCCGTCCTGGCGTTTGCCGCCATTCCCATCGGCCCGACGGTGCACTGCTTCGGCCGCGACATCCCGCTGCAGGTGGCGAACCTCAACGCCGGATTGCTCGTGGTGCTGGCGCTGGCGTCGATCAGCGTCTACGGCGTCATCCTG
>JAUYPJ010000105.1 GCA_030697665.1 Candidatus Omnitrophota bacterium
TCTGGAACCAGAACGGGATTCTGACGTGCTTGTACATCGCGACGAACTCGGCGGCTTCTTCCTTCGGCCTGGCCAAGAAGGCGTCGTCATTGATGTAGAAGAACTCCGGACGGTAGCGCTCGATCATCACGTCGATTTCGCGCCGCAAGGTCGCCATTGATTTACGCCGCAAGAACAACCCTTGGCGGCGTTCCTTCGCCAGCGTCACCTGTCTCGGAGAATTGCAGAAGGTGCAGGTGTATGGGCAGCCCCGATAGGTCTCTAACGGAACCGCCTTCCAGATGCGAGCTCCGAGCGGGCGCAGGAACCGTCGCTCATCGAAGACGGAGAAATCGGGAATGACCTGGTTGATATCCACCAGTGGGCGTGGCGGATTGTGAATGGGTCGTCCCTCGTCGTCCTTCGCCCAGGTCCCAGGAATATCCGTGACAGCCGCCCCATGGCGGACCCGTTCACAAAACTCGACGAGGACTTCCTCCCCTTCACCCAGCCCAAGGCACTGGATGTGCGGATCGGCGAGGACCATTTCGGGAGCCATCGTCGTAAACACCCCGCCGATCAGCGACTTGATGTGGGGGTACCTCGCGAGCACCTTGAGCATATCCTTGGCCTGCGGCCAGGTATCCTCGACCAGCGTGGTGAAGACGACCGCGTGGGGTTTGAACGCCTCAAGCATATTCGTAAAATCATCGAGCAGGTGCTTCTTCGGCTCGCCCCACAGCGCCAACGCGTCAAAGTTCCGGCTGTTCAGCAGCTTGTTCGCCCGGGTCACCGGCAGCGGCTCCCCCATGAACTCGTAAGAGGCCAGATACGGGGTGCAATCGAACAGCTCGACCCCATAGCCCTGTCCCTTCAAGATCGCGGTGAACAGGCCGACCGCATAAGATGGGGTGAGCATCATGCTGAGGTTTGGATACGCAAGCAGGACCCGGAACTTCTGCGGTTCAATCATGCCTTCCTCCCGATAATGCGTGCGAATGAGCTCATCCGATGCTGTTGGAGAAACGCTTGAAAGGACTCCCGCGTCTGCAGATTGGCCTCGAGGAGCTGCCGCTCAAAGGTGGAGAGCGGCAGCGACGGATCTCGCCGTAGGTGGGTTTGAATGATTTCCACATCGAGCACACCCGGCGTGCTGACTTCAAGCAGCGCGAGGCCGGACGCCTTCAGCAGCCGCTCCAGTCCGCCGAGACTGAAGCAGTTCGTTCGATCCGGGGGATAGAGGTACAGATTCTTCAGCCCGAGGACCGCGACGTCAAACCCAGAGCAGACGAGCGAGGTGACGAACAGGAGTCCGCCGGGGGCAAGGCGGTCGACCACCGCACGCAACAGAGCCTCCGGATCGTCCACGCGGTCAAGTGACTCGAAGAGAATCGCCGCACCGAACCGCGCTGAACGGCTCTCTGCCTCACCCATCACGAGCGCCATCTCGTCGATGGTCTCGACCCGGCTGAAGATCCCGGCGTCCTCGAGCCGCGAGGCGATGTCGCTGGGTGGCGTCACCACGTCAAGGACTGGCGGATTCTCCAGGTGCTGCATGCGCAGGGTGCTGCGGATCCAGTCCAGCTTCGGGGTGTACACATGCTCGCTTCTCGTCTGGGCAATTCCAGCATGGAAGGTCTCGCGGGAGTGGCGATAGCGGCTCACCTCGGCCAAGAGGCGCGTCCACTGGGGCGGCAACGGCAACTCGGCCAGGAAGAAGCTCCCCGTGTCCGGACAGCGCAGGTACTCAAACCCCTCGATCATCCCGAACGGCAGCAGCGGTGAGCCGGTGACGGGTGAGCGCTCACGGCGCCGTCCTCCGTCCTTCAGGGCTCGACGGGTTTCGTCGAGACAGTGTTGCCGGTACCCCGCGAGCCCGTCGAACGGCTTCACCGCTGACAGCGGGAACGTTTGATCCGTCTCAATGGACCACATGGGCTTCGCTTCCTCCTTGGGCGTGGCGTACTGACAGCGCGTAGCAGTCGCGCACCAACTCCATCACGTGTCGCGCCTCGTCCAGCGTCCCGTGGGTCGCGGGTCGCCGGTCTTTGATCGATGAGATGAACTCGTCGATCTCCTTGTCCCACGACTCATCGCGGTCGAAGTGGATGATCTCTTCCCGTGGATTGCCGAGCGCGAAGCTCTCGTCTTCGAACTGGCGTTTGCCGATGACGAGTTCCTCACGGCCGTAGCTCCCCGTCTGTGACAGGAGCCCGCTGGCGGTCAGGTAGCCGTCCCGGCACCCGATCTCCAGTCGAAAGGTGTGCTTCCAAAGCGTCGCGGAGGAGTGCAGGAACGCCGGCACCCCTTGCACGGACCGCAGCAGCACAAACGCGTTGTCCTCGAGACCGCTGTTCCAAAACGCTGTCGCGTGCACTGCATCGACGACGGTCAGCCGTCCCAGAAAGAGGTGAAAGAGATCCAACATGTGGATCCCCTGGTCAAGCAGGATCCCGCCTCCGGCCACATCCGGCTTCGCGCGCCAGCTCTCGCGAAACCGGCTTCCTCCGGATTTGCCGTAGGTCCCCTTCACATAGAGGACATCGCCGAGTCCGCCGTCTCCGACTAGGGCCCTCGCCGCCTGGACCGACGGGTGCAACCGGTGATTGAAGCCAAACACAAGCGTGTGGCCGGGAACTTGCTCGGCCGCTTCGCAGATTCGGCGAAAATCCTCCCAGTTGCGTCCGGGCGGCTTCTCGCAGAACACCCGCCCGCAGCGAGCGAGTGCTTCGATGCACAAGTCGGCGGTCACGTTGTTGGGCGTGCACACGCAGACCGCGTCAATCTGGTTCCAGGGAATCCTCTCGCCGGCCGGCAACAAGATTCCGCTCAACTCGGCTGCCGGGGCCTCAAGCCCGGGATCCACCACCGTAATCTTGTGCACATCCGGGTGGTTGCGCAACGCCCGGTATCGAATCTTGCCCATATAGCCATACCCAAAGATGAGCACGTTCATCCGTCCGACGGACCCCCTGCCTCACCGACGGCCTCAAGCCATTGATCCACTGACACGTCAGTCAC
>JAUYPJ010000125.1 GCA_030697665.1 Candidatus Omnitrophota bacterium
CACGCCGATTCAGCCGCATCCAAAGGGCCCGGTCTGGACGCTCGTCATCCTCCGGGACAGGTCAGCACAACAGGCGAGGGAGCACGAGCTCAAGCGGCGGGCGATGTCGGATCCGCTCACGGGCTTATTGAACCGCGCCGCCCTCCTTAAGTCTTTGGCCACTGAGATGCAGCGGGCCGGTCGGCATCAGCGCAGGCTCGCGATTGCGCTTGCCGATGTCGATGGGCTCAAGATGTGCAACGATACCTATGGGCATCAAGCGGGAGATGCGCTTCTGCAGGCTGTGGCACGGATTCTTCAAAGCAGCCATCGCGGCAGCGAGGTGGTCGGCCGCTATGGGGGCGATGAATTCTTGCTCCTCCTGCCTGAAACCGGACCGGTCGAAGCCGTGGTGATGGCCGAGCGGTTGCGGCGAGCGGTGGCCGCATTTCCCTTCGCCGTTACCGAAGCGCAGCATTCAGTCCCTGTGACGGTGACGATTGGGCTCGCGGTCTATCCGGAGGATGGGGCAACCGCCGAGGCCTTGATCGCCCAAGCCGACCGGAGACTGTACGAGGGCAAGCGCGACGGCGGCAACCGGGTGATCGCAACCCCTGATCTGCAAGAGCGTCGCCGCGAACGACGCATCACGCTGCCAGCACCCGTCTTTTTGCGTGGCCTGACGGAAGATCCGCAGACCCCGCTGCACGAAGGGACGGTGCACAACCTTAACCTGCACGGCGCGTATCTCACCGTCCCGCAATGGAGGCCGCTTGCGCTGGATGAAGCCCTCTTGTTGTCCATACGAGTTCCGCCACACTATCAGGCAAAGTTTCCCCATCCGCGTTTGGCCGCCTGCGGATGCGTCATGCGCATTGACCAGCTGCCACCGGAGGACCAGACCGAAACCGCGCGCCTTGGCCTTGCCGTGGAATTCGTCGACATCTAGGGAATGTATGACGCCGATCATAGAACTCAGGACAGGATGTGACTAAGCTTGTGGGTGCAGAGCGTGGAGCCGGAGGCGAACGCGGGAGGCGACGATGGCCGTCACAGCGATGTTGAAGAAGGACCATGAAGTGCTCCGGCGTAAGCTGGAGTTTATCGAAACGGCCCTGTGCGTGGCGCCGCAGAGCGTGTTCGTCCTGCGGGAGATGTGCCACTCGCTCACGAAGATGCTCGACGCGCACATCCGCAGGGAAGAGCAGGCGCTCTTACCGTATGCCAACCGCGTCCAGGCCATCCTGAGGTATCGCGCGGGAGAGGACCACGCCGATCAGCAGCAGGTCCTGCGGGACATCAACACGATGCTCCTGGCGGGGATCAAGATGCCGACGAGCACCGTGGTGAACCGGCTCTCGCATCTGATCGCTGAGCTGCGCGAGCACATGGCGGAGGAAGAGCACGAGGTGTTCCCGGCGATCGAGAAGGCGGAGGAGGAGGTGCAGTGGGGTGCGGCGGTGCCGCTGCCGCCGCTGATCACGGAGCAGATGAGCGCCAACGCCGTGATGAAAGCGTTTCCAGTAACCCGCGCCGTGTTCGAGAAGCACGGGATTCGGTGCGGCTGCGAGGGGTGTGAGTGCCTGGATGAGCTGGCCTGGCGTTGCGGCTTGGATACCCAGGCGCTGGTGAAAGAGCTGCAGGAAGCCGCAGCGGCGCCTGCATCCGAGCAGACGGCTAAGCTGGTGGCGGCGTCCCTCGACTCCGCTCGGGACGCAGCCCTGAGCGCAGTCGAAGGGGCGGCGTAGATGCCAGACCTCGACGAGGCGGTAACCTTCCGGTACCAGCCGCGCTACTGCACGCTGCTGGGCAAGTACGTGTGGGCGATCCGCACGCGCCAAGCCGACGGCACGTGGCGTATCGTCAACTGCCTCGATAAGGACGAAAGCTGCTTTCACCTGGAGTGCGCGTTTACCACCGACCACGGCGAATGGCCGTATAAGGCTACGTCCCCTGAGGTACCTCAGGCGCACAACGCCTAGTGGCTTCCTGACGAATGGTTAACGATTCAGCGCCGGTCCATCCCCTGGGTTCGCGCGCCAAGATCTTGCTGACCAGCGTGTTCGGGCCCTATGCCCGAGATGATGAGTACGGCAGCCGGGCCATCAATCCGATGGAGCTGTATCAGAACCAAGTGACGCGCGCGGAGGGGCCGTTTTCCCTGCGCATGTTCCATCGCTCCTGGGGCATCATGCTGATCCAGGCCAATATCGCAGCACCATGCACCCTGTTGGATTTCCCGACGATGGATCGCTTTATCAGCGAATTGCAAAGTTACGAATATGACATCGTCGGGATCAGCTCGATCTTGCCGAATCTTGAAAAGGTCAAGACGGTGTGCCGCCTGGTTCGTGAGTACCTGCCTTGCGCCACGATCGTCGTCGGGGGGCATGTCGCCAACGCGCCGGGGCTCCAGGAGCGCATTGATGCGGACCACATTGTCCGAGGAGAAGGGGTGCGGTGGTTTCGCCGATTTCTGGGCGAGGATGTTACGCAGCCGATCCGCCATCCGCTGATCTCCTCGGCCATCGGCACGCGGACCATGGGGATCAATGTCCGGAACAAGGAGGGTGAAGTAGCCGCTACCCTGATCCCCTCCGTCGGTTGCCCGATGGGATGCAATTTTTGCGCGACCTCCGCGATGTTCGGGGGCAAGGGGAAGTTTATCAATTTCTATGAGACCGGCGAGGAGCTCTTCGGCATCATGTGCGGGATCGAAAGCCGCATGGGGGTCCGCTCGTTCTTTGTCATGGATGAGAATTTCTTGCTGCACAAAAAGCGCGCCCTGCGACTCCTGGAGCTGATCGAGGAGCACGGCAAATCGTGGTCGTTGTACGTCTTCAGCTCAGCGCACGTGGTGAAATCCTACACGATCGAGCAGTTGATTCGGCTGGGTATTTCGTGGGTGTGGATGGGGTTGGAGGGCAAGAGCAGCCGGTACGCCAAGTTGCAGGGCATTGATACCCGCGCCTTGGTGCGCACCCTCCAGTCGCACGGCATCCGGGTGCTGGGCTCCAGCATCATCGGGCTGGAGGAGCACACCCCGGATAACATCGACGAGGTCATCGACTACGCCGTCAGCCACAGCACCGACTTTCATCAGTTCATGCTCTACACCCCGATCCCCGGTACCCAGCTCTACGCGGAGCACTTGGCCAACAAGACACTGCTCGATCCC
>JAUYPJ010000141.1 GCA_030697665.1 Candidatus Omnitrophota bacterium
GTTTCACCCTGAGTTCAAATCACGACCTCTGGAACCGCATCCGCTCTTCTGCTCGTTGATTGCCGCCTGCCTGAGACGGAGCGACAAACGACAGCACCGTCCACCGTCCACCGTTCACCGTCCACAGCAAGAACACGGAACACAACACGTGGGGCGAGGAACGAGGCGGGGGGCGGGGGACAGGGGACGCGCAAGAACGAAGGGTGGTGCATGAGAGCGCACGTCAAGGTCGGCTCCATCACGATCGGACCGAACCATCCGCTGGTCCTGATCGCCGGACCGGACGTCATCGAAAGCGAGCGGCATCTGCTGTCGCACGCGGAGCGCATCAAGCGGATCTGCGATCGGGTGGGCCTGCCCTACATTGTGAAGTGCAGTTATGACAAGGCCAATCGGACGTCCCAGGATTCGTACCGTGGACCCGGTCTGAGAGCGGGCCTGCCGATTCTCGCGAAGGTCAAACGGGCCCTGGGCATTCCGGTGCTCAGCGACGTGCATTGCCGGGAGGACGTTGACGCGGCGGCCGAGGTCTTGGACGTGTTGCAGGTGCCGGCGTTTCTCTGCCGCCAGACCGATTTCATCGTCGCCGTGGCGAAGGCCGGCAAGCCGGTCAACCTCAAGAAAGGGCAGTTCCTGGCGCCGTGGGACATGGAGCACGTCATCGCCAAGGCCCGCTCAACCGGCAATGGCCGGATTTTGGTGACCGAACGGGGCGCCAGCTTCGGGTACAACAACCTGGTGTCGGACTTGCGCAGCCTCCAGATTCTCTCCACGCTGGGCTGTCCCGTGATCTATGACGGCACCCACTCGGTCCAACTGCCGGGGGGGTTGGGTCATGCCTCAGGAGGCCAGCGCGAGTTTGTGCCGATGCTCGTCCGGGCGGCCGTCGCCACCGGTTTTTGCCACGGGATCTTCCTTGAGGTCCACGAAGATCCCGACCACGCGCCGGTCGATGGGCCGAACATGCTCAGATTAGACCAGCTTGAACGCCTCCTGCGCGAGGTGATCGCCATCACCCACGCGCTGAAATGAAACCACCTCGGAGGTGGAATAGCTTTACACCTCGGGGTCATAACCGTTCGCTCCGCCGCGCCAAAGAGGTGCTTCGGATTGAGGCGGAGGCCATCCGCCGGCTCATCCCGCGCATCGGCCGAGGGTTCGAGGCAGCGGTCAGCTTGATCGTCGGCTGCAAGGGGCGCGTCATCGTCACCGGGATGGGGAAGGCGGGGATCATCGGGCAGAAGCTGTCGGCGACCCTCGCCTCAACCGGCACCCCGAGCCATTGGGTGCACCCGGCCGACGCGATCCACGGCGACCTGGGCCGGATCACCAAGGACGATGTCGTGATCGCACTCTCCAACAGCGGCGAGACCGAAGAGCTCGCCCGGCTGCTGCCCGTCGTCAAGCGCATCGGCACGCGGCTGATCGCCCTGACCGGCCACCGCCTCTCCACGCTCACCCATCACGCGGATGTCGTGTTGGACGTAAGCGTGCGACGGGAGGCCTGCACGCTGAACCTCGCGCCGACCGCCTCGACGACGGCGATGCTGGCGATGGGCGACGCCTTGGCGGTGGTGGTGGCGGAGCGCAAGGGGTTCAAGGAGCGCGACTTCGCGCTGCTCCATCCCGGCGGTCAGCTCGGCAGGAGGCTGCTGCTCCGCGTCCGCGATCTCATGCGCACGCGCGAGGCCAACCCGGTCGTGCGCGACACCGCGCGGGTCAAAACGGTGCTCCTGGCGATCACGAAGGCGCGGGCCGGCTGCGCCAGCGTTGTCGATGCGCGGGGGCGGCTCCAAGGGATTTTTACGGACGGCGATTTGCGGCGGCACCTCGATGCCGGCCTCCACCTCGTGGAGCGGCCCGTCCGCGACGTCATGACGCGCCGCCCCAAGACGATCGGGGCCGATCGATTGGCCGCTGAAGCCCTCCGGCTCCTGCGGGAATACAAGATCGATGAGCTGGTGGTGGTGGACCCGCAACGGAAGCCCGTGGGGTTGTTGGACGTGCAGGATCTGTTGAAAGCCGGTTTTTAAATGCGCCCACGAATGCACCTTAACACTGGGGGCGCATTTACCCCGAGCGATAGCGAGGGGTTACCCCAGTCCATAGTCCATAGTCGATAGGAGGACAACGCCGTGTCATCTCTGCCGCCGAATCTCCTCCAGCGGGCCTCTCGTGTCAGCGTGCTCCTCCTGGATGTCGACGGCGTGCTCACGGACGGGCGCATCATCTATGCCGAGTACGGCGATGAGCTGAAGTGTTTTGACGTGCAGGATGGGGCCGGGCTGGTGTTCTGGAACCGGGTCGGGTTGAAGTCGGCCGTCATCACCGCCAGGACCTCGCGGCTCATGAAACGCCGGGCCAAAGAGCTTCGGGTGGACGCGCTCATCCAGGGAGCCCTCATGAAGCTGCCCGCCTACGAGCGCCTGCTGAGGCGCTTCCACGTCGCGGAGGAGCAGGTCTGCGCCATCGGGGATGACCTTATGGAGCTGCCGATCCTCCGTCGGGTGGGGTTTGCCGTGGCGGTCCCGAACGCCGTTGAGGAGGTCAAGCGGATCAGTCACTATGTGACGCGCCGGCCTGGCGGGCGCGGGGCCGTTCGTGAGGTCGTGGACATCATCCTGAAGGCCAAAGGGTTGTGGGATGATGTGATGCAGCGGTATTAGCTAATAAAAATTAACGAAAAGTATTGAATTTTTACCGATCGATATGGCATACTTCCTTATAAGTAGAGGGGGTTCTGATGACGACGCGCAACGGCGACAAGACCAGAGGACAAATCATGACGCTCAAGGAAGTAGCTCAGTACCTTGGGCTCCACGTGATGACGGTCTACAAGCTGACCCGCGATGGTCGTGTGCCTGCCGCAAAGATCGGCGGCCAATGGCGTTTCAAGCGGGACGTGCTGGATCAATGGCTTGAGACGCAGATGCACCACCACTCCGCTTAGCAGGCTGCGGAAAAACTCTGAAGACTGCTACCGCAGCCTGCTCGTCCATAGTCCACAGTCCGTAGTCCATAGTAAAAACGTTCTGGAATGACGACTGTTTGTGCTTTTGCTATGGACCATGGACTATCGACTATGGACTGATACGGCGTTTTTCAGCAACCTGTTAGGTTCCCCGCCTCGCCCCTCCCCTGCAGGCTTCTGGTTTCCTGTGTCAGGATGCCTCCCATGTGAAGGGAGTCTCTTGGCGAGCGAACTTGATCTACCCTCGCGTGGTATGGACAATGTTAGCGACCCAGCGGCTCCAGAAACTCGTAATAGACGACCTCTCCAAGATCGTTGTACCGGATCTGGCGATAGGTCGTGGCTGAAGGCAGCGGCGGGGGTACGCCGTCGGCTGGAAACGACACCAGCGCTAGTGCATAGCCGCTCACCTGGTTCAGACTGTTATAGGCCACACCGCTCAGTTCGCCATTGCGGATCGTAGTCGGGATCCCACCACTTGCAACTCCTTCTCCGATCTCGAGAGAGCATGCCCGGATGCGATTCAGTTCATCGACCCTGATGCGGAACAGGTAGATGTTCACGACAAAGTCAGGACCCTGCCGCTGGAATTCCTCTCCAGTCGTCCCACTGATCCCGACTGACCGAGTGGTCAATCGACCGTTTGCATCATACGTGTCACTCACGGAGCCGCCACCCTTCCCGATTGTGAAGCGCGGTCCCGAGTGGGTTAGCATCCGCAGCAGCACTGGCGGCGGTATTTCTACGGAGTTGGAGACCCACACTTGTTCAAC
Organism: Candidatus Omnitrophota bacterium; assembly: GCA_030697665.1. Classification (GTDB taxonomy): domain Bacteria; phylum Omnitrophota; class Gorgyraeia; order Aquiviventales; family Aquiviventaceae; genus JAUYPJ01. Next base: position 3,745 of record JAUYPJ010000141.1, read on the forward strand.
ACCGAAGCCTCCCTTAGGATCATTGATCGCGCGTTGCTCCGTATCGGTCTTGATGAGTTTCCCAGACCCATCGTAGGTCTGGACGGTTCTGATCTCCACAACCTGCACGAGCCCACGCGACTGGAGGTTCGTTGGATAAGCGGAGGAACTGCCCACAGTTCCAATGTCCTCACCGGATCGCTCGAGGGCGAAATCCTCGTAGTGAACTTGATGGCGATTGACAATCGTGCGCTTCACGTTTTTGAGTGCTTCTTTCGCATCAGCCGTGACGATGCACAACCCTGAGAAGACAACCCACGCGATGGCAACCTGCACCAAAGGCCGCCCAATTACCCAAGACCGCACGCTCCACTGCTTCTTCATCATCATGCGCCTGCCCTTTCTGCGTCGCTCAACAAAAAACAAAAACGCCGAATTGCCATCTTCCTTCGGCAACCCGGCGCTCCACTCACCTGTCTTCGGCCCGAAGGGCCGATATTGCGCCTTCGGCGCAAAAACAGGTGAGAGGATCCGTAGCTTTGCGACCCTCGCTTACGCGAGGTGTGCCTCTTCGGGAAGAGCCGCTTACTCGTTTAAAGACTACCTGATCCACTGTCGCAGTGTCAAGAGAGGCGTCGTTGACGTCTCCCAGAGGGCTGTGTTAGAGTAACCGCCGTCTACATGGCCACCAACCTTGAGCGTGTGCGGCAGCGGATCGCCGCCGCCTGTCAGCGCAGCGGCCGAGATCCCTCCTCGGTGACGCTGGTTGGCGTGACGAAAGGCGTTCCACCCGAGGCCATCCGGCAGGCCTTGGCCCTCGGGCTGACCGACGTGGGAGAGAACCGGGTGCAGGAAGCCCGTCAGAAGTATCAAGCATTCTATGCAGGCGGTGAAGGGTCAAGGGTCAAGGGTGAACAGAGATTTACCCTCCACCCTCCACCCTCTCCGGTGGCACATGATCGGCCATCTGCAGCGGAACAAGGCCAAGGACGCGGTGGAACTGTTCGACGTGATCCATTCGGTGGATTCGGTCGGCCTCGCAGAGGAGCTGGATCGCCACGCCGCTCAACAGGGTCAAGGGTCAAGGGTCAAGGGTGAAGGCAAGAGCGCCAACCCACTTAACGTGTTCATTCAGGTGAACGTTTCAGGCGAGCCAGCCAAGTTTGGTTGCACCCCAGATCATGTCATGGCCCTTGCTGGTCAGGCGGCTCAACTTCCGCATCTGCGCTTAAGAGGTCTGATGACGATTGCGCCTTTCGTGGATGATCCAGAACTCACTCGCCCCGTCTTTCGACGGCTCCGTCAGTTACGGGATGCGTTGGCTTCCACCCTCTACCCTTCACCCTCCACCCTTCACCTGTCAATGGGGATGTCTGGTGATTTTGAGGTCGCGATTGAGGAAGGGGCAGACCTCGTTCGAATTGGCAGCGCCATTTTTACATCAGTGGATGGTTGAATCCAAAATCCAAAATCCAACATCCAAAATTCCTCCGGTCCTGCGGGGAAAGACCATCGGGATCATCGGTGCAGGCACGATGGGGCAGGCGCTCATCAAGGGCCTCCTGGCGCGGGGCCTGCCGCTTCGGGCCGTTCGAGCGGCCGACCCCGACGGGCAGGCGCGGCGACGGGTCCAACGCCGCTTTGGGGTCCGGGTGATCGAGGAGAATGCGCGCGTCGTCCGAGAGTCGGACATTATCCTCCTGGCCGTGAAGCCGCAGCAGCTTCCCGAGGTGACGGTCCAGATCGCTCCGCATCTCACGAGACGGCAGCTGGTGGTTTCCATCGCGGCGGGCATCACCCTGCGATGGCTCCAAGGGCGATTGCGGGGGATTCCGGTGGTGCGGGTCATGCCGAATCTGCCGGCGACCGTCGGATGCGGCTTTTCGGCGATGGCGGCGGGCCGCGCGGCTGGATCGCGCGATCGCGCGATCGCGCGCGCGCTCTTTGAAGCGGTCGGCGCCGTCGTCGAGCTGCCGGAGCGGTCGTTTGACGCCATCACGGCGGTGAGCGGGTCAGGCCCGGCCTACGTGTTCTTCCTTGCGGGTACCTGGGAGATGGCGGCCAGAGCGCTGGGCCTTCCCGGGGCGGTCGCCGCGCAGGCCGTCGCCCAGACGCTCCAGGGCAGCGTCCAGTTGTTGCGGGACAGCGGTGAGCCGCCTGAGACCCTGCTGCGCCGCGTCGCGTCAAAACGGGGAACCACCGAGGCTGCGCTGCGCGTGCTCGCCAAACGGAAGGTGGCCGTCTCGTTCCGCGAAGCGATTCGAGCGGCGGCCGATCGATCCCGGGCGTTGGCGTCGTCGCGGAGATAAACGAGGGATGGCGTCAATGATCGTGTTGGGAAACCTGCTGGAAGCGGTCGCGACGATCCTGGACAAGGTGCTGTGGCTCTATAGCCTTGTCGTGATGATGGCGGTGCTGGTGTCGTGGGTCAGCCCGGACCCGTTCAATCCCATCGTGCAGGCCCTGCGGTCGGTCACGGAGCCGCTGTTCGGTTGGATCCGCCGGCGCCTGCCGTTCGCCGTGGTGGGGATGATCGATCTGTCACCCCTGATCGCGCTCGTGCTGATCCAGCTCGTGCAGATGGTCATTGTGCGCTCGCTGTTTGAGTACGGCGTCCGCTTGCGATAGGCCATCGGAGATGGGAATGGACTATCGGGCGACCGTGAACCTGCCCAAGACCGACTTTCCGATGAAGGCCGACCTGCCCCGGCGCGAACCGGCGGTCCTGGCCCAGTGGCAGGCCACCGATCTCTACGGCCAGATCCGCCGGGCCCGGGCCGGGGCGGAGCCGTTCATCCTGCACGATGGGCCGCCGTACGCCAACGGCGACATCCACATCGGCCATGCGCTCAACAAGGTCCTGAAAGATCTCATCGTCCGCTACAAGACGATGCAAGGGTGTGATGCGCCGTACGTCCCGGGCTGGGACTGCCACGGCATGCCCATCGAGCATCAACTGTTCAAGGAGCGCAAAAAAACCAAACACCAGATTGCACAGACGGAGTTCCGCGAACAAGCCCGTGCCTATGCCCAGCGGTATGTCGACATCCAGCGGGAGCAGTTCAAGCGGCTGGGCGTGTCGGGGGATTGGGAGCATCCGTATCTGACGATGTCGAAGGACTACGAGCTGACCATCCTCCGGACCTTCAAGGACCTCGTGCAGGCTGGCTACATCTATAGAGGAAAGAGACCGGTCTACTGGTGCGCCACCTGCGAAACCGCCCTCGCCGAAGCGGAAGTGGAGTATGAGGATCGACGGGACAATTCAATTTATGTTTTGTTTCAGGCTACAGGTGGTGTGTTCAAAGCTATAGGGCTTGGAGAAAAATTGTTGCCTTGGCCGTTTCTCAGCGAGCAGGAGCAAACCAACGTTTATGCCTTGGTGTGGACAACGACACCGTGGACACTTCCTGCCAATGTTGCTCTGTTGGTCCATCGAGATCTAAATTATGCTTTTGTGAGGGAAAAGCAGACAAACCGGATTATGATCCTATTGGAAGGTCGCATCGATCCAGTGCTTCGTGGCGTTTTCGGTTGGCATGAGGGCGATTTCGAGGTCATTAAGGTCATGTCTGGTAATGATCTTCCTGTCTGCTCGTTTGCCCACCCCTGTCTTTTCAGATCACCGGTTCTAATTAAGGGTAGAGAGGTGTCGCCAGATGAAGGGACAGGAATCGTCCATATCGCTCCCGGTCATGGCGAAATTGACTACATCGTAGGTACCCGCCAGAAGCCACAGCTCGACGTCCTATCTCCTGTGGATGGACAGGGAAAATTTACGGAGGACGTTGGTCATCAAACGCTAGTGGGCCTATCAGTCCTGGGAGAGGGGAACAAGCAAGTCGTGGAACTTCTGAAGCACGAACAGCGTTTAGTAAAAGAAGAACCGCTGACCCACTCCTACCCGCATTG
>JAUYPJ010000142.1 GCA_030697665.1 Candidatus Omnitrophota bacterium
CTTGACCAGCGCGTCGAGCGCGAACATCTGCTCCACCGCCCGCGTGCGCTTGAGCACATCCACGAAGACGAGCGAGCGATGGGCCAGAGCAAACCGCTCAATCACGCCGGGGATAAACTCATTCGGCAAATTCGGCAAGCACACGAGCACCGCATCGAACTCCTCGCAACGCTCCAGGAGCTCACCCAGCGGATCCTCACAGTGCCGAGCGTCCACCTCAGTCGCCACACTCACTGAGCCTACGCCCTCGTTTGCCCCTGCGACTGCCTCGCGGTAGCCGGTGACGAGATCGCCGGAGATTGCCGACAGCGCCTGCGTCTGCAATCCGTCTGGGGACACGACAAGGCCCTGACTGTCGCAGATCGCGCACAACCGTAACTCCTGCTTCATGCCAATGATCCGAGCCGCAGCCTTCCCAAGCCCCCCGGCTCCGAGGACTGCGACTCGAATTGGTGATGGCTCAGACATTGTGGCGTCACCTCTCGAGCCATGTCTGCCGGCACGATTGTCGCTCGACCAACTGGGTCGGCAACAACAACTTATTCGGGGCGTGCTTCTTGCCGTCCATGCGCTGCCGCAGCAACTCCAGGCCCGTCCGTCCCATCTCGCTGAGCGGCTGGCGCACCGTGGTCAGCGGCACCCGGCTGTGCGCGGCGACCGGGTTGTCATCAAACCCGACGACGGAGAGATCTTCCGGCACCCGCAGCCCCTTGGCAACCGCCACCGTGATGACTTCGAGTGCCATGTCGTCGCTGGCCACAAACACCGCCGTCGGACGATTCTTGAGGGCGAACAGCCGCTCCGCCGCCGTCCGGGCGCTGGGCAGGCTGAAATCCCCATGCTGGATAAACGCATCGACGAGCGGCAGCTCACGCGCCTTCATCGCCTTCACGAACCCGTCCAGACGATTCAACCCGGCCTGCGTCCTGAGGTCGCCGGTCACCGTCGCGATATCGCGATGCCCCAGGCGGACGAGGTAGTCAACCACCATCTGCGCCGCCGTCTTATTATCCACGGCCACACAGCTCACCGGCAGGTCTTCGAGGTAATGGTTCAAGACGACCACCGGCAACGACTCCTCGAGCACCCGGTCGATGAGCTCCTCTTCTCCGTCGACGTCAATGAACAGCACGCCGTCCACCGATGACGGATTGACGAACGTTTTGCCGTCCGTGATATGGAGCAGCAGATCGCAGCGGGCCCGCTCGGCCGCCATCCCCACCCCCTTGAGGACTTCCAACGCGTAGTAGGACTGGAAGATCCCCTCAAAGCGGGGAATGATGACGCCGATGGTGTTGGTTTTGCCGGCCGCCAGCCGCTGGGCGCTCGGATTCGGATGGTACTTCAGCTTCTTGATCGCGGACAGGACCCGCTGGCGGTTCTCCTCGGAAACCGTGGAGACCGCGTTGATGACGCGGGACACCGTCGTAGTGGACACGCCGGCCGTACTGGCGACTTCTTCGATATTGATTTTCTTATGGGACATCGGTGGACGCGAGGCGGGCTCCGGCAGGGTTCACGAGCTGGGCGGACACAAAGATCAAGAGGTTTGAGCGCTCCACGGAATCGTCCTCTTTGCGGAAGAGCGCACCGACAATTGGCAGGGAGCCGAAAAACGGCACCTTGGTCAACGTCTTCGTCGTTGTATCCTTCATCAGTCCACCCAGCATAATCGTCTCTCCGTTCTCAATGACGACGCTGGTTTCCAAGTTGCGGGTGGTAAAGCGGGGCAGGCTCACCTCGCCGCCAAAGGTGTCATCGGTCTTCTTTTCGCTCACTTCGGGCTTCAGCGCGAGCGTGATCGTGCGCAGATCGTGGCCGACGCTGGGCGTGACGTGCAGGAGAATGCCCAAATCTTTCGTCACGAAATCCTGCGGCACATTGACGAACTTGGTCTCCCCCGAGTCGATGAAATCTCCGTCGCTGTTCAGGTCCTTCCGGACGACTGACGCCTCGTAACGTGACGCATAGACGAACTCCGTGACGATCTTGATGGTCGCTGTCTGGTTGTTGAGCGTGGTGACCCGCGGCGCCGACAAGGTTTTGGTGCGCTTATCCTCGAGCAGCGCATGCAACACGGCCGCATACTGCGTGCCGGTGAGCACCCCCTGGAACGTCAGATTGAGGCCGGAGGTTTGATTCGTGAAGTCCGAAAAATCCACTTTCGTGCCTCGCTTAAGCGACCCCCCGGTGCTGGAGAGCTGCAGTCCCGCGCCTTTCGATCCATCCCCCTGGCCCCGTTTGGTCAGGGCCACATTCCCCGAGAGCGATTCATCAATCCCGACTTCCCTGGTGTCCGTCACGGTCACTTCGATAAATCGAGATTCTATGAGAATCTGGACGGGGATAATATCCAACTCCACCAGCAGTGATTCGATCTGCTGGAGGTAGTAGGGCGCGTGGGTCACGATGAGCGACCCGCTGCGCTCATCCAGTAGCATGGAGCTGTTCCCCGCCTCTGGGATGATCTCGGAGAGGATATCTTTGATCGTTTTCACATCTTTGAGGCCGGTCGCTTGCAAGGCAACGCTCTCACGGGTTTCGGCGATCGGCTGGAAGGCGGCAAATAACCCAGGCCCCTGCTTGAGCAGAAAGACGCGGGTCTCCATCGGCTCGGCATCCATCTCATCGCGGGTCGCCACCCAGACCGCCTCCTCATCGAACCGGTAGACGAGCCCCTGGCCCTTCAAGAGATACTCCAGCGCCCGTTTGAGCGGCATGTCCACCAGATGCAGCGTCACCGGCATCCCCAGGGCCCGGGCTTTCTCGGAAAGGATAATGTTCGCGCCCGCGTTCTCGGCCAGGAACGTCACGGCGGATGCAAAATCCACTTCTTGAAAATCGGCCGTCACCGGCTGGGCGAACCGTTCTTGAAGACTCGTTGAAGGGCGCTCGGAAGCCGCTGGCTCCGTCGTCGCTGGTTCAGGGGCCGTCGGAGCCGCCTCGATTGAGCGACAAGCAACAAGCGACACCGCAGCAACAAGCAACACGCAACAAGCGACAAAGAAGTGCGTTGGGCGTCTTATCATGTTGCTTGTCGCCTGTTGCATGTCGCTGGTCATGTGGTCGGTCCCCGAGGCGCCAGCAATCTCGCAGTGATGAAAATCAGCAGGTTCTTCTTTGTGGCCGACTCGCTCTTCTGCCGAAACAGCGGCCCGAGCACAGGTAAATTGCCGAAGAACGGGACTTTGGTCACCGTTTCAGTAATCGAGTCCTTCATCAAGCCGCCCAGCACCACGGTCTGCCCATCCTCGATGACGACGCTCGTGGTGAGCTGGCTGGAAGTAAATTCCGGCACCGTCACCCCGCCGCCCAGGTCGCGGAACTGGCTGAACGAGCTGACCTCTGGGGCCAGCACCAAAGTAATCGTTTTCATATCTTTGCCGATGCTCGGCGTCACGTTCAAGAGGATGCCAACATCCCGTTTCTGAAAATCTTGCGGGACGTTCACAAATTCCGTTTCGCCAGCGTCGTCAAAATCGCCGTCGCCGTTGATGTCGAATTGGACAAGCGACACCTCGTAGCGCGTCGGGTAGCGGAATTCATCCACGACCCGGATGAGCGCCGGCTGGTTGTTCAAGGTCGTCACCCTAGGAGCCGAGAGTGTTTTGCTCTTCTTCGTCTCATCGAGCAGGTGCAGGGCCATCTCAAACTGCGTGCCGGTGAGAATCCCCTCGAGGGTGAGGTTCAACCCTTCGCTTTCGCGGCTCAGCGCGGGGAACTTGAATCCGCCGCCCTTGGCGATGATATGGCCTGACGTTGGCGAGGAGGTCGGAGAAGCCGTTTTCTTGGTCAAATCCGCATCGCCCGTCAGCACCGCTTCTAATCCCGTATGCTCCAGATCTGTCAAGCTCAGCTCGATAAACCGCGCCTCGATCAGCACCTGGACCGGCGTCACGTCGAGCTGGCTCAGCAGCCGCTCCGCCAGGCCGAGATTCTCCGCGGTGTTCGTGACGATGAGCGCTCCGCTGCGCTCATCGAATACGAGCTTGCTATCCGGGGGCTGCGGCACCGCCTGTTCGATCAGCGACTTCAAGGACTCCATTGCCAGGAGGGGGTTCGATTCCAGCGCAGCCGTCTCCAGCGCGAACGGG
>JAUYPJ010000143.1 GCA_030697665.1 Candidatus Omnitrophota bacterium
AAGATGAAGCAGATCGAGAAGCTCAAGACGATCGACCTGGCGGAAGCGCAAAGCAACGTGCACATCAAGATCCCTGCCATCCCGCGCCGGCAGGGCCCTGCGTTCAAATGCGAAGGCCTGGCCATCGGCTATCCGGAGAAGCTCGTGGCCCAGCGCATCCGGATCGAGGTCGACCATGGCGCCCACGTGGCGGTGCTGGGCGATAACGGTCAGGGCAAGACCACGTTCCTGCGCACGCTGGCCAGCGACCTCACGCCCAAGGGCGGAACGTTCAAGTGGGGCTTCGGCTGCGAGATCGCCTACTACGCCCAACACGTCGTGGCCGCAGTGAACCCGGCGCATGATGTCTTCACCCACTTGGAACGCCACGCAGCCCCCGCGGTCACCCGGCAGGAACTGCTGGCCATGGCCGGTTCGTTTCTCTTCAAGGGCAACGACGTCAAACAACCGGTCTCCGTGCTCAGCGGCGGCGAGTGCGCGCGCCTCTGCCTGGCCGGTCTGCTGCTGATGAAACGCTCCGTGCTGTTGCTGGATGAGCCCACGAACCATCTCGATTTTGAAACGGTCGAGGCGCTCGGGGCCGCCCTGCGCCGGTTTCCAGGCACCGTGTTCTTCATCAGCCACGACCGGACGTTCGTCAACATGGTGGCCACACAGATTGTCGAAGTCAACAACGGCGCCGTCATCCATTACCCCGGCAGTTATGCGGACTACGTGTACCGGCTGGAGCACCAGGTCCGGCAGGAGCTGGACGTTGAGCGCGGGGCCGGCGCGCAGACCGCGTCCAAGATCAAGGGGCGATCCGACTACCACGTGCGGAAACAACGCGAATCCGCCAAGCGCAAGCTGGCCGGCCGGATCAAGCGGTCAGAAGCACAGGAGGCCGCCTACCGGAAAGAACAGGAAGCGCTCGAATCGGAGATGACGGCTCATCCGGCCATGTGGAGCCGCGAACTCACCGACCGCTGCGCTACGCTGGCAACGCTGATCCAAGAAGAAGAGCGCCGCTGGATCGAACTGACGAAAGAGCTGGAGGGGTTGTCTGACTAGGTTCTGGCGCCGGAGGGGCTGACGCCGTGCCGGCACTCCGAGCGAGCCGGCGCTTCTGTTTCTCTTCCTGCTTCTTGCGGCGCGCGAGTTCCTTGCTGCGTTTTTCACTTCGATACTTTCCTGAGTTACCCCCCATCGAACCTCCTTGAGCTATGCTGCGCTTCTGCAGAAAGCCAAACGGGCGCCCATCGTACGATGGACGCCCTTGGCCGACCCTCCCCGCGGTTTCGTGGGAGACCCGTTACTGCTTGACGACGTTGGTCGCCTGGGGACCCTTCGGGCCTTGCGTGATCTCGAACTCGACCGTCTGGCCTTCAGAGAGCGACTTGAACCCCTCGCCTTGAATCGCGGAGTGATGGACGAACACGTCCTTGGAGCCGTCCTCCGGGGTCACAAATCCATACCCCTTCTGGTCGCTGAACCACTTCACGGTGCCTTTCGCCATAACCGTACCACCTCCTTCCCTTAGCAAACAACCGCGGAGCACTGACAGCTTCACGGGTTTGCTGAACTCGATGAGGCTGACAACCGACGTTATTGTAGCACTCGACATCGGCCGCGTCCAGTGTGTGCATATCTTCCGAAAACGCCAGCACCTGCCATCTCTTACGGGAGAACGGGTTCGGCCACGAAAATGAATGGCGGGGGCGACGGGGCGATTGTAGAACTCCTGGCGCACTCATCGGCCTTGATTTTAGCAGGTTCCTGGCGGAGTTTCGAGGGTGGTGCGAATCTGCTGAAGCAAGCAAGCTAGGTGAGCAATTTCTGGTAGCGTAATTGATATAGCTCTTTCGACTCCAAAAAGTACTCGGAAAGCAAAACCCAAAGATATTGTAGTTGGGTACTTGTTCCCAGAGAAAGCTGGGTATTTACCTCAGAAAGCGTCATCAATAATAACAAAGCGGCCCGATAGATATGATCCGATTTATACTTAGCAAGTCTTTCCTTTTCGGATTCTCTTCTGAGGTCACGAACAAAAGGAAAAGCTCGCTGAGCTAACCCAGGCCATGTCAGATGAGCTTCTTGTGAATATGCTCGGTAAAACCAGTCGTTGAGATATTGAAGAAATTCTCTGATTTCCTTCGGCAATTCATTCTTCGAGTCCGCTGCCATTCTGGAGGGAATTGGCCAAACTCTAACCGACTTGAGATCCTCATCAGACAAACCCTCCGTTTCTCCAATACTATTCGCCAATTTTCTTGACTCAGCAAACCAGTCGTTCCACTCAGGCAAACTACCGTACTTCTCTTGGTTTCTGAGGTGGGGCTCGACTAGCTCCCTCCAACCAGCACGACGGTAATCGCGGATCGTGCGCTTTGGGTCAGCGCCTAAATAGATAACATTGAACAGCCCATCCAGCATGCTCCGGGCAATTGGGGAAGCAACCGAAGCAAGTTCAACCCTCCGTCTCTGGGCGTCTAGGCTATTCCTACACAAATGCAGGATGCCCAGATAAGAAGAATGTGCCAATTTTATGTGCAATTCGATGACGGTCGGTAAATCACGAGGAAACTTTACTTTCAGGAGGCCGTCAAACCTGGACAGGACTTCATTGGAGGCTTTTTGTATCCCATCGTTGAGCACCTTGAATTCCAGTTCGTTAGCTCTTTTTTCAACTTTCACGAGTGGTGTTCCTTGTTGCATATCTAATCGATCTTTGGCAGTTGGCCTTGATACTCGTATTTCTTGAGGCGGGCAACCGCAATGCGACGTTCCTCATCCGAAAATAGAGGCTTCCAACGAGAAGCTAGAATCATGGCCTCAACTGTCAGATCGAGCCGGCCACGCATATAAAGAGCAACATACCCTTCTGAAACTTCGGAACCATGTAAGAGATGGCGAGCGGTCTCCAGGCCACCCCGATCAACTACCATGCGTAGAAAACGAGTAGCGGGGTAACCTGCCTCGGCCTTAGCGCGGTGATAGATATCCAACATGGCTTGATTAAATGCCGCTTCCAGATGAGACGGCATTAAAAACTCCTCTGCTTAACTGGTGAATGCGTTTCGATCAAAGATCATCTGCACGTGCTAATGTCCACTTCTCAGTGGTGAATGCGTAAAGGCCTCGGAGCCAGTCGTTATAAGGGGACGGTTCTCATTCTTTCAAGGCACCGAAAATGAAGCCGGCCTACCCGGAAAAACCGGATGGGCCGTTTCACTTGAAATGGCGGGCTACGCGGGACGATGCTAGAACTTTCAGCGCTCTCATAGACACCGAGTTTAGCAGGCTTCTGGCGGAGTTTCGAGCGTGGTGCGACTCCCAGGCTACTCGCTACCAAGGAGCGAGAGCCAATCACGCAGCTCTTGGCGCGCCTTCAGCTCCTGGCGAATCCGAGCTTGCCATCGCGGCGGCATGGACGCGAAGTGCCGTCTGACTGACGTCTCGTCTCCGTGCGCCTGTAATGCTTCCAAAACCGCCATTGCCGCGTCCCTGTCCTTTGCCTGCTTGCCGGTAGGGCCTTGGCGCCTGGGCGCAATGAGCAGTTTATGCAGTGCGAACGCGGCTGGATGAGGCATGCGCACGGGGATGCCCTCCAGCGTTGCCGTAATCGTGTGCTCCTCTAGCATGCCCAGAAAGCGGAGCGCCTGCGCGTTGATCCCAAGCCGTCGCAGGCGTACCGGGCGGTCGGTGCCCCGACCTCGTTCCGGCACGAGAAACTCCACAATCAACTCTGGATGGACCAAGCGGATATAGCTGGCGCGATGGAAATCGGTCACAAAGCCCAAATCCGCAAGCAAGGCCGGAACATCCGCGGAGGCGCGTATGTGCGTCGGCTGGGGCACCAGGAAGTCGATGTCGCGCGTCCGCAATGTGGTCAGCGGCGTCGTTTGGCCAAAATAGCTCTTCTAGCCCTCCAAGCACCAACTGCCGATCAGCACGACGTCCTCTAACACACCCGCGTTCGCCAGGCGCTCTAACACCCAGTGGCAGAGCGTACGTTGACTAGCCACGGAGAAACCTCTCCAGGAATCGAATCTGTTGTTTGACCTCACGCAGGAGCCGCCGGTACTTCCCGCGTTGCCGATGCTGGACCAGCCGTGCTTGCCGCTCCTCCGCCGAGAGCTTGCCTAGGTATCGAAACCGCACCCGCCGTCCTTCCCGCACTGCCAGATAGTAGTAGGCGTGGCCGCCGATGCGCTTTTTGACCAGGCTGCCCTTGCCGAGCCGGCGCAGGGCCTGGGCATACCGGAGCTGCATCCGCCGCGAGTTGACCAGTTCTTCGTGCAGGACACTCTTGATGACGCGTGGCATAGGATTCCACAAGAGTTACCAAACACTATAGCATATTTCCTCATATGTTTGGTAATTCCTTTCGGTCCCCACGCCGGTTACATTCTGGTTAGACCAAAAGCAAAAAGCCAGCCACTGATTTCTCCGTAACTGGCTCATTGGCTTGCGCTTGATGCGCAAGGATCAAAAACGGGGGCGACCCTTCGACTGGCGCTCAGGGCAGGCGGGGCTCGGCTTCTCCGCTCGTCAGACCAAGGTTCACCTCAAAGCAGTCTTTTCTTCATAAACGCGAAGCCTGACCCGCTCTTGAGATACGTCTCAAACGCCTGAGCGCGGGACTTGTCTGAGAAGACGACGTGCGTTCGCATCTGCCATGGCGCGTACCGCTGGCTGTATATCGCCTTCCCTTGATTGTGCTCGTGGAGGCGCTGTTCGAGGTTGGTAGTTATACCGATGTAGATTTTAGTGGGGACTTTCGTGCTGGCGAGAATGTAGACGTAGTACATGTGACGTTCTCCTTCGCCATTGCCTTATCGGCATGGCTTCGGAGAAACGTTCTGCTTCGCCATAAGGATGGGGCTGAAAACTCGTTTCTGCGAAGCCCGGCTAAGCTGCGACCTCCCGTAGATTTCATGGGAAAAGTCGCAGCGCAGCACGGGCGAAGCAGAACGGGGGCGACGGGATTCGAACCCGCAACCTACGGCTCGACAGGCCGCCACTCTAACCAATTGAGCTACGCCCCCATCTCGCGCGATCACCTATCCGTCAAGCATCCACCTCCGCTTGGCCCATGGCGGGGCCGAGCCACCCGCGCTCAACGGTTGGTCGAACTGGGATAACTCCCCGGCTCCAGGATGAACTCCGGCAAGAGCAGCGGCTCATACCCTTGCAGCCCAAGCGGAAACGGAAAGGTAACGATCTCAAGCGCCCCCACCCCGATTCTGCCGATGGCCTCTGCCGTTCCCAGCACGAGCCCCAGCGTGACGCCGGCGACGGGGCCTTTCTCCAGACCGACCTCTTGGATCGCTAAGGGAATCTCGAGCACGCCCCCGATCCCGTTGGCGAGACCGCGTCCCAGCTTGCGGATCGGGTGGGGCATTCGGTCAACCACCTCGGCATGCGCGGGACTCGCTCCAACCACCAGCCCGCCGACGAGCAGCAACGTGCTCCACTGGCTCACCCGTCTCATCATCAGGTCATTCCTCCCATCTGCCGACCGGCGATGGCGCCGCTTCAGGACACGTGTCACGCTGGGCGATCCTGGGCTCGAACCAGGGACCTACGGAATGTAAATCCGTCGCTCTCACCAACTGAGCTTCCGCCAGAGGCGGATCCGCCTTTGGCGGAAATCGCCCCTATGAAACTGTCGTAATCAAGCGTGGGCGAAACAGGATTCGAACCTGTGACCTCTCGGATGTAAGCCGAGTGCTCTGCCGACTGAGCTATTCGCCCTTCACCAGACAGGAACTTTGGTGAAGGTTTCGGAATAGACGAGTTTGAACGGCCTGTTATACATTCAAACGCTACACGAACTAGCGAGGAAGAACCCTTATTATACCCGATGAGCACGCCGTCGCCAAGCTCAGTGAGCCGGGGGGTAGTGTACGATCAAGTGTGTAAATTCAGTGTGTTCGTAAAGGCAACGGGCGTATCCTGCTCCGGAGTCTTGTGGAGCTGCGCACCTGGCGAGGTGCACAACACGGAGGGGACACGCCCATGCCCACAGCACAACTGGACTTTGAGAAGAACATAGCCGGTTGGTGGCGCGAGGTCAAGGACGATTTCTGGGGCGACGTGAAGCAAGAGACCTTGAAGCTGGTGAGGCTGCTGCTGGAGGAGTCCATGAAGGAGGAGCTCGTCGTCTACACCCAGGCCCAGTGGCATGAGTACACCGGGCAGGCGCGCCCCTACCGCAACGGCAGCTACACCCGCGCCCTGAGTACCGCCCTGGGCGTGCTCCCCGACCTGCGCGTCCCGCGGAGTCGGGAGGGGGGCTTCCATCCAACGGTGCTGCCCCGCTACCAGCGTCGCCAAGAAGCGGTCAATGGCCTGCTGCGTGAGACCTTCCTGGCCGGGGTGAGCACCCGGCGGGTCGGCGAGGTCGTCCAGCCGCTCTTGGGCGTGCGCTGGAGTGCGACGACGGTGTCGACGGTCACCAAGACGCTGGATGCGGCGGTCCACCAGTTCCAGCGGCGCGCCCTCCTCGATGAGTACCAGGTCCTCGTCCTCGACGGGGTGACGAGGCGGGTCAAGGACGCCCTCGGCGTCAAGAAGCGGCTGGTCCTCGTCGCCTACGGGCTCACCGTCTTCGGGCAGCGGGTCCTCCTGAGCTTCCGGCAGGCGCCGAGCGAGAGCGCCACCGCCTGGGAAGCCTTCCTGAACGACCTCTATCGTCGGGGGCTCGAAGGCACGAACCTCCGGCTGGTGGTGACCGACGGCTGCAAGGGGCTCCATGCCGCGCTGGCGGTCGTGTTCCCCTACGTCACGCGCCAGCGCTGCTGGGCCCACAAGCTGCGGAACGTGGCGAGCCGGCTGCCGCGCCGGCTCCAGGCCGCCGCGCTCCAGGAGGCCAAGACGATCTCCCAGGCGCCGACGCGGCGGGAGGCCGTCACGCGCTTCCAGCGCTGGGCGCGACACTGGCAGGCGACCGCGCCCACGGCAGTCGCGTGCCTGCGCGAGGATCTCGAGGAGCTGCTCCCCTTCCTGGACTTCCCCACGGCGCAGCGGGTGAAGCTCCGGACGACGAACGTCATCGAGCGCTGCTTCCGGGAGGTCCGACGACGCACCCGGCCCATCGGCTGCTTCACGAATGCGGCGAGCTGTGACCGAATCATCTACGCGGTGTTCCATCGCTTGAACACGCTCTGGCAGGATCGTCCGTTGCGGCAATTTACACACTTTACTTGACGCTACCGAGCCGGGGGGACCATTGGTACACTCGGCATCAGCGAGAGCTGCGCCAAGAGGAGGAGGGTGGCGAGGAGGAGGGTGGGGATGGCGACGAGGAGGCCGGGCTTGAGCCACTGGGCGAAGGTGATCTCGCCCAGCTTGCGCCGCTCCAAGACGCCGGCGGCGACGATGTTGGCGGTTGAGCCGATGAGGGTGGCATTGCCCCCCAGCGTGCCGCCCATGAGCATCGCCCACCACAAGGGGAACGTCTGCAGGCCGGCCGAGGCCACATCGTTGACGATCGGCACGAATGTCGCCACCGCCAACACGTTGTCCATGACGGACGTCAGCAGCCCTGAACTCCAGGCAAACAGCGTCGTCAGGATCGGCACGCTGCCGCCTGAAAGCTGGATGATCCGCTGCGCGATGACGCTGGTCACCCCTGTCTGCTTCAGGGTGCCGACCGACGAAAACAAGAGGAGGAAAAACGTCAGCGTCCACCAGTCCACGCGCTTCTCGACCAGCTCCCGGGCGTTCTCTCCGCTGATCGCGAGCGCCACGCCGGCCCCCAGCAAGGCGACGCCGAGCAACATCGTGTTATTGGGCAGCTGCAACAGACGCTCCAGCGGATGATGCAGCACCAGCCCCAGCACGACCCCCCCGAACAGCCAGCCGGCGATCCGCACTCCCTTTTTGGCGATGTGCTCTTCCTCAACGAGGCGCTCCAGTTGACGTTCGCCCTTGGCGCCCGCCAAGACCCCTTTCAACGCTTTGATGTCCTTCGCGAAGAGCTTCAGGCACAGCCAGATCGTCACGGCCAGACAGGCCGCTGAAATCGGCGTCGCCCACCGCAAGAAATCCAGGAAGGTCAGCCCGCTGCGCAGGGCGATGATCACCCCGACCGGATTGCCCACGACGGTGGCGCTGGAGCCGATGTTGGTGGTGAAGACGAGCATAAGGATGAACGGGAGCGGGTTGAGCTTGGCGCGGCCCAGCAGGTTGAGCATGGCCGCGACGATGAACAGAATCGAGGTGACCTCATCGACCAGGGCCGCGGAGAACGCCGCCACCACCATCATCACCACCATGATCTGCTTGGGGTGGGGGCCGACCCACAGCAAGAGATGGTCGATGACGAACTCGAAGAAGCGCTTCTCCTCGAGGAAGCCGATGACCGTCATCATCGCCACCAAAAAGAGGATGATGTCCAACCCGGCGAACTCGATGAGGTGGGGGACGTCCAGCAGCCCGAGCGCCAACAGCAAGGCCACCCCGAAACAGGAAAACGCCAGCCGGTACTTCCAGAAAAAAATCGCCCCGTAGAGGATCACGCAGAAGCCCCCGACGGCCAGCATCTGTTGGGTCGTCAAGCCGAGGCGAGCAAGGAGCAGGGGCGTCAGAACCACGCCGAGGAAGTACCAAATCCAGTCGCGCTTTGAAAAGACCAGGTCACCGATCATCCAGCCTCTTGCGGCTCAGAGACGGCATCGGTCAAGATCGTCACTTGATTCCTCGCCACCTCCAACAGCCCGCCTCCGATGCGCGCGCGCTGCCGCGCTCCGCTGGAACGTCGCCAGAGGAGCTTGCCCGGTTGCAGCGTCGTCACCAGCGGGGCATGGCGCCGCAGGATCCCCAGATAGCCCAGCTCCCCTGGGGCGATGATCGAAACCGCCTCCTCCTCGAAGGCCACACCGGCTTGGGTCAACACGCGCAGACGGAGGGAGGCGGGCATGGGAGGTATTCTTAGCGCGGCTTCGTGCGCTGCGCTTCCTCAAGGACCTCGTCGATGGAGCCCCGCAGGTAGAACAGTTGTTCGGGAACGTGGTCGAGCTGGCCGTCCACGATCATCTTGAAGCCGTTGACGGTGTCGCGGCCCTTGACGTATGCGCCGGGCTGCCCGGTGAAGGCCTCGGCCACGAAGAACGGCTGGGAGAGGAAGCGCTGGATCTTCCGGGCCCGATAGACGACCGTTTTGTCATCGTCGGTGAGCTCGTCCATCCCGAGGATGGCGATGATGTCCCGCAGCTCCTTGTAGCGCTGGAGGATGCGCTGCACCGCCCGGGCGACCGCATAGTGCTCCTGGCCGACGACGCGGGGATCCAGGATGCGCGAGGTGGACTCCAGCGGATCGACGGCCGGATAGATGCCCAGCTCGGCGATCTGGCGCGAGAGCACCGTCGTCGCATCCAGATGGGAGAAGGTCGTTGCCGGAGCGGGGTCGGTGAGATCATCCGCCGGCACGTAGATCGCCTGCACCGAGGTGATCGAGCCGCGCTTGGTGGAGGTGATCCGCTCCTCAAGCTGGGCCAACTCGGTGGCCAGGTTGGGCTGGTAGCCGACGGCTGAAGGCATGCGGCCCAGCAACGTCGAGACTTCCGAGCCGGCCTGGATGTAGCGGAAGATGTTGTCGATGAAGAGGAGCACGTCCTGCCCTTCCTCGTCGCGAAAGTGCTCCGCCATGGTCAGGGCGGAGAGCGCCACGCGCAGCCGCGCCCCGGGCGGCTCGTTCATCTGCCCGAAGACGAGCGCGGTCTTGTCGATCACGCCGGATTCGTTGAGCGACAACCACAGCTCGTTGCCCTCGCGCGTGCGCTCGCCGACGCCGGCAAACGCCGACACCCCGCCGTGCTCGGCGGCGATGTTGCGGATCAGCTCCATGAGGATGACGGTCTTGCCCACCCCCGCGCCGCCGAAGAGCCCCACCTTGCCGCCCTTGGGGTACGGGGCGAGCAGGTCGACGACCTTGATCCCGGTTTCGAAGATCGTCCGGACGGGCAGCTGCTCCTCGAACGAAGGGGGCGCGTGGTGGATGGGAGCGCGCCGCGTAGGCTCGGCCAGTTCCCCCCGCTCATCCAGCGGCTCGCCCAGGAGGTTGAAGATCCGGCCGAGCGTCTGCTTGCCGACGGGCACGGTGATGGGGCCGCCGGTATCCAGCGCCTTCATGCCGCGCACGAGGCCGTCGGTCGTATCCAACGCGATGCATCGGACGGTGTTGTTGCCGACGTGCTGCGCGACCTCCAGGGTGAGGTGGATGTTGCCATCCGGCAGGTCGATGCGGATCGCGTTCAAGATGGGCGGCAGGTGCTCCGCCGGGAAGCGGATGTCCACGCTGGGGCCGATGATCTGGATGATTTCGCCGTAGTTATCCGACATGTCTGGAGTTGCAATCACCTCATTCGTGACTGAGTATCTGTGTGACTGGGTAACTGCGTCCTGTTTGCCACCCACCACGCAGTCACGCAGTCACTCAGTCACCTTACTTCAGGGCTTCGGCCGTGCCGACGATTTCACTGAGCTCCTTCGTGATCGAGGCCTGGCGGACGTTGTTGCGCTGGGTCGTCAGCGTCTTCAGGATCTCTTCCGCGTTGTCGGTGGCGTTTTTCATCGCGATCATGCGCGCGCTATGCTCCGAGGTGAACGCCTCCAGCATCACGCGCTGAAAGGTTGCCAGGGTCCATCGCGGGAGGAGATCATCAAACACTCGCTGCGGCGATGGTTCAAAAATATACTCCAGCGCACCGCGGGTGACTGGGTGACTGGGTGACTGGGTGACTGGGCTCACGTGAACGGGAAGCCAGGGAAGGATCATGGGACGGTAGGTCGTGGCGGAGACGAAGCGGGAGTAGAGCAGGTGGATCGAGGAGAGTTCGCCGGCAAGGAAGCGGTCCATCAAGCGCCTGGCGATCGCCTCGGCCTTGGCAAGATCCGGTCGCCCGGCCAAATCGAGATAGGCCTCCGCGGCGGGGTAGCCCCGCTTCGTGAAGTACCGGTGGCCTTTCTTGCCGATGAAGATGAGCTGGGTCGACCGCGCAGCGTCGCGCCGCAGGTGCGCCTCGGCGAGCTGGATGAGATTCGTGTTGTACGAACCGCACAACCCGGCGTCTGAGGTGAAGAGGATGAGGGCGCTGGGTCCGGCGTCACGATGCGCGCACAGCGGATGCGACGTCCACCCTTCTCGAGGAGGCCGTGCGCCGCGGCCCGCTCGCGGATGGTCCTGGGAAGATGCCCCCGCCTCCGTGAGAAGGCGCCGGCGGAGCCCGTCGAGGAACTCCAGCACCATGCGGACCTGGAGCAGCTTGGCCTGGCTCCGCTTCAGCTTCGAGCCGGAGACGAGCTGCATCGCCCGCATGATCTGCTTGGTGTTCTGGATGCTCCGAAGCCGTTGGCGGATCTGTCGCAGCGACGCCATTTAACTCCAGTGACAGGTGCCAGGTGACGGGTGACAGGTCATGAACGTGCGGGGCCACCCACAGGCGCGAGGAATTGCTGCTTGCATTTCACTGCGGCCTCATCAAGCTGCTTGGCGACGGCATCGGAGAGGTCCTTCGTCCGCTCGATCTCGTGGATGACGTCCGGATACTGCTCGTCTAGGAACTTGTGGAACGCTTCCTCGAACGGCTTCACCTGCTCCTTAGGCAACTCGTCCAGGTGGCCCTGGTTGGCGACATGGAGGATCGCCACCTGATGGGCGAGGCCCATCGGCTGATACTGCTCCTGCTTGAGGACCTCGACCATCCGTTCGCCGCGCGTCAATTGCGCCTGGGTCGCCTGGTCCAACTCGGAGCCGAACTGGGTGAAGGCCACGAGCTCGCGGTACTGCGCGAGGTTCAACCGCAGACGGCCGGCCACCTTCTTCATGGCTTTCGTCTGCGCGTTGCCGCCGACGCGGGAGACGGACAGCCCCACGTTCACCGCCGGCCGCACGCCGGCGTAAAACAGATCCCCCTCCAGGTAGATCTGCCCGTCGGTGATGGAGATGACGTTGGTCGGAATGTAGGCGGAGACGTCCCCGGCCTGCGTTTCGATGACCGGCAGCGCAGAGAGGCTGCCGCCTCCCAGGTCGTCCCGCAGCTTGGCCGCGCGCTCGAGCAGCCGGGAGTGGAGGTAGAACACATCGCCGGGATACGCCTCGCGCCCCGGGGGACGCCGCAGCAGCAGCGAGAGCTGCCGGTAGGCCTGCGCGTGCTTGGAGAGATCGTCGTACACGCACAGGGCATGCTGGCCGCTGGACATGAACTCTTCGCCCATGGCGCAGCCGGCGTAGGGCGCCAGATACTGGAGCGACGCCGGATTCTCCGCCGAGGCGACGACGACGGTGGTGTAGTCCATCGCCCCGTGGCGCTCCAGCGTCTCCACCACGGCGACGACGCTGGAGAGCTTCTGGCCGATCGCCACGTAGATGCAGAAGAGCTGCTTGTCCTTCTGGTTGAGGATGGTGTCGACCAGGAGCGCGGTCTTGCCGATCTGGCGGTCGCCGAGGATCAGCTCGCGCTGGCCTCTGCCGATCGGGATCATGGCGTCGATCGCCTTGATCCCGGTCTGCACCGGCTCTTTGACCGGCTGGCGCTGGATGACGTTGGGGGGGCGGGCCTCGATCGGCCGGAAGCGATCCGTCGCCAGGGGGCCCTTGTTGTCGATGGGACGTCCCAGCGCATCGACCACGCGGCCCAGCATGGCGGGCCCCACCGGCACCGACGCGATGCGCTTGGTGCGTTTGACGACGTCGCCGTCCTTGATGTGGCTGTCGTCCCCAAGGATCACAGCCCCGACGTGGTGCTCTTCGAGGTTGAAGACCATGCCCATCGTCTGGCCCGGGAACTCCAGCAGCTCGCCGGCCATGACGTCGTCCAGGCCATAGAGGCGGGCGATGCCGTCCCCCACCTGGATGACGCGGCCGATGGAATCGAGCTGGAGGTGGGTCTGGTAGCGCTCCAGCTCCTGCTTGAGCGCCAGGGACACTTCTTCAGGACGGAGCCGTGCCATTAACGCAGATTACGCAGATTCAACAAGCAGATTTCGCTGATAGAGACCGCGACCACCGACCTCACCTCTGACATAAGAGCCTCCCCCCTGCCAATCCGCGTAATCATCTTTCCACAATCTGCGGAATCAGCGTGTTAGTGGACGCGGACGCTCGTGAGCCGCTGGCGCAGCTCGGCGAGTTGGCCTTGCAGCGTCCCGTCGATCACCCGGTGGTCGAGTCGGATCTGCAATCCCCCCAGCACTTCAGGCGCCAGCTCGGCGTGGAGCTCGATCTGCTTGCCTTCTCGGCGCTCCAGCGCGCCGCGCAACCGCTTGAGCACCCCCTCAGGCAACGGCTGCGCGCTGCGGACGCTGACGCGCAGGCGGCCCTGGTCGGCATCCACCAGGTCCCGGAAGGCCTCGGCGATCTCGGGAAGGAACGCCGCGCGGCCAAACGCCAGCACCAACCGCACGAAGGCCTGGAGGTCCGCCGACCAGGAGCCTGCGAGCAACCGCCCCACGATCCCGAGCTTGTCCTCCAGCTCCACCGCGGGGATGAGCAGCAGCCGGCGCAGCTCCGGATGGCCCTTGAGCAGCTCCTCGATGAGGCTCAACGTCTCCTGCGTCTCGTCCAGTCGGCCGCCCGCCTGAGCGGCCTCAAACAGGGTCTGGGCGTAACGCGTCGCGATGGGATCGGCCATTCAGGGGCGCGCGTGCTCCCGTTCCAGATCGTCCAAGACCTCGTCGATGAGATGCCGGTGCGCCTTCTCATCGAGGGTGCGGCGCAGCATCCGCTCCACCGCCTTGACGGTCATCTCCGCCACCTGATCCCGCAAGCTGATCATGGCTTTGGCCAACTCCAGCGCCATCGTCTCCTTGGACTTGGTGATGATCGCGTGTCCCTGCGCGCGGGCCTGTTCTTGGATCTCCATGGCGACGCGCTTGCCCTCCAGGATCGCCTGCTGGATCTTCGAGCGCGCCTCCTCCTCGATGGCGGCCAGGCGCTGGGCGTACTCGTCCTGGAGCCGGGCCAGCTCAGCCTTCTGCTGGACCGCCTGACGAAGCTCTTCCTCGATGTGGGCGCGCCGCTGGTCGAGGACGTTCAGCAGCGGCCGCCAGGCGAAGCGCCGCAGCAGCCACAACAGCAGCAAGAAGCTGAGCGCCTGCGAGATGATCTGCTGGACGTTCAATTGTAGGATCGCGGGCACGGGAATCCCCCCCTTGAATCAACCGCTGATCATCGCTGATTGCAACGCGGATTCGCGCCGATCATCCGCGAAAATCAGCGTGTCGATCAGCGGTCATCAGCGTCTTCAGCCGGCGATCTTCGCTTGCAGGACGAACGCGATCACGAGCACGTAGATCGTCAACGCCTCGATCAGGGCGCAGCCGATGATCATGGCGGTCTGGATCTGCCCGCCCGCCTCCGGCTGCCGCGCGATGGCATCCATCGCGGCGCTCACCGCGCGGCCCAGCCCGAACGCGGAGGCCACCGCCGCCATCCCCAACGCCAGCGGAACCGCCAGCGCCAACATCGCTTGGTACGTCTGTGGCATCACCCCTCCTCTGATGGTGACTCGTGGTGTGGCAGGACCAACGAAATGTAGACCGAGCTGAGCAGGCTGAACACCAGCGCCTGCACGGTGCTGAAGATCACGACCAGCGGCACGACCAGCGCCTGCAAGGGAAGCCCGATGGGCAGATGCAGCGCCACGCCCGCCGTCATCCCTAACCCGACCAAGACCGCCAGCAGCAGATCCTCGGCGAAGACGTTGAACCCCAACCGGAGGCTCAGGCTCAGCGGCTTGATGAGCTCCCCCAGCACGTGGATCGGCAGCATCAGGGGCGCCAGCGCCCACCCCGCCACGTCGCGGGGCGACCCGGCCAGGTGATCCAAGTAGGCGAGCGGCCCCTGCGCCTTGAGGCCGATCCACTGGACGTAACAGAACACGACCAGGGCGAGGCCGACGGTCGTGTTGAGGCTGGCGGTGGAGGACTTCATCCCCGGCACGAGGACGGAAAGGTTCATGAGCCAGATGTACACAAAGAGGGTGCCGATGAACGGGGTGTGGGCCCGCCCCGCCCTGCCGATGATGCCCTGCACGAAGCGGTCGATGCTCTCGACGAGCAGTTCCAGCAGGTTCTGCCACGACCGCGGGATCATCGACGGCCGCCGGGCATACCGCCACGACACGGCGCACAGGCCGGCGGCCACCACGAGCGCAAAGACCAGGTTCTCCCAGTGATGCAGCCAGGCGACAGCCGGCTGGTCGTGCCAACGCTGGCTGATCAGGGTGATGGCGTTGGGCAGCTCCGGGATGGCGTCGGCCGCGTGGGGATCCGCCGCGTGGCGCGCGACGCGCTCCACGGCAGCCGCTCCCTCAGCGGCCATGGGGACGCGCCAGGGCTGTGCGACGGACACGGATCATCACCCACCCAACCGCCAGGAGGAGGACGAGACTAAACCCGATGCTGAATCCGACGAGCGACACCGCCGGCATCCGAAGCAGGCTGAAGATGGCCACGTACAACAACGGAAACTTCAGGAAGAGCCAGCCGAGCACCTGCCGGCGGGATGGGCGGGGACGACACCACGCGCTCAGCAATCGCGCCAGGCACCAGAGGCTGGCGATGTTCCATGTCCCGCCCGCCGCGATCCCGAGGGCGAGGCGGCCGCCGATGATCCCTGCGACGGCGGCGGCAAGCCCCACCGCCGCAGCCGCCACCAGCCATAACGAGGTGAGCGTCTCGTCATTCATCCCCCCACCTGCGCCTCACGGCGGCTCGTGGTATTTGCGTCCTGGGCCGCCATGACGAATGCGACGGCCTGGTGCCACGTCCTCCGCACGGAATCTCCGAGCAAGCGCATTCGAGCTTGCCTCCGGCAAGCTGGCGTAGGTGGGGGGATCATCGCGTCCGTCGGTCCTGGGCCTGCCGAATGAACTGGCTCGTCACGCGGGCGCTGGCGAGCAACCCCACGACGATGCCCAGCGCCGTCCCCCACGGGGCATAGCGCCACCGTCCATCAAGGAGCGTGCCAAGGTAGTAGCCGATGACCGGGCCAACCAACAGCACGAAGGGAATCGCCGTCAAGATGCCGACCTGCACAAACCGCGAGGAGGACTGAGGGCGCTTCGTCACAGCCGGTCACTCGGTGGGGGGAATTATAGCACAGCCCCGACGCGCGACGTTAGAAAAGCTGCACGGTGGACGCGCCGCCGACCAGGACCAGCACCGCGCTCGGAAACAGCCCCAACCCAAGCGTCGCCGCCGCGCACACCACCAGCGCCACGCGCAACGCCGGAGCCACGTGCAGGGGCGCCCGGTGCGGCGGCCCGACGAAGTACATCAGCCGAATGAGGTTGACGTAGTAGTAGAGCGCGATGGCGCTGTTGACCACGCCGGCGACGGCCAGCCACATCCGGCCCGCCTCAAGCGCGGAGCCGAAGAGCAGGAACTTGCCGAGGAACCCGAACAGCGGCGGAATGCCCGCCAACGACAACAGGAAGAGCGCGCACGCCAGGGCCAGTCCCGGCGAGCGCGCGGCAAGACCCTTGAACGCCTCCAGCGACTCGCTGCCCGTTTCGTCCGCCACCGCCGCCGCGCAGGCGAACGCCCCAAGGTTCATGAAGAGATAGGCCACCAGATACACCAGCAGCGCCTCCAGCCCGAGGCGCGAATCCGACGTCACGCCGATGAGCAGATAGCCGACCTGGGCGATCGTCGAGTAGGCGAGCAGCCGCTTCACGTTGGTCTGGACGAGCGCGACGAGGTTCCCCAGCGTCATCGTCATCACGGTCAGCCCAAGGACCAGCGGGACGAGCTGGGGCCAGGCGGGCCGGAACGCTTCCAGCAGCCGCAGCAGCAGGGCAAATCCTGCGGCCTTGGGACCGACGGACAACAGCGCGGCCACCGCCATCGGCGCGCCCTCGTACGCATCCGGGGTCCACATGTGGAAGGGCACCATCGAAATCTTGAAGGCCAACCCCACCAACATGAGGGTGACCGCCGCCAGCAGGGCGCTGGTGTGCCCTCCGTCCAGTCCCGCGCTGGCGAACCGGATGTCCGGAAAGGCCATCTGTCCCGTCACCCCCACCAGCAGCGACATCCCGAAGAGCATGACGGCCGAGGAGAGGGCGCCGAAGAGCAGGTACTTGAGGGCGGCCTCGGCGGAGCGAGGCTCCTCGAGGAATCCGACGAGGAGGTAGCCGCTGAGGCTGACCAGCTCCATCGCGACATAGGCCATGAGGAGGTGATTGGCTTCCGCCATGACCATGAGGCCGACGGCGAGCAGCAGCAGCAGCCCCAGGTACTCCCCGTGGTGGCGGGTGGTCTCGCGCGATCCCATCACCATGAGCAGCACCAGGGCCGTCACCCCGAGCGCCAGCCAACGGAACGCCAGGCTGAACGGGTCGCAGAGGATGAGGCCGAAGAAGGCGCCGGTCGCCGGCGCCGCCGGGGTCTTCCATAGCGCCCAGGCACCGGCCACGAGGCTCGCCCAGGCCACCCCGTCAGTCAGATGCCGCCGCCGGAACCACACCCCGACGATGATGACCAGCAACGCCCCAGCGCTGAGCAGGCATTCCGGCCACCACACCCGCAGACTCTCCAGCAGTATGAGGCTCATACGACGACTGCCATGGTTATTTTGGATAAAATTTCCATGACCTGCTCAGCGGGTGACATGCGCGATGAGCTGCCGGAGCGCCTCGTCCTGGAGCTGCAGCATGGGCAGCGGATAGAGCCCGATGGCGACGATGAGGAGCAGCAGCGGCGCCAAGCTCCACACCTCTCTGGCGCTCACGTCGGTGAGCGCGCGCCACCGCTCGTTCAGCGGCCCGAGGAGGATGTGCCGGATCACCTTCAGCATGTACGCGGCCGCCACCACGATCCCCGCCACCGAGACGACGGTCTGCCAGCGCCAGACCCCGAACGCGCCGAGCAGCGACAGGAACTCGCTGACGAAGCCGCTGAGACCCGGCAGCCCCAGCGAGGCCAGGCTGAAGACCGTCAGCAGGCCGGCGTAGACCGGCACGCGCGCGCCCAAGCCCCCGAACGCCTCGAGGTCCCTGGTGTGGGTGCGGTCGTACAGCGCCCCGACCAGCAGGAACATGCCGCCGGTGATGACGCCGTGGTTGAACATCTGCAGCATCGCCCCGTTGACTCCCTCCGGGGTGAGGCTCGCCAGGCCCAGCAGGACAAACCCCATGTGGGAGATGGACGAATAGGCGACGAGCCGCTTGAAGTCGGTCTGGGCCAGGGCGACGAACGCCCCGTAGACGATGTTGATCATGCCCAGTGCCGCCATCAACGCCCCAGCCCCCTGGGCCGCCTCCGGGCAGATGGGGTAGGCGATGCGGAAAAAACCGTAGGCCCCCATCTTCAGCAGCACCCCGGCCAGCAGCACGCTGCCCGGCGTCGGCGCATCCACGTGCGCATCGGGCAGCCACGTGTGGAACGGGACGATCGGCACCTTGACCGCAAAGCCGAGGAAGAACCCCGCGAACAGGAGCCGCTGGAACGTGAGCTCAAAGGTGTGGCCCATCTGGGCCAGGGCCAGCATGTCGAAGGTGTGGGCGCGCAGGAACAGCGCCAGAATCGACAAGAGCATCGCGAGGCTGCCCGCGAGCGTGTAGACGAAAAACTTAAACGCCGAGTACTCCCGCCGCCCGCCGCCCCAGATGCCGATGAGGAAGTACATCGGTACCAGCACCACTTCCCAAAAGATGTAGAAGAGAAACAGGTCCAACGCCAGGAACGTCCCCAGCATGCCGACTTCCAGCAGGAGGTACAGGACAAAGTACTCCTTGTGCCGCTCGGTGATCGACCAGGAGCTCAGGCAGGCGAGCACCCCCAGAAGGGCGGTCAGCAGGACCATCGGGAGGTTGATCCCATCGAGGCCCAGGTGGTAGAACACGTTGAGCGGCGGGATCCACAGGAGCCGCTCCTGGAACTGCACCGTCGTCGCGTGGGGCTGGAACACGCTGAGGATCCTGAGCGTGAGGAGGAGGGCGGCCGTCGTTGAGGCCAACGCCACCGCCCGAATGGCCCGCACCGATCTCCTCGGCAGGCACAACACAAGCCCCATGCCCACCAGCGGACACGCCAGCACGCTTGTCAACCACATCATCCCATCCCTTCTCTTGACACGCGCTCCATAACGTCTGGCTTTGCTCCGTCGAACAGACTTCGGCAGCGGGTGGCGAGCCAGTCAGGGAGCAGGCACCCCAGGGCCCCGTCGCCGGCGGCGAGGGGTGGGCCGAGCGCGGCCTCTGTGTGCGAGGCGGGCAGGGTGTCCCCGCCGTAGGCGGGGACGAGCCGAGCACACAGCGGAGTGAGACCGCCACGTCCCTCGCTGTCGCTCGGGATCTCTCGGCGAGGGATCCCGTGGCCCAGGGCCGAGGGACTGGGCGGTCGAACGTCCGCGCGAGGCCGCACCCCGAGCACAGCCGGCGGGACCAGGTCGGGAAGCCGCGACCTAACGGCGAGCCAGGCCCTGCTGCCCTCAAAGAGTCGTGAGGTGGCAAGCCACATCCGGATCAGCGATGGACCAGCACGGAGAGCACGATCACCGAGACAACCGCGACCAGCAGATACTGGTGCACGACGCCGGTCTGGATCCACCGCAGCGACGCCCCCATCCCGCGGATGGCGTGCGCGAGGCCGTTGACCAGACGGTCGACGAGCTGGTCGCATCGCTCCTTCAACCGGCTGAGCGCCCAACCCGCCTGGCCCGCGCGGTTGACCGCGCCATCGATGACCCGCAGGTCAAACCGCGCCCACGCCTCCGTCATCCGAAGGAACGGCTGAATCAACCACCGATCGTAGCCCTCATCGACGTAGTACTTGCGCGCCGCCAGCGTATACAGCCGACGGCCCAGCGGGCGCAGGCTCACCGGCAGCAGCCGGCGACGCTGGAAGGCGACCGTCCACGCCAGCCAGATACCGACCGCCAGCGCGACGGTGGATAAGCCGACCACCGACAGGTCGATCCCTTCATGGCCAGGGGGCTCTCCCAGTAGGCGGAAGAGCGGCTGCCCCAGCCAGGGGGATCCGACGAGCCCCACGAACGCCGCCCCCATCGCCAGGCCCGCCATGGGGACGACCATGACCGCGGGCGATTCATGGGGATGGTGCGAGGGGTGGACGGGTTGTGGCGCCGCGCCGAGAAAACAGCGGAAGTAGAGCCGAAAGACGTAGGCGCTCGTCATCGCCGCGCCGACCAGCAGCAGCACGAGGAGCCCGGCGTGGGCCTGCCCTGCGGCCAACAGGATCAGGTCTTTGCTCCAGAACCCGCTCAACGAGACCAGCCCGCTCATCGAGAGCGCGGCGATCAGGAACACGAGGGCGGTCCACGGCATCTGCCGCCGCAGGCCGCCCAAATGCGCCAGCTCCTGCTGATGCGTCGCGTGGATGACGCTGCCCGCCCCGAGGAACAACAGCGCTTTGAAGAAGGCGTGGGTAAAGAGATGGAACATCGCCGCCGACATCGCCCCCAGCCCGAGCGCGGTCATCATGAGGCCCAGTTGGCTCAGCGTGGAGTAGGCGAGGATCCGCTTGATGTCCGTCATCGTGAGCGCCACCGTCCCGGCCAGCAGGTGGGTCAGGAGGCCGATGATCAGCACCACCTGCAGGCTCTGGGGGGTAAACAGCGGCAGCGTCCTGGCCACGAGGTAGACTCCGGCTGCGACCATCGTCGCGGCGTGGATGAGCGCGGAGACCGGCGTCGGACCTTCCATGGCGTCGGGGAGCCACACGTGCAGCGGGATCTGCGCCGATTTGCCCGCCGCCCCGCACAGCAGCAGGAGGCTGATCCCCGTCAGCAGCGCGGCGCGCCCGTCGAGCAGGAACTGCTCGCGGATCGCCGCGAGGTGGCCCATCTGCAGATCCCCCGCCGTCCACGCCAGCAGCAACAGGCCGATCAGGAGTCCGGTGTCCCCGAGGCGGGTCGTCAGGAACGCCTTGCGCCCCGCCGCGGCTGCGGCGGGCTTCTCAAACCAGAAGCTGATGAGCAGGTAGGAGCAGAGCCCGACCAGCTCCCAGCAGGCGTAGAGCAGGACGAAGTGATCCGCCATGACCAGCCCGAGCATCGAGGCGCAGAAGAGCGACAGGTAGGCGAAGAATCGGGAGAAGCGGGGGTCGTCCCGCATGTAGCCGATCGAGTAGACCGTGATCGCCGTGCCGACGGTGGTGACCACGACGAGCATCAGCCAGCTCAGCCCATCGACGAGGAACCCGACGGCGCCCCGCGGGTCGCCGATGGAGAGCCACGGCCACCGCACCGCCATGTGGTGGCCGCGCGCGACCGCCGGCGCAAGACCCCACACCACCGCGCCCGACGCGGCCAGCGCGGCCGCCGCGAGCCAGCCGCTCAGGCGCCCAATGCGACGACCCCAGAAGATGAGCGCGAGAAACGCCGCAAGCGGCAGCGCAGGAATCCACGCGAGCAGCCACATCAGCGAAATTGCGAATTTCGGATTTCGGATTTCGGATTATTGCCAACACAATCCACAACCCACAATCCACAATCCGCAATGTCCCTCATCATCCCTTCAGGAGGGTGACCTGGTCGGCGAAGACCGTCTTGGCCATCCTCGAAAGCCGGATGATGATCGCCAGGCCGACGACGGCCTCGCAAGCCGCCAGGGCGATGATGAAGAGCGCGAACGCCTGGGCCTGCACGTGGCCGAAGAGGCGGCTCCACAGGACGAAGTTGAGCGCGGCGGCATTGAGCATCAGCTCGATGGACAGCAACATGCCGATGGCGTGCGGACGCACCAGCATGCCGAAGACGCCCAGGCAGAACAGCGCGTGGCTGAGCAGCAGCAACGACTGCGCCGGCATCAACGGGTGAGCGGGCGGCTGGGGGACGGGGCGGCGAGGGCGACGGCCCCGACGATCGCGGCGACGAACACGAGGGAGATGAGCTCAAACGGCAGGACGAGCGTCGTCACCAACTGCTGGCCCAGCGACGGGAGCGTCACCGCCTGCGCGGCAACCGGAATCGGCCCCAGCAACGCCCGCGTCGTGGAGGCCAGCACCACGAACAACCCCGCCGAGGCGATCGCCGCCGGCCCCACGCGGCCCCTCGGCGCCGCGACGGGCGCTGTCTGGAGCTTCGCCGTCAGCATGATGGCAAAGACCACGAGCGTCAGGATCGCCCCCACGTACACCAGGATCTGCGTCAACGCCAGGAACTCCGCCTCCAGGAGGATGAACAGCCCGGCGACTCCGATGAGGACCAGGCCGAGGCTCAACGCCGCCCGAAACAGGTTGGGGAGGGTGACCACCCAGAGGGCGCTGACCAGGATCAACGTGGCGAATCCCCACCAGGCGATGGGATGAATGTTCATCCCACGACCTTCCGGGGCCGACCAGGGCGCGTCAGCGGAACCTGCTCGCTGCAGAGGGGACACTCATCAGGCCTGAAGGTTTCAAACGCCAAGGGAAACAGGCGGGCGTAGCGCCGCCCGGGAAACCGCACTTTTCCCCCGGAGCGATCCACGATGGTGCCGATCCCCACCACTTTGGCGCCGAAGCCCTCAACCAGCTCCGCGACCTTGCGCGCGGACTCGCCCGTCGTGATGGCATCTTCCACGATGAGGACACGGTCCTTCCCCGTCAGGCTGAAGCCGCGCCGGAGCTGCATCTCCGCGTCCACGCGCTCGGCGTATTGGGCGCGGGCGCCCAACGCGCGCGCCGCTTCATACGCGACGAGGAGGCCGCCGATCGCCGGGCCGATGACGACCGTCGGGCGGGCTGTGCGGAATCGCCGCGCCAACTCCCGGCAGAGCCGCGAGGCCTGGGCGGTATGCTGGAGCACTTGGGCGCATTGAAAGTAGTGGCCGCTGTGGAGTCCCGAGGACAGCTCGAAATGACCGCGCTGCAGCGCGTTGCTCTTGCGAAACATCGCCAGGATCTGATCTCGCGTCAACATGCGGTGATTTCCTCCAGCTCCTCGAAGATCCGCTGGGCGGCCGCTCGAGGACGCCGGGCCGCCGTGATGGGTCTGCCGATGACCAGCGCGTCCGCCCCGGCGGCCAGCGCCGCGCTCGGCGTACAGACCCGCCGCTGGTCATCTGGGGCCATCGGCGACGCGCCGGTCGACGCCCGCGTCCCCTGGAGGGAGCCGGGCCTGATCCCTGGACAGACAATCCGCGGACGGGGGCCAAATCGCCGACGGAGCATCCCGGCCTCTTGCGCTGAGGCCACGAGACCGTCGCAGCCCGCCTCCAAGGCGACGGCCGCCATCGCGGACACCCGCTGCGCCAGGCTGCTGGCGGGCGCGCGGTCCACGCTCGTCAGGACGGTGACGGCCAACACCAACGGCCGCCGGCGGTTGAGCCGCCGCGCCTCCTCGCGCGCCCCGCGGACCGCCGCCTCCAGCATCGCGCGCCCCCCGGCCGCATGGACGGTGAGCATGGCCACGCGGTGGCGCGCCGCCGCCCGGCAACTCAACTCCACGGTCGAGGGGATATCAAAAAACTTCAGATCCAGCATCACCGAAAAGCCCAGCGCCTGCACGCGCCGAATCGCCGAGGGCCCGCACGCGGTGAACAGCGCGCTGCCGATCTTCAGCGTCCGCGCCAGGCCCCGCACCTGCCGGGCCATCCTGACCGCGGGCTCCAAGACGGTGAAATCGAGCGCAACAATCAGTCGCTCTTCCGCCGTACGGCGTTCGAGGTTCGAGGTTCGAGGTTCGAGGTC
The DNA here is from genome assembly GCA_030697665.1 of Candidatus Omnitrophota bacterium. Taxonomy (GTDB): domain Bacteria; phylum Omnitrophota; class Gorgyraeia; order Aquiviventales; family Aquiviventaceae; genus JAUYPJ01. Next base: position 23,623 of record JAUYPJ010000143.1, read on the forward strand.
TTTGCCTGGAGCCTGGAGCCTGGAGCCTGGAGCGATCTTCATCGATTGACGGCGCCGCGCAGCTCCTCCAGGGATCGGATGCGCGACCGGCTGACGTACCGCTCCAGCCCCCGCACGATCCGGAGGGCCGCCGTGGGATTCGCAAAATTCGCCGTCCCGACCGCCACCGCGCTGGCCCCGGCCAGGAAAAACTCCAGCGCATCCTCCGCGCGCACGACGCCGCCGAGGCCGATGATCGGGATCCGAACAGTCCGGGCAGTATACCATACCCGATACACGGCCAGCGCGCGAATCGCCGGGCCGCTCAGCCCCCCGGTCATCGAGCCCAAGCGGGAGCGCCGCGTGACGGGATCGATGCTCATCCCGACGAACGTATTCGCCACCGCCAGGGCATCGGCGCCGGCCCGTTCAGCCGCCGTGGCGATAGGGGCCAGATCGGTCACGTCGGGGCTCAGCTTGGCAATCAGCGCGCGGCGCGTCTGCCGGCGCGCCACCTGGACCATCTCAAAGGTCGCCTCAGCGTCCTGTGCCACCATCCTTGGAAATGCGGATTGCGGATTGCGGATTGCGGATTGTTGGTGTTTCAAATCCGCAATCCGTAATTCGCAATCCGCAATGCGCTTGAGGTTGGGGCACGAGAGGTTGAGCTCAATCCCCGCGATGCCGTCGACGGCGTCGAGCCGCTGCACCATGGCCGCCAGCTCATCCGCCGACTCCCCGAGGACACTGACGATCACCGGCACATCGCAGCGTCGCAAGGCGGGCCACTTCTCGCGCAGGAACGTCTCGAGGCCGACGTTCTGCAGCCCCACCGCGTTCAGCATCCCTGCAGGGGTCTCGACGAGCCGGGGGGGCGGGTTGCCGGATCGCGGCTGGAGGGTCAACGTCTTCGTCACCAGCGCCCCGAGCCGCTCCAGGCGTAGCGCCCGAGCGAACTCCAACCCATAGCCCGCCGTGCCTGCCGCTACCAGCACGGGGTTCCTGAGCGTCAAGGGGCCGAGTGTGACACGTAGATCAGGCATCGCCGCACAGCGTGGAAGGAGCCCCCGGAAGCTATCCCACGCCCTGGCACAGGCCCCGCCCCTCGGCGGGGCCATGGCCGGCTCCGCTGCTCCTGGCTGCCGGTCCGCCGGCCACGGCGGTACCGACAGGTCCTTCCTCCTCACCTGCGAGACTCAGGAGATCCATTGATGCGGTACCGCCGGTGCGAGGGCGTGGGACTAGCCCTGCGTGCCCAAGGTCCGGACCAGCGCCTCCAGCTGGACCTGCTGCTCCGGAGTGAGATCGACAAACTCGATCCCCTGTTCGACGGCGCCGGAGGGGTGGGTCTTGCCCCACACCACGCGCGCGGACAACGCCAGCGGCCGCGCGGTGTTTTGCCACGCGACGGAACACTCAAGCGAACAGCCGTGCTCGAAGAGGCACGGCCCAAGAAACCTCATCCCGTGCAGGCTCAGGTTGAGCGGGTTGACGTGGTACCACGCGGGCCATCCCACGCCCCCCACCGGACGACACTTGGCGTAAAACGGCTTCCGGATCCGCGGGCGACGCCGGCGCTCCTCCGACCGCTCCTCCTGCTGCGCCAACCGTCCTCTTGCAAAGTACCCCACCGCCTCGGCGACTCGCTGCCGCGTCTGCTCGTCGGTGAAGTCGAATGTCACCCCATGCTCGACCAACTGCCACGTCTTGCCGGGCATCGGCCGCGACCAGGCGACGCGCGCCGTCACCGGAATCAGCTCAGTCGAGACGGGCAGCATGAGCTTCGTCTCCAACGTCATCCCCGTCTCAAAACCCCCGTCAGCAATGAACCGGGCCCCGCTGGGGCTGAGGTCGCGGAAGGGCGACGCCTGCCAGGAGTCGTCATCCGCCCCCGCCTGACGGAACCAGATCCAGAACTGGCGCTGGAGGCGTGGATCAGTCCGCTTGTCACCGGCCTCCATGCCCTCCACCTGATGAGCCCTCAAGCGGCTCGGAGCAGCTCGTGATACCGCTGCAGGGGGGTGACCGACAACTGGTGCTTCAGCAACGCGGCGATCCCGTTGACGGAGGCCTGCGCGCCGGCGACCGTCGTGATGCACGGGATCCCCAGCATCGCGGCCGCCGAGCGAATCTGCACCTCATCCACCCGCGGCAGGCGCCCGGAAGGGGTGTTCATCACCAACTGAATCTGTCCGCCCTTGAGGAGATCAAGGACGTTCGGGCGTCCCTCGTGAATCTTCTTGACCGCCCGCGCGTGGAGGCCGTAGCGCTGCAAGGCCTTCGCGGTCCCCTGGGTGGCCACCAGCTCGAACCCCATCTCCTCCAGCCGCTGCGCGATCAGGACGATCGCCCGCTTGTCGCGGTTCTTGACGCTCACGAAGACGGTGCCGGAGCGCGGCAGCATCTGTCCTGCGGCGAGCTGTGATTTGAGGAACGCCCGGCCGAAATCCTCGTCAAGACCCATCACCTCGCCGGTGGAGCGCATCTCAGGGCCCAGGAGGATGTCCACGCCCGCAAAGCGCGAAAACGGAAAGACCGATTCCTTCACCGCCAAGAAGGGCGGGACGATCTCTTCCGTGACCCCCTGCTCGCGCAACCCGATGCCCACCATGGCGCGCGTCGCGACCTTGGCCAGGGGCACCCCGACCGCCTTGGACACGAATGGGACGGTGCGTGAGGCTCGGGGGTTCACCTCGAGGATGTAGACCGCGTCGTCCTTCACCGCGCACTGCACGTTCATCAGGCCCACGATCTTCAGCGCCTTGGCCAACCGGGTGGCCGCCGCCCGGATCTCGGTGAGCGTCTCATCGCTCAGCGTATGGGGCGGCAGCACCATCGCGCTGTCGCCGGAGTGGATCCCGGCTTCTTCGATGTGCTCCAGGATCCCCCCGATGACGAACGAGGCGCCATCCCCCACCACATCGACGTCCACCTCGATCGCGTCCTCCAGGAACCTGTCGATCAGCACCGGGAATCCGGGGGAGGCCTCGAACGCCTCCTGGGCGAACCGGCGGAGCTGCTCGTCGTCGTAGACGATCTCCATCCCGCGCCCCCCCAGGACGTAGGACGGCCGCACGAGACACGGGTAGCCGATGGCGCGTCCGGCCAAGACCGCCTCCTCCGGCGTCATCGCCGTCCCGCTCGGCGGCTGCCGCAAGGCCATCTCATCCAGGAGCCGCTTGAACTTCTCTCGGTCCTCCGCCACATCGATCGCCTGCGCCGCCGTGCCAAGAATCGGCACCCCCGCTTTGGCCAGGCCCACGGCGAGGTTCAGCGGGGTCTGGCCCCCAAACTGCACGATGACCCCGTCGGGCTGTTCCCGTTGCACGATGTTCAGGACGTCCTCCAGCGTGACCGGCTCGAAGTAAAGCGTGTCGGAGGTGTCGTAGTCCGTCGATACGGTCTCAGGGTTGGAGTTGACCATGATGACCTCGATCCCCAGCTCCCGCAGCGCAAAGGCCGCATGGACGCAGCAGTAGTCGAACTCGATCCCTTGTCCGATCCGGTTCGGCCCGCCCCCGAGGATCATGATCTTCCGCTTTCTGGTGACAGGTGACAGGTGACAGGTGACAGGTTGTTGCCCACTTGTCGCTTGTCGCTTGTCGCTTGTCACCGCGGGCTGCTCGTAGGTCGAGTAGTAGTACGGCGTGTGGGCTTCAAACTCGGCGGCGCAGGTGTCCACCAGGTAGTACGACGGCTGCACCTGCCAATCGATCCGCCATTGCCGAATGGTCGCTTCATCAAGGCCCCAGACCTTGGCGAGCTGGCGGTCGCTGAAGCCGCGCTGCTTGGCGCGACGCAGCCACGCGGCCGCCGCCTGTGCCGTGCCCAGCGGAAGACCAGACACGGCATCCCGAGCGCCAGCGAGGGAGTCCGCCCCGCTCACCGGGGCGGAGGCGCACGAGCGCATCTGCTCGCCGGCGGACGCGAGGAGCGCCTCCTCCTGGATGAGGGTATAGAGCTGCCGCAGGAACCACCGGTCGATCTTCGTCAACTGGAACAGCTCTTCCAGCGACAGGCCGGCGGCGAAGGCCTGCTTGAGGTAGAAGATCCGCTCCGCCGTCGGCGTCGAGAGCTTCTCCCGCAGGAGATCCGGCGGCAATGGCTCCCCGGATTCCCACCCGTCTTTCTTGATCTCAAGGCCCCTGAGGGCCTTCTGCAGGGCTTCCGTGAAGGTGCGGCCGATCGCCATCGTCTCGCCGACCGACTTCATCTGGATCGTCAGCGTCGGATCGGCCCCTCGGAACTTCTCGAAGGCGAAGCGCGGGATCTTGACGACGACGTAGTCGATGGTCGGCTCGAAGCAGGCGGGGGTCTGCTTCGTGATGTCGTTGGCCAACTCATCGAGCGTGTAGCCGACGGCCAGCTTCGCCGCGATCTTGGCGATGGGAAACCCCGTGGCCTTGGACGCCAGGGCGGATGAGCGGGACACGCGGGGGTTCATCTCGATGACGAGCAGGCGGCCGGAATCCGGATGGACCGCAAACTGGATGTTCGAGCCGCCCGTCTCCACGCCGATGGCCCGGATGACCTTGATGGCCGCGTCGCGCATCTCCTGGTACTCGCGGTCCGTGAGCGTCTGGATCGGGGCGACCGTGATGGAATCGCCGGTGTGGATGCCCATCGGGTCCACGTTCTCGATGGAACAGACCACGACGACGTTGTCCGCCCGATCCCGCATGACCTCCAGCTCGAACTCCTTCCAGCCGACCACCGACTCCTCCACCGACACCTCGCGGATCATCGACAGCTCCAGTCCCCGCTTGGCGATTCGCTCGAACTCCTCCGGGTTGTACGCCACCCCGCCGCCGGTGCCGCCCAGCGTGAAGCTGGGCCTGACGACGCACGGAAAGCCGATCGCCTCCACGATGGCGCAGGCCTCCTCCAGACTACGGGCGAACTGCGCGCGCGGCACCTCAAGGCCCACCGACTCCATGGTCTGCTTGAACAGCTCCCGATCCTCGGCGCGTTTGATCGCCTCCAGCGACGCCCCGATCATCTCTACACCATAGCGCTCCAGCACGCCGCGCTCGGCCAACTGCACCGAGACGTTCAGCGCGGTCTGCCCCCCCAGGGTGGGCAGCAGCGCGTCGGGCCGTTCGGCCTCGATGATCATCTCGACGACCTCCGGGGTGATCGGCTCGATGTAGGTCCGGTCGGCCATCTCCGGGTCCGTCATGATCGTCGCCGGGTTAGAGTTCACTAGCACGATCGAGAAGCCCTCTTCCTTGAGCGCCTTGCAGGCCTGGGTCCCGGAGTAGTCAAACTCGCACGCCTGCGAGATGACGATCGGCCCCGACCCGATGATCAGAATCTTGTGAATGTCCGTCCGCTTCGGCATATCGACCCCTCAAAATCCTGCTCGTTCATCTGCCAGCCGTAACTTTGAATCCAGAGCCTATGCATAGCCGCCACACGTTTCACGATCAACGCATCTTCTGAAACGCAACGAGCGAACTGACAACTCCGAGCTTGCGATAGGTCGCATCTCGTAGCAGGGTACGGTCAACCGCTGTTTTTACCAATGAATTGGTCTCGGGAGAATCGAGATAATCGTGCAGGAAAATACCCCCCCCTTGACGCACAAAGGGCGCATATTTTGCGATGTCGGCTGATACCCCTGCCTCTGAGTGATCTCCGTCAATAAACAGGAAATCGATGGGGCGATCCCAGGGTATCATCCGCGAATCTCCCTCGATTTTCTCGAACCACCCGATGTATGGTTTCATCGTTTGGTCAAACGTCTTCCAGTAGTCCCCTCCATGACCCTTTCCAGGGCTGCTCAGCGAGAATAGGTCGATGGCATAGAGGCGCCCCTTTCCCAAACGCTGAAGCTGATCGGCCATGATGGAAGTGCTGGCCCCACAGAAGGAGCCGATTTCCACTACGGTTTGCGGCCTCAGCGTTCTGATTCCCCATCGTAGAAACAGCAATTCTGGAATGGAGATTTGCGGGTTAGTCTTATCCCGTACAACCTTCACCCTCTTGAATTCCTTCGGTTGCACATAACGAGCTAGTTTACGAAAGTAGTACGCCCTCATCCCCATCGTCAACCTCCATTTAACCTGAATGACACGCGAAACGCCGCCGAGAGGACATGCTCTCGAATTCGAATTCCGGTGCCACGAATTCCGGTGCCACAATACTTATCTCTAGCCGCTGCCGAATTCCCCGTTGCCCTCATGGTTTCTTCGGATTCTTCCGCTTGGCGGATGGCAAATGGCCTTTGCGATACTGCACGCCGGCCTGGTACATCTGGTTCATGAGCTGCGCGTGGTTCGCATAGGCCACGAGCCGCTCTTCAGGCGTCATGCGCCGAGACCGCCGCACCATGTCTTCATGATCTTGTTGGATAATTGCCGACCGCCTCATCGTCTTCTTGCGGGGGAAATGGTACCGGTTCTTCTTTTCTTAACCGAGATGCTTACGCGTCCCTTTCCGTTTGCCGCCGAAGAAAGCCTCCTCAACCCATTGACGGACAAGGGATGAGACAGACTGGCGGCGTTTTTTCGCTTCCAGGCGCAATGCGTCATAGACGGGTTCGGACAGATAGATGTCGGCTCGTTTCATGGGAGTTCCTCAAATTGGACTCGACACTACGAGTTTTTCCGACGGACGCGGGAGGTCCGATAGACGCCGCGCCGCTCCGAGACGCGATCCGCGTGAGGTAAGAGCTCGAATCCGGCCTGAGCAAACTGCCGATCAAATGCCACAATGCGATGCAAGCCGTTCGCCCGCATGACGGCAATGCTCGAACAGTCCACAAGACTTAACGCCCGGCTCTGAGCCGCCTTCCAGAGCGCCACCATTTGTCGGTGCTCTTCCGCCTCAATCCAGACCATTTCCAAGATCTCGCCAGCCTTCACGAGGAGTGTGCTGGCGTGCTCAAATCCACGACGTCGCTGGACCAGGCTTGCGCATTCCACCACCACGTAGTTTGTCGACACCAGCGTCGCCTGTTCGTCGTGCAGCATTTCAAAACAGCGGACGGCGGCGGCGTGGTGCAGGTCGTCAGCCGAGAGCATGGCATAGAGCGCGCTCGTATCCACAAACACCTTCTGGCTCATTCGGCATCGCCCCACAGATAATCGTCGTGCCGCTCTGAAACATCCCGCTTCGTCTCATGAAAGAGACCTGCCAGCTCCAGCAATCCTGCGGCGTAGCGCTTCTTCTTTGGCGCACCAATCGTATTCTCTCGCGCCCATTGCTGCATCAGCGAGGAGATCGACGTGCGCCGCTGAAAGGCCGCCGTCCTCACCGCCTCGTACACCTCGTCCTCCAGATAAATCTGCGCTCGTTTCATCGGCATCACCTCCGAATAGAACTATAACATTATAACTCTATAGAGTCAAAATAACGTCATCTGTTGCTCGTTGGAGGCCGGGGCTTCTTCCTCGTCAAAGAGCTTGATCTTGCCGTACTCCCCATCATAGCCTGGCTCCAGCGTCACGCGGCCCTGGCGCATGCGGAGGATGCCCTCGGCGATCTTGGGGAGCGTCGCCTTGCGCAGCTCCTCCTCCGGCGCATCAAGCAGGACCGCGAACTCGGTGCCACACTTGTAGATCAGCTGCTGGTAGTCGCGCTCTACCGCCTGCGTGCCCACGCCGAAGCCCAGCGCGTCGGCGATGATTTTATCCAGCGAGACGACGCGCTGAAACGGAATCGCGTTGGCCGGCGTCGTTCCCTCCGGACGGTCCGCCAACGTCTCAACCCGATGCATCACGCCGACCGTGACCTTGCGGCCGCACGTCGGGCAGCGAAAGCCGCGCCGCTTGGTTTCCGTCGGCGCCCAGCGGATCTTGCAGTGACGATGACCGTCGTAGTGGTACTTGCCTTCTTCCGGGAAGAACTCCAGGGTGCCGAGGAACTTGCTGCGATCCTTTGTCTTGATCGCGCCGATGATGGTATCGTAGTCCATCGCGCAATCAAACAGGTTCGCCTCGCGGCCGATCCGCCTGGCGCTATGAGAGTCCGAGTTGGAGATCAGGGTGTAGCGGTCCAGCTTCGACAGCCGCCAGTTCATCGCGGGATCGGAGGAGAGCCCGGTCTCCAGGGCGAAGATGTGCTTGGCCTGGTGCTCAAAACAGTCCTCCACCGCGTCGAAGCCCGAGGTCGAACCGAAGATGGCAAACCACGGGGTCCAGGCGTGGGCCGGCACAATGAGGCACCGGGGCTCAATGCCGATCACGATCTCCACCAGCCGCCAGGCGTCCATCCGCAGGGTGGGGCGCCCGTCGAGGCTGAGGCTCCCGAAGGCTTCCAGTTCCCGGTTGATGCGCTCCACCGCCTCGAAGCTCGGGGCAAAGAGCAGGTGGTGGATCTGGTGGGCCTTCCCCCCTTTGTAGAAGAGCGTGTTCACTTCCGCGGTGAGCAGGAACAGGCCCCCCTGATACTCGAAGAGCCCACGGCCCGTGTCGCGCAGCGCCTCCTTCAGCTCCTGCACCCACAGGGGGTGCGTGAAGTCCCCCGTCCCGAGGACGCCGATCCCTTTGATCTTCGCCCACTTTGCCAGCTCCGATACCGACAGATCCTTGGAGCAGGCGCGGCTGTAGCGCGAGTGGATGTGGAAATCGGCGATACACCTTGGCATCTGCTACAGCCGTTTGAGCATCTCCGAGATCCGCGCGCAGTGCGTCCCGGCCCAGTAGATACGCCGGCACGAGGGGCACCGACGAAAGCGCTGCTGCGTCTCGAAGACGTACGGCGGCACGCAAGCGCTCACCTGCGTCTTCTCGACCGGTTGGACCTCGACGTTGCACTGATCGCATCGCGTCAACAGCCGTTCGGGATCGACCGCAAGGCCGGCGTCCCGCATCACCTGGCGGAGCTGTTCGGCGACGCCCTGATCGGCCAACTGCACCACCCGGACCACCCCGCTGGAGCCGACGCGTCGATTGCGCGTGACGATCACCCGCCCCTCATTGTAGGCTCGACGGTAGAGCGCGCTCACGGGAGTGGCCGGCATCTGCGCGGCGTCATAGCCGATCAGACGAACCCATCGCGCCAATCGCCCGCACTCCTCTGTCACGAGGAACTGCGGGGTCGTCGCCATGCGGACCGCCCCTCACGGATGGGCCTCGGCCATGAGCTTGACGAACCGCTGGAACGCCTTCCGGGCATCGTGGGGGCCTGGGGCGGCTTCAGGATGGTACTGGAGACTGCAAATCGGCAAATCCCGATGGCGCATGCCCTCCACGGTGCCGTCGTTGAGATTCTTGTGGGTGACGTCGACGGCGCGCCCAGCGATGGAGTCGATCCGGACGGCGAAGTTGTGATTCTGCGTCGTGATCTCCACCTTGCCCGTCGCGAGATCCTGCACCGGATGGTTGCCGCCATGATGGCCGAACTTCAGCTTGAACGTCTCGCCGCCATACGCCAACCCGAGGAGCTGGTGGCCCAAGCAGATGCCCAGCATCGGCGCGCGCCCCATCAAACCCTGGATCGTGTCGATCGCGTAGGGCACCGCTGCCGGATCGCCCGGGCCGTTCGACAGCACGATCCCGTCGGGATCCCTCGCCAACACCTCCGCGGCGGTGGCGCCGGCCGGCATCACCGTCACGCGACAGCCGGCAGCGGCCAGTTGGCGCAGGATGTTGTACTTCACCCCGTAGTCCATCACCACCACATTCCATTTTCGATTTTCGATTTTCGATTTTCGATTTGCCTGACTGCTGACGGCTGACGGCTGACGGCTGACGTCGAGGGACCAGTCGTACGGCGCCTCGCAGGTGACCTCTTTGACCAGATCTCGCCCGACGATCTCCGGCGAGGAACGCACGCGCTCCAGGAGCCGCGCCGGGTCCTGTTCCGTCGTCGAGAGGCCGCATCGCATCGAGCCCTGCCGGCGCAGCGTCAGCGTCACCGCCCTCGTATCAACGCCGTCAATCGCCACCACGCCGCAGCGCTTGAGGTAGGCCTCAAGCGGCTCCTGCGAGCGGTAGTTGCTCGCGATCGGGGAGAGCTCCCGGATGACGAACCCCTCCACCCACGGGCGACGCGACTCGACGTCCTCTTCGTTGACGCCGTAGTTGCCGATGTGGGGCGTGGTCATGCACACGACCTGACCCTTGTACGACGGGTCGGTGAGCACCTCTTGGTAGCCGGTCATCGACGTGTTGAACACCGCCTCGCCGAACACCTCGCCCTCAGCGCCCACGGCGCGTCCCCGAAACGCCGTGCCGTCTTCGAGGGCGAACCACGCTGGCCGAGGGATCATCCCACCACCTCGACGCCATGGCGCAGCACCCGCGTTACCACTCCTGGCAGGGTCCGTCCGGCAAACGGGGAGCAGCGGCCTTTTGACGCGAACCGCTGGGGATCCACCGTCCACCGCTGCTCCGGATCGATCAGCGCGATGTCCGCTTCCGCCCCGACGCGGAGGGTGCCCCCGCCGATCCCCGCGATCCTCGCTGGGTTCGTGGACAGCTTCTCAATCAGTCGGCTCCAGCTCAGATGTCCTGGGGCGACCAGGACGTCGACGCACACGCTCAGCGCCGTCTCCAGCCCGCTGATCCCGAACGGCGCTGAGTCAAAATCGACGTCCTTTTCCCACGTCGCATGGGGCGCATGATCGGTGGCAATGCAGTCGATGGTGCCGTCACGCAGCCCCTCAAGGAGGGCCAGGCGATCTTCCTCGCTGCGCAGCGGAGGATTCACCTTGGCGCTGGTCTCGAACGTCCCCACCGCCTCGTGGGTCAGGGCCAGGTGGTGGGGCGTGACTTCACACGTGACGCGAACGCCGCGTTGCTTGGCCGCTCGGATGAGCGCGACCGAGGCGGCGCTCGACAGGTGCGCCACGTGCACCCAGCCCCCTGTCAGCTCGGCCAGGGCGAGATCGCGCGCCACGAGCACCGATTCCGCCTCGCCCGGGATCCCGCGCAGGCCCAGGGTGGTCGACACCAGCCCCTCGTGCATGACCCCGCCGGCCGCCAGGGTCGGATCCTCCGCGTGCTGGATCAGCGGACGGTCGAACAGCTTGGCGTACTCCAAGGCCCGCCGCATCAGCAAGCTGTCGGTGACCGGGCTGCCGTCATCCGAGAGGGCCACGCAGCCCGCGTCGAAGAGCTCGCCGAAATCGGTCAGCTCGCGGCCCTGGCGAGCCTTCGTCACGGCGCCGATCGGCCAGACCGTCGCCAGGCCGACCCGCGCCGCCTCTTGGCGCACGGAATCCACCACGCCGCGGTGGTCGACCGGCGGCTCGGTGTTGGGCATCGCGCACAGCGTCGTGAATCCTCCGCGCACGGCGGCGAGGCAGCCGGTGGCAATCGTCTCCTTCTCTTCCTGTCCAGGCTGACGCAGGTGGGTGTGGAGATCCACAAGGCCCGGCACCACCACCATCCCGCGGGCCTCGATGACCTTGGCGCCGTTGGCCGGAATCGACGGCTGGACGTCCGCAATCCTGCCGCGCTCGATCAGCACATCTAAGACGCCGTCTCGTCCGCTCGGCGGATCGATGACGCGACCGCCCTGCACCAGCACCTTCGCCATCATCCCACCACCTGGCTGCCTGCGCCTTTGGCGCAGACGCGGCGGGTGCTTCCCTTGCCGGGACACGTCCCCCACTCGCCGCGATCGCGGCGCTCCTGTCGTCCAGTTCCGCGGCGTGCGCCGCGACAGCTAGGTGGTGGGATCACGCCTCTTCCTCGCTCACCTTCGGGGCGCCGGAGACAAGGTACAGCGCCGCCATGCGGACGGCCAACCCGTTGGTGACCTGATCCAGAATGACCGAGAACGGCCCGTCTGCGACGCTGGAGTCCAGCTCGACCCCCCGGTTCACCGGCCCCGGATGCATGATGAGCAGATCGGGCTTGGCCGCCGCGAGCCGTTCCGGCGTAATCCCGTAGCGCAACCGATACTCGCGCAGGCTGGGCACCAAGCGCGCCTCCTGGCGTTCATGCTGCACCCGCAAGAGCATGAGGACATCCGCCCCGCGGATGGCCTCCTCGAGCCGATACGTGACACGCACCCCGAGCTGGTCCATCTGCGGCGGGATGAGCGTCGGCGGGCCGCACACCGTCACCCGCGCCCCCAGCTTCGTCAGCCCCCAGAGATTCGACCGGGCCACGCGCGAGTGGGCGATGTCACCGATGATGGAGATCTCCAGCCCCTCCAGACGACCCTTCTTCTCCTGGATCGTGAAGAGGTCCAGCAAGGCTTGGGTCGGATGCTCGTGGGCCCCGTCGCCCGCGTTGATGACGGAGGCCTGCACGCGCGAGGCGATGAGATGCGGCACCCCGGCGGCGGCGTGGCGGATAACGAGGATATCCACCTTGAGCGCTTCCAGGTTCCGGACGGTATCGAGGAGCGTCTCGCCCTTGGAGAGGCTGGAATGTGAGGCGGCGATGTTCACGATGTCCGCCGACAGCCGCTTCGCCGCCAGCTCAAAGGAGATCCGCGTCCTGGTGCTGGGCTCGAAGAAGAGGTTGACGACCGTCTTGCCGCGCAACGCCGGCACCTTCTTGATCGGCCGCAGGGAGACCTCGCGGAACGATTGGGCGGTGTGCAGCATCGCACGGATCTCCTCCGCCGACAACCCCCGCAGCCCCAGGAGGTCCTTCCGGGTCCACTGAGCGGTCTGGGTGATGTCGTTGAGCATCGTCGCCGCCATCAGCGCTGCTCCCCGACGGCCGCATGGAGCTCCAGCGCCACTTCCTCGGTTTCGTCCAGCTCGTTCAGCCGGACCTCGATGTGCTCCCGGAGGCTGGTCGGGACGTTCTTGCCGACGTAGTCCGCGCGAATCGGCAGCTCGCGATGGCCCCGATCCACCAGCACGGCGAGCTGAATCGTCTTCGGGCGGCCCAGGTCCGTGAGGGCATTGAGCGCCGCCCGGATGGTCCGGCCGGTGAACAACACGTCATCCACCAAGATCAACTGTAGGTCGGTGACGTCGAAGGCGATCTCCGTCGCGTGGACCACCGGGTTCGGGGCGATGCGGGAGAGATCATCGCGGTACAACGTGATGTCCAGGACCCCGACCGCGACCGGGCGCCGGTCAATCGTCTCGAGCTCCTTGGCCAGCCGCTGCGCCAGGAGCGCCCCCCTGGTGCGAATGCCGACCAGGGCGACCTCTGCGGTGCCTTTGTTGCGCTCCAGGATTTCGTGCGCGATGCGCACCAGGGCGCGCCGGATCGCCTCGGCATCCATCACTTTGGCTTTTTCACGGAAGCCCGTTGGGGTGGGGTCCATTAGGCAACAAAAAATGGCCCGCCGCTTGGCTGGGCCTCTCTTGTGGTGGAACGTCTTCTAGCTGCCATTCCCTTTCCCGCCTCTCTGGACGGGTTTTAAAGGTGAGTACTAGAGCTAGTGTACTCCCTCAACGCCCTGGGCGTCAAGGAGATTCTCTCCCTCACCCACTATCTCACCTCCGTGGTGATCGGCTGAGGCCTCAGCGCCCGTTTGCGCGGCAGCAGCGACTCCTCCTCGCCACCCTCCCGCGTGGACGCCCCCGCGCAGATGCCCCGCTGGGATGCCCTGACGAACTCCACCAAGCCCCGGACCTCCGGCGACGCGCACTCCCGCGCAATGGCCTCCAGCGCATGAGGGACATTGCGCCCCGCTCGGTAGAGGAGCTGGTACGCCTGCTTGATCTCGGCACGCGCCGGCGCGGAAATCCCCGCCCGCCGCATCCCCACGACGTTCAGCCCCTGGATGACGGCGGGCCGCCCCCCGCACAGCATGAAGGGGGGCACGTCTTTGTTGACCGCCGACAGGCCGCTGACCATCGCCAGCCGCCCGATGCGAGTCAACTGGTGGATGACCACCATCCCGGAGAGGAGCGCCTCGTCCTCCACCACGCAGTAGCCGGCCAGGGTGGCGAGGTTCGCGAAGGTCGTGCGGCTGCCGACGCGGCAGTTGTGCGCGACGTGCGCATTGGCCATCAGGAAGTTGTCATCCCCGATGACCGTCGCCGAATCTGCCTTCGTCCCCCGGTGGATGGTGACGTATTCGCGGATGACGTTGCGGTGGCCGATCGTAGTGGCCGAGGGCGCGCCGCTGAACGCGACATCCTGCGGCAGATGGCCAATCACCGCGCCCATGTGGATCTGGTTGTGATCCCCAATGGTCGTGCCAGGGCCAACGTACACGTGCATCCACAGCCTGTTGTGGGAGCCGATGACAGCCGGGCCTTCGATCACACAGCCCGGCCCGATCTCGTTCCCCTCGCCCATCTGCACGTTCTTCGCAATGATCGCACTTGGGTGAATCGTATTCATCGCTATGGACTATGGACTATGGACTGCGGACTCAACACGATGACAAACTCGCCGCGAGGCGGATGTCGTTCAAAGTGCGCGATGAGCTCGCTCACGCAACCCCGGCACACCTCCTCGAACATCTTGGTCAGCTCCCGCGCGCAGGCCATTGAAAGATCGCCGAGCGTATTTCGTATCTCGTGAAGCGTGCGAAGAAGGCGGTGTGGGGACTCGTACAGGACGATGGTCCGCCCCTCGTTTTTCAACGTTTCCAGCCGCCTGCGCCGCTGGCCGCTTTTTGTCGGAAGAAATCCCTCGAACACGAACCGTTCCATCGGTAAGCCCGAAAGGACGAGGCCGCCGATCAGCGCAGTCGGACCGGGAATCCACCTGACAGGGATTTGCTCCTCAATCGCCCGATGGATGAGCCACCATCCCGGATCGGAGATGAGCGGTGTCCCACCGTCACTGACGAGCGCGATGGACTGGCCGGCTCTCAGTTGCTCGATGAGCCCTGGCGTACGGGTTCGCTCGTTGTGCTCATGCAGGCTGACCATCGGCGTGCCGATCTGATAGTGATGGAGCAGCTTCGCAGTCTGGCGCGTGTCCTCGCAGGCGATGACGTCCACGGCCTTGAGCGTCTCCAGCGCCCGCAGCGTGATGTCGCCCAGATTCCCGATCGGCGTTGCCACTAGATGAAGCACTCCGCTCATCAGAAGCTGGCCGTACGTCGCCTAGCCGTGTGCCAGCCGCTATCCATGAGCCGACCTGCCGCACCCTGCTCTTCGGGTCTTAACGCCGTCTCGGGTTGACCCACGAAAAGTGACACCCCATCATCCACTGCCGCATGTACCTGCGCTTGTCGCCTTGCCTGGCTCTTCTAAACCGAGGAGCTGGATTCAGCCCTTTTTCCTCCAACTGCTGATCGCAGTGCTTCAAAGCTTCCAAGGTTTTCTCCGGGCTCCACAACGGCCCTGCGGCTTTTTCCCGTGCCTCAATGACAGAGCCCCTCAATGAGTGCCGGTGTCCTCGAGCCATTTCGCGCTCTTCACGAGCTCGTTCCTCTCGCCTCCACTTCAGCAGATCCTTCGTTGATGGACCACCCCGCTTCAAGATTCCATGCAGCGATTCAATGGGGTCCGCTGGAATTGGCTTGGGGATCACCACTTGCCCCTTCGCGAGCGCTTTCACTACAGTCATTCGGAAGAACTTGCTATTCGACCGTGACACTTTTCGCCAGGTTCGGCGGCTGGTCGATGTCGCAGCCGTTGAGCCTGGCGATATGATACGCCAGCAACTGCAAGGGGATCGCCGCCAGGATGGGCGAAAACAGCTCCTCGGTCTTGGGTACCGTGATCAGCGCGTCGGCATGGCGCCGGATGGCGCGGTCGCCTTCCGAGGCGATGATGAGGCACTCGCCCTTGCGCGCCCGCACCTCCTCGATGTTGGAGACGACCTTCTCGTAGACGGCTGAGTCGGTCGCCAGGAACACGACGGGCCAGCCCTTGCGGATCAGCGAGATGGGTCCGTGCTTCATCTCCCCCGCCGCGTAGCCCTCGGCGTGGATGCGCGGGCAGATCTCCTTGAGCTTCAGCGCGCCTTCCAGGGCGCTGGGGAAGTTATAGCGGCGCCCCAGATAGTAGAAGTCGCGCGCCCGGGCGTAGCGCCTAGCGATCCGCTTGATGGCGGGCTCGACCTCCAGCGCCCGCTCGATGAGCTTCGGGAGGCGCCCCAGCGTCGTGAGCAGCTCGCGCAGCCGCGCGGACGTCACGAGTCCCCGGCGCTTGGCCAGAGACAGGGTCAACAGGTACAGCACGGTCAACTGGGAGGTGTAGGCTTTCGTGGACGCCACAGCAATCTCCGGCCCGGCGTGCGTGTAGATGACGGCGTCGGCCTCGCGCGGGATGGACGAGCCCATCACATTGCAGATGGCCAGGACCTTCGCGCCCTGCTCTTTCGCCAGTCGCACCCCGGCGAGGGTGTCGGCCGTCTCGCCGGACTGCGTGATCGCGATGACGGTGGTGTCGCGATCCAGCATCGGCGCGCGGTAGCGGAACTCGCTGGCCAGGTCCACGTCGACGGGGACATGCGCCAATTCCTCCAGCATGTACTCACCCACCAAGCCCGCGTGATAGGCGGTGCCGCAGGCGATGATGACGAATTTCTCCTGGGAGGTGAGGCGCGAGAGGAACGTCCTGGTGCGGCGATCGAATGCGATCTGCCCCTTGGCGGCATCCAAGCGAGTGCAGAGCGTCTGCTCGACGGCGGATGGCTGCTCAACGATCTCTTTGAGCATGAAATGGTCATAGCCTTCCTTCTGCGCGGCGGACAGATCCCAGGAGACCGTCGAGGGTTTGCGAGTGATCGGGGCCCCGTTGAGCGTGGTGAGCTTCACCCCCGACGTGGACAGCTCCACCACCTCCTGCTCGTTCAGATAAATCACCCGGCGGGTGCGAGCCAACACGGCCGGCACGTCGCTGGCCAAAAACGCCTCCCCCTTGCCCAAGCCGACGATGAGCGGGCTCCCCGCACGGGCGCCGTACAGGTGCGTCGGATCGCGCTTGGCGATGAGGCAGAGCGCGTATGAGCCGCGCAGTTCCTTCAGGGCGCTGCGGAACGCCTCGGCAAGCGGCAGGCGCTTGGCGTGCTCTTCAACCAGATGCGCGATGACCTCGGTGTCGGTCTGCGAGCGAAACCGGTGGCCCTGCCCCAGGAGGCGGGCTTTCAACTCGGCGTAGTTTTCGACGATGCCGTTATGGACGAGCGCCAGCTCCCCGCGGCAGTCCAGGTGCGGATGCGCGTTGACCTCCGTGGGCTCTCCATGAGTCGCCCATCTCGAGTGCGAAATGCCCAGCCGCTCCCCATCGAGGGGCTTCTGCTTGATCGAGGCCACGAGCTCCTTGATCTTCCCAACGCGTTTACGGATTTCGATCCCCTTGTCGTTGACGACGGCGATCCCCGCAGAGTCATACCCGCGGTACTCAAGCCGGCCGAGACAGTCGAGCAGTGTCTGGACGACGGGGGGTTTTCCGACGTAGCCGACGATGCCGCACATTACCGCAGTGACCAGTCGTCAGTGACCAGCAACCAGAACAGATCAACAGACATGAGACTAGCGCCTTCGCTGATAGACGATCTCCCCGCCGACAATCGTCATCGAGGTGTGAAACTGGCTGTCGAAGACCACTAGATCGGCGCGCTTGCCGACCTCCAGGCTCCCCCGCTCGTGCCAAAGTCCCAACACGTGGGCGGGCACCTCGGTGGCCATCCGCACCGCCTCCCACAGGCTGAGACCGGCAAATGCCATCGCATTATGGAGGGCCCGCATCATCGTCAAGTCGCTTCCGGCCAATACGCCAGCCCGCGTAAAGAACGCGCCGCCCCTCGCCACAGCCCCTCCGCGCTGCCACCGAATCGAATCGGTCACCAGCGCGATGCGCTCCTGGCCTTTGGCCCGCACGAGCAGGCGAAACGCCAGGGGGCTGAGGTGGATGCCGTCGGCGATCGCCATAGTGATCAACCGAGGATCCGTCAGCGCCACGTCCAGCACCGAGGGCCTGCGATGGTGCAGCGGCGGCATGCCGTTAAACACGTGCGTCACCGCGCGCGCCCCGGCCTCCACCGCCCGCAACGCGCCGGGGGCCTCCGCCTGGCTGTGGCCCAGCGAGACGACGATCCGACGCCGCCGACACCACCGGATCACCGCAAGCGCCCCGGGCAGCTCCGGCGCGATCGTCATGAGTCGCGCCCGCCCGGCACGCACGATCTGCCGCAGCTCCATCACCGACGGACGACGCATCCACCGCGCGGGAAGCGCGCCGGCCCGCCGAGGATTGAGGAACGGCCCTTCCAGGTGCGCCCCGAGACATCGCGCCCCGGCGTCGCTTCGCTGACGCCGCAACGCGGCGAGCCGTTCCCGCATCTCACGCGGCGCGGCAGGGCCGACGGCGACCAGGAACGCGGTCGTCCCGTGCGTCACCAGCTCCCGTGACAGCGCCTCCGGCTCGCCCCACACGTGCAGGTCAATGAAGCCCGGGGCTACGTAGTAGCCGCGCGCGTCGATCCGCTCATCGCCATGGGAGGGCGCGGCGCCGACGTGGGCGAGGCGCCCGCCGCGAATCCCGACGGCGCCGCGGGCGATGCCGCGCGGCGTGATGAGCTTCCCGTTCGTCAGCCACCACGTCTGCGCAGTGCTCACGAGGCCTGCGGGGCGGAACGCAACGTTACCTACGGTACGCACGTCAGCCCGGCCCGACGAAAATCCGCGTCAAAGCAGAAGGCATGGGTGACGCGCTGCTCCCGCATGAGCGCAATGCTGCTGCAGTCGGTAAAGCTCAGCCCGGCCGCAGCGTATTGGGCAAAGAGCGTCACGCTGCGCTCGTGCTGCTGCGGCGTCACCACCACCAACTCCACCAATGTCGTTTGGCGCAGGATCTCCAAAAACTCCAGCGCGGGGGCGGCGCCGAGCCGATACAGCGTGAGGTTGGCGGTTTCGGCCACGACATAGTTGCTGGTGATGAGCATTCCGGCGTGCTCATCGAGAAACCGCTTGGCGTTTCGGTGATGGGTGTCTTGAGGGTTGATGAGGGCATACCAGGCGCTCGTGTCGGCAAAGACGGCGTTCATGGCGAACGACGCTTTGGCGATGCGCGATAGAGGTAGTGGTCGTGCCGCTCGGCCACGTCACGCGCCGGATCGCGCCCAAGGCTGACGAGTCGAAACAGCGGATCTTCGCGCCGGCCTCGCACCTGACCTTCCCGCTGCGCATCAATCACGTCCCGCAGGAGCTGGGACACGCTCTTCTGTTGTCGCCGTGCCTGGGACGTCGCCCACCGGTATTGGACTTCTTCCAGCAAGATCTGCGTTCGGATCATCCCAAGGGATCTCCTTGCCCGCACGGAAGAGTTACATCATACATCTACACCATACATCATAGTTCTTGCCCCGTCAAGCCCTGCGCACAAGGTCGCTGTCCGCTGGAAACTCGCTCGGCGGAACCGACGGCTCGTCCGAGACGTACAGATCGATGAATCGCGGCGCCGCGGGCCATGCCGCGCGGCGTAATGAGCCTCCCGTTCGTCAGCCAGAACGATTCCATCAGGCCTTTAACGACTCCTTGAGCTCTTGCTGTTTGCCGATGAGGGGGACGAATTGCGTGCGCAAAACTTCTTCTCCGATTTTGCTGGATTTACCCCAAAGGTCTTTTCTCATAGAAATCACGGCCTTGGCGAACGTCTCCCCATTAGGAGATTTTATAAAATCGCCCAGGGAGACGATAACGCCCTCCTCGGAAAAGAGGAGGGCGTTTGACAATTCGGCTTTCAATTCATTGTTTAAGTCTTGCAGATTTTTTATGTCGGGCCGATTAATTCGGTTAGCCTCTCGGGCTCCCTCCCAATTGATACGTGCCTGCATTAGGAGCGTAATACATTTATAGCGCAAGAGTTTAAAATCATGCTCTTTTTCCCCAATTCGCTTACGGGAATCAAGCAATGATTGCGCCCAAGCAGTTATCAGGCCTCCGGCGCCGAAAGCGGTTAGCAGTAGAATGACCGTCTGCATATGAAGTCCCTCATCTCAAAGGAATGCGCCGCGCCGGCCTGACTGCGCGCGTGTCCCCAGCGGGAATCGAACCCGCGTTGTCAGCTCGAAAGGCTGTTGTCCTGCCACTAGACGATGGGGACGTAGAGCCGGCGCGGCGCCAATTGTTTGTTGTCAATATCCCTGCTGCCTCGGGCGGGAATCTCCGCCCAGCGGTTCCTTGCTGGGGGCGGATCCCGCCAACGGCGGGAGAACCCGCGTTGTCAGCTCGAAAGGCTGTTGTCCTGCCACTAGACGATGGGGACGTGATGCTAGCGTTCAGCGGATAGCGTACAGCGTATCGAAAAACTGCTTTTTGGACGCGCATCCCGCCCACGATCGAGACGTTCCTAAACGCTATCCGCTCTACGCTAACCGCTAGTACACCGGATCATAAATTCGCCAGGGGTTTCTCATGAGCGTAACGGGGGTTGCTCAGCAGCCAGTGGCACGAACCGCTTCCGTAGCATGGCGGCGGTGTAGCTCCAGGCAATGGGTTTGGGATGCCGATTGCGTT
>JAUYPJ010000144.1 GCA_030697665.1 Candidatus Omnitrophota bacterium
TGCCGCCGAAGATGTTGATGAGGATGGCCTTGACGCGGGGGTCGGCCAGGAGGATGGCGAAGGCGTTCGTCACCTGCTCGACGTTCGCCCCGCCCCCCACATCCAAGAAGTTCGCCGGGGAGCCGCCGCAAAGCGTGATGATGTCGTTCGTCGCCATCGCCAGCCCCGCCCCGTTCACCAGGCAGCCGATGGTGCCGCCCAACCCGACGTAGGAAATCCCGATCCGGCTCGCCCGCAGCTCCAGCGGCTGCTCCTGGCTTTCGTCCCGGAGCGCCGCAAGGTCCGGGTGACGGAAGAGCGCGTTGTCATCCAGCGTCACCTTCGCATCGAGGGCCAGCAGGCGCTCGTGGAGTCCCGCGGGGCGGAATCCCGAGCGACCCCCGCCTGCGGCGGGGGGAGTCGAGGGATCCCGCGTGATGACCAGCGGGTTGATCTCCACCAACGAGGCGTCGCTCGACGTCGCAAGCGCCCACGTCGCGCGGACGATCTGCCGGCAGGCGGCTTCCTGCGCAGCGGAGCACCCCAGCGTCTCGGCAATCCGTGACAGGGTATCGTCTTGTGGGCCGTCGATGACGTCAACCGGAACTCGCAAGATCGCCTCAGGGCGCGTGGCGGCCAGCGCCTCAATGTCCACGCCGCCTTCCCGGCTGGCCAAGAAGAGGGGCCTTGCGTGGAAGCGGTCGATCGTGATGGCTAGGTACCACTCCGTGGCGACGTCGATTCGCTCATCGAGCAGCACCGCAGAAACGGGCAGGCCCTCAGGACCGGTCTGGTGGGTGACGAGCCGGCGACCCAACAGCCCCTGCGCATGCGCCGCGGCCTCCTGGGCGCTGTGGGCGACCAGCACGCCGCCCGCCTTCCCGCGTCCGCCCGCGTGGAGCTGAGCCTTCACGTTGCACGCAAACACCGCCGGGGAGCCGCAGCGGACCTTGAGCGTTTCGTAGGCGCCTGCGGCTTCAGCGGCGTTCCTCGCCACCTGGCCGCGCGGGATGGGGATGCCGAGCTGGGCGAAGAGCTGCTTGGCTTGATGCTCGTGGAGTTTCATTGACCCGGCTGCAGGCTACACGCTGCAAGCGGCAACAACTGTTCTGAAGCCTGGAGCCTGCAGCGTGAAGCCGCGATCATGCGGAGATGTTCAGGAAGGCGCGCGGTGCTCAAGGGGGACAAACGGGAGATTGTGGGGACCGACGTAGCGGGCGAGCGGCCGAATCAGGCGGTTGTCCCCGGCCTGCTCGATGACGTGCGCGGACCAGCCGGCCATCCGGGCGCAGGCGAACATCGTGGTGAACAGCTCGGTGGGAATCCCCAGGTAGTGCAGCAGCGACGCGGAGTAGAAGTCCACATTGATGGAGAGCCGCTTGGCCTCCCACACCACCTCTTGGAGCCGCTCGGAGATGGCAAACCACTTCATCTCGCCGCTCGCCTGGCCCAGCGCGTGGGCGATGCGCTTGAGGTGTTTGGCCCTTGGGTCTTCCCCTTTGTAGACGCGGTGGCCGAAGCCCATGAACCGCTTGTGATCGGTCAGCATCCGCTGGACGTACGGCTCGACCTGCTCGGCCGTGCCGATCTCCAGCAGCATCTCCATCGCTTTCCGGTTGGCCGCGCCGTGCAGCGGGCCTTTCAGCGACCCGATCGCCGCCACGATCGCGGAGTAGTAGTCGGCTTTCGTCCCGGTCACGGTGCGCGCGGTGAAGGTGGAGGCGTTGAAGCCGTGATCCGCCAGGAGGGTGAAGTACGCATCGAGGGCGCTCGCCTGTTGCTCGGTCGGCTCCGTCCCCAGGAGCATCCACAGGAAGTTGGCGGCGTGGCTCAGGCCGGATTTCGGGGGCAACGCCCGGCCTCCGGTGCGCAGACGCCAGAGCGTGGCCACGATGGTCGGGGTGCTCGCGATCACCGTCACCGCCTTCCGGCGCACCGCCTCAAGGGACTCTTCTTCGGCCTTCGGATCATAGAGCCCCAGGAGGGACACCGCGCTCCGCAGGAGAGCCATCGGATCGGCGTGCGGCGGCAACTGCTGGAGGATCGCCGGCAGCGGCGGATCGAGGATCCGCCGGGACGCCAGTTCCCTGCTCCAATCGGCAAGCTGGCTTCGAGTCGGCAATGCGCCGTAAAGCAGCAGATAGCTGACCTCTTCATAGCTCGCCCGTCCCGCGAGCGCATCGATGGGGTAGCCGCGGTAGATCAGCTGGCAGCGCTGCCCATCCACATCGGAGATGGCGGTGTCTCCCGCGACGACCCCTTCCAGCCCCCGGCGGATCTCAGCCGACTGGGCGGGCTGGTCGCCGGCGAGCGTGGCGGAGGCCTTCTGCCGGGGGTGGGGGTCAGGGGGTTGCGTCATGTGAAACTGTCGCTGAGCTGACGGGCTGCGGCCTGCAGCGCCGCGCGCTCCTCCGGCGTCAGGGGCAGCTCGACGATCCGCTCGATGCCGGCGGCGCCCAACTGCGCGGGCACCCCGATGCACACCTCCCGCAACCCGTACTCCCCCTGCAGGGCGGCGCAGACCGGCACGACGGCGTGCGTGTTGCGCAGTACGGCGCCGGCCATCTCACAGACCCCGCTCGCGGGGGCGTAGAACGCGCTGCCCTGCTTGAGGAGTGCGACGATCTCTGCCCCGCCCTCCTTGGTCCGTTGGAGCAGCTGGTCGATCTCTTCGGAGCGAAGCCACGTGGTGAGCGGCTTCCCCTTGACGGTGATCGAGCCGCGCAGCGGCACCATGAGGTCGCCGTGGGATCCCAACACCATCGCCTGGACATCGCTCGGCGCCACGGCCAGCCGCATGGCGATGAACGAGCGCAGGCGCGCGCTGTCCAGCACCCCTGCCATCCCCATGACCCGTGAGCGCGGAAAACCGCTGCGCTGCAGCGTCAGGGCCACCATCAGATCGAGCGGGTTGGTCACGACGATGACGACCGCCTCAGGAGCCACCGCGGCGAGGCGTTGGGCGATGGGACCCACGATGTTGGCGTTGGCCGCCAAGAGATCCTCGCGGGACATGCCGGGCTTCCGCGCCAGGCCCGCCGTGATGATCACCAGGCGGCTGTCGGCCATCGCGTCGTAGTCGGTCGTGCCGCACACCTGGACCGGAAAGGCCTCAATGGGGGCCGACTGCATCAGGTCCAGCGCCTTGCCCTGGGCGAGGCCCTCGACGACGTCGATGAGCGTCACATCGCCCAGCCCCTTGAGCGCCAGCAGGTGCGCGGTGGTGGCACCGACCTGGCCGGCCCCGAGAATCGAAATCTTTGGAAGTGCCATGAGCGACGCCCCAGTCTAACAAAGCCTCTCGGAGGCGTCAACGACTGCGGCCTCGGGCATGGAGGATGAGCAACGCCACGCCACCCACCAGCGCAATGGGCACCCCCAGCATCAACCCAATGCTCAGGGCGTATCCACGAGCCGTCGAAAGCCGCTGGGGCAGTTGGCTGGGATCAAAGAGCGCCTCCTTGCAGCCAGGACACGCGTCCGCAGCACTGGAGAGCATCAGCAGCACAACGATGAACGCGAGGGAGGCGGACGCAACGTATTTTCGATTTTCGATTTTCGATTTTCGATTAACCCAATCCAAAATCCAAAATCTAAAATCCAAAATTCGTTTCATCGTGGCATGCGGTAGAGCATCCAGTAGACGAGGACGCCGGTGACGGACACATAGAGCCACAACGGCAAGGTCCAACGCGCAATGGCGCGGTGGCGTGCAAACTGCTTGCGCGCGGCCAACAGGAGCGTGCGCAGCGCGAGCGGCACGATGACGATCGCCAGGATCGTGTGGCTCACCAGCACCGTGAAATAGACGGGGCGGATCCATCCGCTTCCCTGAAACCGCACAGACCCCACGTGGGCATGATAGAACAGATAGGACACCAGGAACAGGGTGGAGACCCCGAAGGCGGCGAGCATGAGCACCGTGTGCGCGGCGACCTTCCGCGCGCGAATGCACAAGAAACCTGCCACGAGCAGGATGGCGCTTGAGGCGTTGAGCGCCGCGTTGAGCGCCGGGAGGGCCGTCACGTCCATCCGGCACGCCGCTAACGCCACGTCCGGTCACAGACCATCAGGCCCAACAGCAACGGCAGGTACAGCACCGAACCGAGGAAGAGCTGCCGGGCGCTCTGCGCGGATCGCGCCCACGCGGTCCAGCCCGCCAGGACCAAGAACCCGATGCCGAGGGCCAGCGCGCCGAAGAAATACCATGCACCGGCCAACCCCATGCGCGCGGGCACCAGGCTCACGGGCAACAGGGCGAGTCCATAGAGCGCGATTTGTCGGGCCGTCGCTCCCTCAGCGCGCTCGGTGACCGGCAGCATCCGAAAGCCGGCGCGCGCATAGTCCTCGCGATACACCAGCGCAATCGCCAAAAAGTGGGGTAACTGCCACACGAACAGGAGCGCGAAGAGCGCCCAGGCCCCCGGATCCAAGGCGTTGCGGGCGGCCGCCCACCCGATCATCGGCGGGATGGCCCCAGGCACCGCCCCCGCCAGCGTGCAGAGCGCTGTGGTGCGTTTCAGGGGCGTATACACCCACACGTAGAGGCCGGCGCTAAGCGCCGCCAGCAACCCGGTCAAGACGTTCACGGCCGACGCCAGCCATACGACCCCGCCCACCACGAGGATCCATCCGAACCCTTGCGCCTGTTCCGGCGTGAGCCGGCCCGACGGCAGGGGGCGCCCTTGTGTCCGACGCATGAGGGCATCCGGGATGCGCTCCATCCACTGGTTGAGCGCATTGGCTCCTCCGACGACCAGCGCGGTGCCGAGGAGCGTCGGAACCAACACGTGCCACGGCTCAGAGGCGCGAATCCCAAGCCAGAAACCGGCTGCCGTCGTCACCAAGACCAGCCACGTCAATCGCGGCTTGGTAAGCTCCACGTAGGCTTGCAGCATGCCGCTCAGACGGGATGAGGCCGGCCAGGATCGCCTTCCAACGGCGCGGTTGGCCTCCCATGCCAAGAGAACCGCCTGCGCGACCACCAGCGCCCCAAGCGCCACATGGCTTGTCCTGAGCCACACCCCTCGAGAGGCGAGCAGCGCCGCCCCCAGCAGCCCCTGGACGCAGAGCAAGGCGAACAGCCGCCACACAGACGCCTTCACCACCCCATCGCATCGCTGCCGGCTGACCCACCACCCCATCCATCCTGCCGCCACGAGGAGCGCGATCGCCGTCGCCGCGTGGAATGGCAGGGCACTGCCCGTATGTCGCACGACCGCTCCGAGTCCCACCTGCAGGACTACCAACAGCGCGAGGACCACCCCGAGGATCGCCAGCCAGCCAGGGATGTGCCGGTCATCCGGCATGCGTCCCTCGAGCCGTACAGGCGAGCTGCCATGCGCGATGCAGACGACCAGGACAAAGACCAGTTGCCCGAGACAGGCGTGCGCGATGGAGACGTGCGGCGGCAGCAACAGCAACACGGTGAGCCCGCCGAGCAGCCCTTGGACGACGACGGCGGCGAGCGCGCTGTAGCCCAGAGCGCGCACCCAGCGCCGTGGCTCAGCCTTCCAGAGCCAGACGGCCAGCGCCAGGATCAGCAGGCCGACGATCGCCGCGATCATCCGGTGGCCATGCTCGTAGAGGATGCCGCCGACCATCGGGGGAAACCACATGCCGTAGGAGAGCGGCCAGTCCGGCACCGCCAGCCCTGAGTCCGTCGAGGTCACGAGGGCCCCGGCGATGAGCAGCAGCCACGTCGCCCCCGCCGTGATCCTCGCGTAGCGATGAAGCACGCCCCGACCGCGATTATCCATCTGTGTCATCTCATCCCACAACCTGTTGCGGGGTCTGCCGAAGGCAGACCCGGTGCCAGCTCCTCCACGGGCCTATCCACCTCGTCATGGCACCCCAGCCTTCGGCTGGTGCGACAGATTGTGGGATCATGGACCACTGAAGAACCTGGTCAATGGGATGGCCGCAAGCTGCGGGGCGAGCGCGACCGCCTCGTCCCCCCCGTACAGCACGAGGCTCATCGTCAACCGATTGCCGAGGGCCTCGCGAACCATCCGGAGATTCTTTGAAACTGACGGATCGATGCGCCGACCTGCCTTGACCTCGACGGCCATGAGCCGGTTGCCGCGCTCGACGAGAAAATCCACTTCATGCCCGTCATGAAATCGCCAGCCGTACACGGCCATCGGATCGCTCGCCCACGACAGGCACTTCTGAAGCTCCTGGGCCACCCACGTCTCGACCAGCGCCCCGACCATTGGATGCCGTTCCAGCGTGGAGTGATCGTGAATGCCGAGGAGATGGCAGGCCATGCCGGTGTCGGTCCAGTAGACTTTCGGCGCTTTGCTCAGACGTTTCGTGAGGTTGGTGAAGTACGGCGGCACCAGGACGATCTGATAGGTTTGTTCAAGGAGGTGCAGGTATCGCCGGACGGTCACATAGGGCAATCCCACCGTGCGGCCCAGATCCGCGCTGTTGAGGACTTGACCGGTACGCGCCACCAGACCGCTCATCAATCGGCCGAACTCCGGCAGCCGCTCAATCGCTTGCAGCTCCTGCACGTCGCGCTCAACGTACGTCTTGCGGTACGCCTCAAACCATCGGGTGCGTTTCGAGGCCTCTGCGGAGAGGGCGGGGTCGGGGTACCCTCCGCGCAACAGCGCGGTGGCCAACGGGATATCACGCTGCCGCTTGCCTCCGGCAAACGCCCGCACCAACGCCTCGGCGGATGCGGCGCGAAAACACGTGTCCAGGATGGTCGCGGCCGATGGACGCCGGAGCAGCTCCCCGTAGGAAAACGGATGAAGGCGCAGCAGCGCGATCCGTCCTGCCAGCGTCTCGGAGACGCGCTTCAGGGTGATGACGTTCGCCGAGCCGGTCAGCAGAAAACGCCCGACATGGCGATCCACCTGCAGCTTGATGGCGCGCAAGAGATCGGGCGCGCGCTGCACTTCGTCAATCGCTACACGCCTTGGCTGCGCGGCGATCAGGCCGTCCGGATCCGTCAGTGCCGCATCCAACACCGTCCGGTCATCCAAGGTCAGATAGGGGGCCTTCCAGACGCTGCGGCAGACGGCCTGCGCCAACGTCGACTTGCCCACCTGGCGCGCGCCGGTGATCAACACGACCGGAAATTGCCTCAAGGCCTCCCGAACGCCTGGCTCGAGGTATCGTTGAAGCATGGATATATTTTATCCAGTAAATGGATAAATTTCAACCATAAAATTCTCAGATGGAGACGCCAGAACCACCGTGGACAGCCGCCGATCAGCTCAGGCGCAAGGCGGGAACTGAGCGGCTGTCCCCGATTTTTACATCGCTGCCCTGGTGAGGGTGTCCGTAGGCATGGGAGCCGAAGAGAAGGACCTTGCGTGGATGAAGGCGCTGAACGATGTGCTGGACAAGCTCCTGAAGTTGCAACGGGTCTGTGGATGGCACGTGCGATCCATTATGACTTGAGATGCTGCGGCAGCCAGTCGTCCTGGCGACCGGGCACGCTGTATTCGTAGGGGCCGTGGTAGACGGTCAGCGGCGTCGGGAAATTCCCGTGCGGCGGCGGCGAAGAGGTCGCCCACTCAAGCGTGGTGGCCTGCCAGGGGTTGTCGCCAGCCGGCTTGCCCCGGAACAGGCTCCAGAAGAAATTGACGATGAACAGCAGTTGCGCGACCCCCAGGCAGAACGCCGCCACGCTCATCATGCGGTTCAGCCCGCCCACATGAGCCAGGTGGGCGTATTGGGTGTAGTCGTAGATGCGCCGCGGCATCCCGGCCACCCCCAGGATGAACATCGGGAACATGACCGTGTTGAAGAAGAGGAAGGTGAGCGCCCAGTGGATCTTGCCGAGCGTCTCGTTCAACAGCCGGCCGAACATCTTGGGAAACCAGAAGGTGATGCCGGCGAAGATGCCAAAGAGGCTTCCGCCGAAGAGGACGTAGTGGAGATGTCCGACGATGAAGTACGTGTCGTGGAGGTAGAGATCCACGGGCGTGGAGGCCACGAAGATCCCGGTCAGCCCCCCGATGACGAACATGGAGACGAACGCCAGCGCATGGCACATGGGGGTCGTGAGCCGGATGGAGCCGCGCCACAACGTCCCCAGCCAGTTGAACGTCTTGATGGCCGAGGGGACGGCGATCACCATCGTTGAGACCATGAAGCTCGTCCCCAGCGCCGGGTTCATACCGCTGGCAAACATATGGTGGGCCCAGACCAGGAAGCCGAGCACCGCGATGGCCATGATCGCATAGACCATCGAGTGGTAACCGAAGAGCGGCTTGCGGGCAAAGACGGGCAAAATCTCCGAGGCGATGCCCATGGCGGGCAGGATCATGATGAAGACCGCCGGGTGCGAATAGAACCAGAACAGGTGCTGCCACAGCAGGACCTGGCCGCCGCTGTTGGGCTGGAGCACGCCGTCGATGATCAGCCCCGCCGGCAGGAAAAAGCTGGTGCCGGCGGTGGTATCCAGCAAGAGGAGGATCAGGGCCGAGGCGAGCACCGGCGTGGCCATGAGGATGATGATCGCCGTGATGAACAGCGCCCAGATCGACAGCGGCAGGCGAAAGAAGGACATGCCGGGGGCGCGGAGGTTGATGATGGTCGTGACGTAGTTGACCGCGCCCATGATGGACGACGTCCCCAGGACGATGAGCCCCACCGTCCACGAGATCTGTCCCGGCCCCAGCGTCGTGGAGAGCGGCGCGTAGGAGGTCCACCCGGCCGATGCCGCTCCGCCCTGGAGGAAGAAGCCCGCGCAGACGATGAGGATCGCGGGCGGGACCAGCCAGTACGAGATCATGTTCAGACGCGGGAAGGCCATGTCGCCGGCGCCGATCTTGAGCGGGATCAGGTAGTTCCCAAACACCCCGACAAGCAGCGGGATGATGGCGAAGAAGATCATGATCGTGCCGTGCATCGTCAAGAGCATGTTGTAGTACTCCGGCACCATCACCCCGCCCGGCATCCCCTCAGGGGCGAGCGGCCCCATGACCGGCAGCGGCTGACCCGGCCAGCCGAGCTGCCACCGGATCAGCATCGCCAGCAGCCCCCCGAACAGCAGCATGACAAGGCTCGTGAAGAGGAACTGGATCCCGATCGTTTTGTGGTCGGTGGAGAAGATGTATCTCCGAAGAAAAGATGGTGATTGAGTGATTGAGTGATTGGGTGATTGAGTCATTGGCTAGCCGGCTTGCTCTGCTTTGGTCTGCGCAAGCCAAGCCTGGAACGCCTCGAGCGATTCAATCGTCAAGAACCCACGCATCCGGTAGTGGCCCAGGCCGCAGAGCTCTGCGCAGGCGATCTCGAAGTTGCCGGTGGTCGTCGCCGACACCCAGAGCCGCCCCGTGATGCCCGGTACCGCGTCCTGCTTGAGCCGGAACTGCGGCACGAAGAAACTGTGGATGACATCCTTGGACTTCAGGTGGATCAACACGGTGCGCTGCACCGGCAGGTGCAGTTGGTTGATCGTCGTCAGGTCATCCTCGGTGTGGAGTCGGCCGTCGGCTCCGGCATAGCGGATGTTCCAGGCAAACTGCTCCGCCGTCACCTCCAGTTCCACATCCGCCGGGGGCGGCGTGCCGCGCACCTGGGACCAGACGCGCTGGCTGTCCATGGTCAGGAAGAGGAGGAGGAGGGCCGGGATCACCGTCCACACCAGTTCGACAAGGGAGTTGCCGTGGGTGTAGGCGGCCCGGCGTCCGGGACGCCGCCGGTAACGCACCAGGAACACCAGCAGCGTGGCCTCCACCAGCACGAAGACGACCCCGGTCACCGAGAGGACGACGTAGAAGAGCCGATCGATGAGCGGGGCGGTCGTCGTCACGCCCTCCGGCAGCCACACCCGCAGACCGGAGTGGCCGGCGGCCCACGCAGAGGCCTGCGCCAGCAACCCCACGCACGCCGCAGCCGCCCATTCCACCACGCGCCGGGGGCCGGCCCGCCCCCCCACCGATCCTCTCATCCACAGGTTACTTGGCGGTGAAGGTAAACTCCGCCGTCTTCGTTTCTCCCGCACCCACGTTGACCGACTGGCTCTGGACGCCGTACTTCTCGTGCCACGCCTCGAGCGTATAGGACCCCGCGGGCAAGCCGGTGATGGCGAAGGAGCCGTCCTCCCCGGAGACGCTGAAGAACGGGTGCTCCAGCACCCCCGCATAGGCGTTCATCCACGGATGGACGTTGCACTTGAACTTCACCATGGACTCCGGCTTGGCGAACTTCTTCGTCGTCTTCATGCCTTTGACAGGCTGCGCGACGTTGAACGGTTGGTTGCTCGCCGGCTTGACGTTGACGTTGTGCAGCGTCGCATCGCTGTTGACGATCTCGAGCGGCTGGTTCACCTGGATGCCGAAGACGTGCGGCCGGTACCAACATCCCTGTTGGTCCAGCACGACCGGCGTCGTCGGCGCGGGGAAGGCGCCCTGAAGCCCCTCCTTGACGTAGACGAACACGTTCTTCAACGTCCCATTCGAGTTCACGACGACCTCTTCCCCGTAGAACGCGCCCTGGTGCTGCTGCTGGCACACCGGATCGGCGTCCATCTTGATCTTCTCCTGGGACGGAGCCGTCCCCTGAAACCGGATGGCCCCTCGGATCGAGGCGCCTGCCCCCTCCGCTGCTGGCGGCGGCTCCGCCCCGGCCTGCGCCAGTTGCGTGGGCCGCTCAGGCTCAGCGCGGGGCTCCGTCGTGGCATCGGCATCTTGTGGCGTGCCGCCGCCGCACCCAATCGCCACGAGCACCGCGATCACCATGGTACTCCGATATCGATATCGGGCATCTCGCATCAGACCTCTCCTCCTCTATCCCCATCCTCCCGTCAGTGGCGTGTCCCGCCAGCCTGACGGCCTTTGTTCAACACGACGTCCACCCAGGGAGAGACGGCGCGCGCATGGGGATGACCCCCGTCCCACACGGCAAACGCCACCGAGGTGAACCCATCCACCGGCAGCACCGCAGCCCCAGAGGGACTCCCGGGGGCCAGCGGGCGCTGGAACACCAGATGCCACCGCCCCTCCCCATACGAGGCGGTGGCGGCCCGTAAGACCTGCGAGGCCTTGCCGGCCATCACGCTGTCGTAGTCGCCTGAGAGCCCCTCAGAGACCTGCTGCGTGCGAGCGGACCAGTAGCACAGATCAAGCCGCGGCGCCCCCGCAGACGGCCAGGCCTGCAAGGTCACCACATCGCCTTCAGTGCCGGCGGGCTTCAGGATGAGGGCAAAGGCGTCGGACGTCTCCCGCAGCTCTTGGGTCGGATCATCCCACGACACCCTGAAGGCCGCCGCCTCGCCGTTCGACATCACGTGAAACGACACGGCGTTGATTGTCGGCGGCCCCACCCACTCGCCGCTCGCGTTGACGGCATTGCGCAACCGCACCGTTGTGGATTCCGCCGTCCGCCACCGGACGTCGTCCCACGCAGCCGGCAACGCCCCCTCCACGTACGAGGCGTGCGCGATCAGATTCCAGTGCGGCTCCTCCTGCAGCGATGCCACGTAGTAGGCCAGGTGCCAGGCGTCTTCCGGAGAGAGCGCCTCGGCGTAAGAAGGCATGCCGGCCCCATCGATGCCGGTCAGGACGCGCAGCATCACCGAGCGAGGGTCGTGACCGCCTCGATAACTCCAGCCTTGCGTGAGGTTGGCGGGGCGGATGGGCATCCCCCAATCATCGACGAGCCCGGCGGCGGAGGGCCCGTCGGCTCGTCCCTGGGCCCCGTGGCAGGCGGCGCAGCCCAGTTGCTCGTAGAGAACCTTGCCTCGCGCCTCATCGGCCCGTTGCGGCCCCGGATCGCTCGCGACCTGCACAGGGCTCGGTGGCGTCTGATCAAAGATCGGCGAGAGGGTCTTGAGATACTCCACGAGCTGCCAGCGCACACGTTCCTCCAGGTGCCGCCAATCGGGCATGTTGCTGCCCGGCAGCCCGCTGGTGATCGTCTCGAAGAGATCCTCGTCGGTGGGCGGGGTGCCGCTGGCGGTGCTGCGGAACTTGTAGACCCCCAGGGTCAAGTCGCGCGGCCGTGGGAAGAAGCGCGTGGCATCGATCCCGTCCCCGCGGCCTTGTGGGCCGTGACAGCGCGCGCAGGACTGGGCGTACGCCGCCGCGCCCTCTCGCAGATCCGGGGCGGGTCGCTCTGCTGCAGCGGCGGAGAGTCCCGCCATCCCCACCAGAAAACCCACGAACCACATTCCACACCCGACCATACAAGTTATTCTAACGGAGCAGAAACGCCCCGTCAACGCGACTACGGGACAGCCCCGAGCCAGGCCCTGCTCGCCAGGGGACTCCCCTCACAGCTGAGCGCTCCAACAAGGGTAGTTAACATGAACGAGCCGGTCCCCGTGGTTCTGCGATAATCGTGGGTTGCTCCGCACCACGGACGCGGAGCCGAGCCACAACAGAACACGGAGGAACCGGCCCATGGAGCAGTCTAGCCCCATCGGTGGTCTGGATGTTCAGAAGGAGACGGTGGTCGTGGCGGTGTTGCCGGTTGGAGCGGACCGGATCGCGGAGACCACGCGGATCGAGAATCACCCGAAGGCCATCGAGAAGCTGGTGCAACGGTTGACGGCGCGATGCGGCAGGATGACGTTCGTGTACGAAGCGGGCCCCTGCGGCTACGACGTCCAGCGGCAGCTGACGGCGCTGGGCCAGCGGTGCGTGGTGATCGCGCCCTCCCTGACGCCCCGGCGGCCGGGCGATCGCGTGAAGACGGACCGGCGAGACGCGGAGAAGCTGGCGCGGCTGTATCGGGCGGGGGAGCTGACCCTGATCCGCGTGCCGAGCCGTGAAGAGGAAGCGGCCCGCGATCTCGTCCGCACCCGCGAGGATGCCGTGGCGGATCGGCTGCGGGCCCGCCACCGACTGATGACGTTCTTGCTGCGCCAAGGCCGCGTGTATCGGGAGACGAAGGCGTGGGGCGTCGCGCACCGCCAGTGGCTGACGAGCCAGCGGTTCGAGTGGCCAGCGCTGCAGCAGACCGTCGAGGCGTATCGGCGGGCCCTGGACGAGGGCGAGGCCCGACTGGCCAGCCTGGACGAGGCGCTGCAGGCCCTGGCCCAGCAGGCGCCCTACCAGGCAGCCGTCCAGGCGCTGCGCGGTCTGAAGGGGGTCAACACGCTCACGGCCTTGACGCTGGTGGTGGAGACGCAGGACTTCCGGCGCTTCCCGACGGCGGCGGCCTTCATGAGCTTCACCGGCTTGGTCCCCTCGGAGGCCAGCTCGGGCTCGACCGTGCGCCGGGGCAGCATCACGAAGACCGGCAATGCCCATCTGCGGCGCGTCCTGGTCGAAGCGGCGTGGTGCAGTCGCCATGGGCAGATCGTCAGTCGAGAGTTGGCGGCCCGACGGCAGGACGCCCCCCTGGCGGTCGTGCAGCTGGCCCGCAAGGCCCAGGTCCGCTTGCATCGGCGCTACTGGCGGCTGCTGCACCGGGGGAAAGTGCCGGGTGTGACGGTCACCGCGGTGGCCCGGGAGTTGGCGGGCTTCGTCTGGGCCATCGGGCAACAGGTGCCCACGACGGCGGGGTACCACGCCAGCACGGGCAGACGGTCTTGGAGAAGAGCCCATGGGTTTGGGCGCGGTGTGGAGAATCCTCGGGGACACTAGGTGGCGCAAGGGCGTCAGCCCGCGATGACCCACGATGGTAGTTCGAGGCAGCTCCCGACGAATCAGTATCATGCGTCCCTGTCGTCCTCCGCGGCGATAACACGCGAATATCAGATTGATTCACCGTCGCAACAGGCCCGGCCCATGGACTCCTTCCTCACTCGGGACGGTCCGGGTGGGGGGGGTGTGGCGAAACGACACGGTTGATCGGCTCGTACACATCAGTGTCTTAAATCCACCTCGACACCACAGAGGGCACAGAATTCCACAGAGACACAGAAGGTTTTTCGATGGCTGTTCTCTGTGTTTCTGTGGACCTTCTGTGATTCTGTGGTGTGAATGGTCAAATTGAGACAGTACCCCAACAAGATTTCGCTTGACCTTCCAGTTGACTGGATAGTTTATACTCAGGGGTGAGATGGTGAAGACGTTCTACATCAGCCCGCTCTCGAAGCAGGCAGGCGTTCCCGTCAAGACGATCCGGTACTACGAGGACGCGGGGCTGCTGCCAACGCCCAGCCGCACCGCGTCGGGGTATCGACTGTACTCCCCCGACAGCGCCGACCGCCTACACTTCATCAAGAAGGCGCAGAACCTGGGACTGCGGCTGGATGAGATCAAGGAAATCCTGGACTTGGCGGATCGGGGCCGCTGCCCCTGCGGGCATGTCCAGACGTTCCTCAAGACGCGGCTGCATGAACTTCAACGGAAGATCGCCGATCTGCGCCTCATCGAGCGGCGGGTGAAGCGGGCGGTGAGACAGGGCTGTCCCCCCAACTTCAAACCCAGGGGGAAGGCGATCTGCCCGACGATCCAGCGGCAGCCAATCACGAAGGGACGGTGACGCGATGAAGGCAGACAAACTCGGCATCCTGTCGGCGCTGTTTGCCTCGGTGTGCTGTGTGACGCCCCTGCTGCTGGTGCTCCTGGGGTTGGGGAGCTTGGGTATCGGGGCGGTCTTGGGGCGCTTCCACTGGTGGTTCCTGGGGGCGGCGCTTATCCTGTTGACGGCGGCGTGGCGGCGATATTTCCAGGAGCGCAGGCGCTGTGCGACCGAATGCTGCGAGATGGCCTCTGGGACGCCGACCCGCTGGACGCTGCTGGTCGTCTCCTTGGTGGTGGCCGCGTTTGCCGGACTGAATCTGGTCACCTTCGCCAGCCAGCGCCAGCAGACGGCTCCCACGCCAGGCAGCCCATCCGACACCGCGACCGAGGCGGTTATCCCCGTCGAAGGGATGACGTGTCTGACGTGTGAACTGACCATCGAATCCGGCTTGAAGCGGCTCCAGGGCATCCAGCATGCCGATGCCCGTATGGCGGAACAGGCGGTGTCTGTGCAATACGACCCCACGCAGATCAGCCTGAACGACGTCGTGGAAGCAATCAACAAGATCGGCTATCGCGCCAGGTTGCCGGACTGAGGTCTCCGATGCGTCCTTTACCTGAACCAGCGCCCTCTGCAACGGAGCCCTGCTGCGAGTTGCATCCACCGCGATCCTGTCCCCCGACCCCCTGTCCTGTGTGCGGACAGCGGGGCACATCCGTCGCCCGCATCACGCTGGTGGCCCTGCTCAGACCTGAGCACCATCCGCAGATTCCCGCCCAGGAGGCGTGCTGCTTCTGCCGCACCCCCACCTGCGAGGTGGTCTACTTCGCGCCTGGGCGCGTGGTGTTTCGCAAGCACGATCTATCTGTGCGGATCGGATTAAAGGAGCCGGACGATCCCGCTGCGCCCGTCTGTTACTGCTTCGGTTGGACGCCGGAGAAGATTCGGGCGGAGCTTGCGGCGACCGGCAGGAGCACGGTGATCGACCAGATCAAAGCGCAGGTGAAGACGGGCAACTGCTCCTGCGAGGTGACCAACCCCCAGGGATCGTGCTGTCTGGGGAATGTGGCGAAGGCGGTACAGCAGGCAATGGCTTCTATCACTCAGAAAGGGGGTGTCACACGATGAAGCAGCCAATGCGCGTTGCGCTGTGTCCTGCGTGCGGAGCGTGTCCTGAAGTGGTGCTCGACCAGCACGCCGATGAAGTCCGCATCGGGGAGGAAGGCAACCTGGTGCGGCTCCACAAAGAAGCATGGAACACGCTGGTGGAGAAAATCCGATCCGGCGAGTTGACCAGACTTCAGTGACGCTTCCACCAGACAGAACGCCGCAGGGAATCAACTCTTCCTGCGGCGTTCTGTGTTGCTGGTGATTGCTGCTCGTGGAGGCTCGTTCGGCTCCTTCCGTTAGCGCGCCGTTAGCACGGCAGCGGCCTGTCAGACGGCCTTCAGAAAGCGCCGTACGTGATCGTGGCTGCCGGAGAGGACGTATCGGATCAGATCTCCGGACCGCCGGTAGATGACTCGCGTCTGGATGTCCACGCGAAACTCGAAATAGTCATCCCGCAGATGGGTCATGCCCAAGCCTTGCGGCCACTGACGGTTTTCGATCGCGTGCTGGAATTTCTCGATGGCGTTCAGAAGCTTGGACGCTTGCGCGCGGGAGAGTTGGCGGGTCGTGTCGAGGAACGACGGCTGATACGCAAACCGCATCAGCCAGAACGGCCGAGATGACGCTTCAGATAGCGCAGGGAGTCGGCCGCGTTCTCGCAGGTGGCCGCAGGCGTCTCGGCGGCGAGACGCTCGATCTGCTTCCACTCAGCCTCTGTGAAGGGATCGTTGGAGGGTACCGGCTCGATCCGGGTGAGCGCCACCCGACCGCCCTGGATCACGAAGCCCACCAGGTCGTGTTGAGCCTTCAAATGCAAGGCCTCGCGCACAACCTTAGGAAGCGTGACCTGCGCTTTGGCGCCCACGGGTGACGTGATGATTTTCGGCATTCGCATTCTCCTGAATTCTCGGATTTCCAGCTAAAAGCGTATCACACCAGCTACGTCTCGTCAACGGCTTGACAGGTGGCTGCCAAGAGCATGTTCGTCAACGTCTTCGCAGAATTGTTTCGGTGGGCTGCAAAACGGCAGAAATCCCCCACCAACACGCTGGGCTAGTTTTCAGACCCCCACAACAAGTAAATCACACGTGAAACCCTTCAACAAGATTGGTCGTCATGCTCCTGAATGTTCTTCCGGTGGCTTCAGATCGCGAAACGCCTGATACAACAGCAGGTCGTAGGCGATTTTCAGGACCGGTCCAACCAGGAGCGGCGCGGAGAGCGCCAGCGTCCGCATGAGCGAACCGGCGATGGCCGGTGCCACAGCCCACGCCACGCCCCGCGTAAGGTTCGTGATGCCGCTGGCCCGGGTACGTTCCTCGTCCCTCACAACGGCCACGAGGTAGGACTGCCGGGTGGGCACATCCATCTCCACCAGCGCTTCGCGCATCAGCAACAGGAGTACGGCGATGGTCAGGTTCGGCACCATGGGCACGGTCATCAGGAGCACGCTCGACGGCAGGTGCGTCCAGACCATGGTGTTCACCAGCCCGATTCGCCGGGCCAACCAGGCT
This sequence comes from Candidatus Omnitrophota bacterium, assembly GCA_030697665.1. GTDB lineage: Bacteria > Omnitrophota > Gorgyraeia > Aquiviventales > Aquiviventaceae > JAUYPJ01. The sequence goes on from JAUYPJ010000144.1 coordinate 16,986, forward strand.
GCGCCCAAGTGCGAGAGCCCATTCAGGATGCGCACGAAAAAGAACAGCGGCCCAAGGAACGCCTCATCCACTCCGAACCGCCGTAAAAACCAGTAGGACACCAGCGCCGTGGTCAGGAATCCGCCCCCAAGGCTGTCGAGCGCGGAGAGCCCGGCAAACTTCATGACCACTCGCCGCGAGGCGGGCGACAGCGGTTGAGGCGCTACGCGGGCAGGGGCTTCTACACCTTGGCTCAGTCTCGCCACCAGCGCTCCAGCGAGAAAACAGATCACGCTGTAGAATCCCCACGTCCACTGGTACGACTCTGGGAGGGAGAGATGGGCCTGCTGACGCAGGAGTGCGGGCACGCTTCCCAGCAATGACCCGACTGCATGTCCCGCATCCACGATCACGTTGTACCAGGCGAAGGTCTTGGTTCGTTCAGCAGGGGTCGTCGTTTGGGGCAGGATGGCTTGCTCCACCGTCATGCTTGCGCCGCGGTCGCGACCCATCCCGTTGACCATCCCAACGAACACCGCGAGCATCACGACGAACGCGGAACTTGCGCTGGCCAGCAGGAGACCTCCGACACCCATCAAGCCAGCAAACATCATGAGGCTTCGCCGTCTGCCAACCCGGTCTGCGAGATAGATCACCACGAGGGTTCCCGCGGCACAGCCAGCCAAACCCAGTGACACAGCGAGCCCAATGCGCCAAGGGTTAAACTTCAGGCCGGCGAGGTACAAAGAGACCATCACACCGGACAACCCAACGGCGATCGCCCGAAGCCCTGCCGAGAGGAAGATCAGTCGGCGATCAGTCAACATGCAGGGACCATCCGGTGAGACAACAATGGCGCCCAGATCATGGACGTCGCTCTCCAATCGATCTGCCGACTCATGCGTGTTTGCCCTGAATCACTTGCTGACAATAGGCATACAGCGCGTCATAGACGATGGATTCTCTCGCCAGCATCTCATGGTCGTCCTTCAGTCCCAGATGCCGGAAGCCCTCCGCAATAGCTTTGAGACCGGCAGCTTCCGGCCTCCTGTACAGATCCTCAGTCACATCTGCGCCATGGACAATCTGTGCTAACAACCGAATCGCCTGGTCTTGGATTTCGTACTTCTTGACGATCGCTTCAAAGCTGCACTGACCATGATGGTGCCCCAGTTCAACGTCGGGTACGTCAAATGGCATCGCGCTTTCCTGCTGGGCGACTTGAAGAACGCGATCAGCGGGAACAAAGAGGAAAATCGCCTCGGGGTCTACGAATTTCTTGATCAGCCAAGGACAGGCTACGCGGTCAACCTTCACGTGCTCTTTTGTGATCCACTTCATGGTGAGGAGATTTGTTGAGCCAACATAATTGTTTTCCGTTTCAACCGTCCCTGTGGGCCAATTTTACCATCTCCAGGACCAATTGCTGACTGCCCTTTTCAGTAAAGGGGCCATGCATAGAATTCACACTGGCCCCTGAACTGATTCCAAGTCCACCTTGATATCGCCTGGTTGCGCTCCTTCCGTCAGCACGCGGTTAGCACGGAGACAAAAAGAGGGTTACGGCAAAGTACCGTAACCCTCGCGATGAAGATTGTCACCCCCAAGCCCCCAAGATCACCACACATCAAAAGCCCCCACCTTTCGATGGGGGCTTGGATGAGTAGCGGGGGTTGGATTTGAACCAACGACCTTCGGGTTATGCGTCCCACGACAGCTTTCGCTGCCCCCGCATGCTTCGCTTTGCCCCGTGAAATGCGAAGCATTTCCGGGACTGCGTCCCCGAAATCGCTCCGCGATTTCTGGGGGCGAAGCAAAGCGTGTGGAGTTCGTGGTCTGGACTATACCTTCACCCTGTCCTCGATCCTGGACGAGGGTGCCCGCCGTCTAGTCTCTACACCTTCCCCGCCCACAGGAAAAACTCTGGGCGGGGCTTGGCTCGGTATTACCAGCCTACCTGTCACCAGGCAGGTGAAGGCTTCACCGAATTTGGCGGGTGTCACCCAGCCGTTTCCGGCTGGGCAGCCCACTTTTCAATGAGCCCGACGAGCTACCTGGCTGCTCCACCCCGCAGTGGAAACTTGCCTTGATTATAAGAGACACACCGCGGTAAAGTCAACGGGCATGAATCTGATCCCCACAAATCGGAGCGCCCCGCGCTCGACTCGCTCGTGGGTGTCATGACGGCACGTGAGCTCACAGCGGAATCGGCAGATCAATGCGCTGGCCGCGGCGACTTCGATCACGCTATCCAGTCCAAAGCCAACCAGGGCGATGCTCCCCGCGAGCCACCCTGCGCCGATGGCCACGCACGCCTCGACGATGTTCCAGCCCACTGTGGCGTACTCCAGCCGCAAGGCGTGCCGGATGAACCGCTCTGGCTGACCTGACTGCGTCTGTTTCAGATGGCGTTGTCTCCTCTGTCACCGGTGCGGATGCTGATGGCCTCCTGCACGGTTGAGACAAAGATTTTACCATCGCCGCGGCGGCCGGTGTGCGCGGCCTTCTGGATGGCGTTCACAATCGCATCGCATTCCTCATTGGGACAGACGATCTCAATCTTCACCTTGGGCGTGAATTCTACGACCGCTTCGCTGGCGTGATGGGGGTAGCTCTCGTCTTTTTCCCGCCCGCACCCTTTGAGCTCGGAAATGCTCATCCCGCGGACGTGGATCTCGTGCAGCGCATCGGTCACCTTCTGCAGCATGAACGGCTGGATGTACGCTTTGATCTCTTTCATCCGGCGTGTCCTCCCCGTGGCATCCACATGATGCATGCGACCCCCGCCAGGCAGAGGCCCGCACCCACCCAATCCCACAGATCGGGCATGCGCCGGTCGATCCCCCAGCCCCACAGCGTGGAGAGCACGACGAACACCCCACCGTAGGCCGCATAGACGCGTCCGAAGTGGGCGGCCTGGTACGTGGGGATGACGCCGTAGAGCACCAGGACTCCGGCTCCCACCAAGCCAAGCAGGAGCGAACGGTGCTCCCGCAGCCACTGCCACATCAGGTAGCCACCACCAATCTCGCACAAACCCGCCAGGATAAAGAGGGCCAGTGACACCGCGATGCGTTGCGCCATCAGAATTCCACCTCCTTCTTCTCAAACCACCGGTAAATGGCTGGCAGCACCACCAGCGTCAGCAAGGTCGAGGTGATCAGTCCACCGATGACCACAGTGGCCAGAGGTCGCTGCACTTCCGCCCCCTCCCCATGACCCAGCGCCATGGGGATAAATCCCAAGCTGGCGACGAGTGCGGTCATGAGCACCGGTCGAAGCCGGGTCATGGCCCCCTCATACACGGCCTCGCGCATGGCCTTACCCTCCCGCCGGAGCTGGCTGATGTAGGTCACCAGGACGAGACCATTCAGCACGGCGACCCCGAAAAGCGCAATGAAGCCCACCCCAGCGGAGATGCTGAAGGGCATCCGCCGCAGCAGCAACGCGAGGATACCGCCTGTGGCCGCCATGGGCACATTGGCGTAGATGAGGAGCGCTGGCTGGATCGAACCAAAGGTCGAGTAGAGCAACACAAAGATCAGCAGGAGGGCGACAGGCACCACGATCGCCAACCGGGCCGAGGCGCGCTGCAGGTTCTCAAACTGCCCGCCCCATTCCACGACATAGCCAGAAGGGAGTTTGACCTGCGTGGCCACCGCGCGTTGCGCTTCCTGAACGAACCCGCCGAGGTCCCGCCCGCGGACGTTACACTCGACTGTGATCCGCCGCTGGATCGCTTCCCGGCTGATCTGTGCCGGGCCTTCTTCGATCTGAATCTTGGCGAGCTGTCCCAAGGGGATCAAGCGCCCCTCCGGATCGGCCACCGGCAGCCGCTTGAGTTCATCCAATTGGTTACGTGCTTCCTCGATGAACCGCACCTGCAGTGCAAAACGTTTCTGACCTTCAAATATCTCCCCCACGACTTTGCCGCCCAAGGCTTCCACAGCGGCCAGGACATCCACCGCGTTGATCCCGTAGCGGGCCATCGCTGGTCGGTCGACCAACACCTGGACGACCGGCAAACCCGTGATCTGCTCGGCCTTCACATCCTGGGCGCCCCGGACTTTGGAGACCACCGCGACGATGCGATCGGCGACCTGCTTGAGGGTCCGCAGGTCCTCCCCGTATACCTTGATGCCGATGTCCGACCGCACCCCGGCGATAAGCTCACTCATGCGCAACTCGATAGGCTGCGAGTAGCTGAATTTCGTGCCGGGCACATGCTCATTGAGTGCCCGATCCATCGCGGCAATCAGGGCTTCTTTCGAGTGGGTCGTCTTCCAGAACTTCTTGGACTTCAGGATCACAAAGATGTCGCTGATCTCCACTCCCATGGGATCGGTGGCGATCTCCGGCCGGCCGGTCTTCGAGACAACAGTCTCCACTTCGGGAAAGGTCTTCAGGGTTTGCTCGATGAGGGTCGTATTCTGGATCGAGGTGCTCAAGGACACGCTCGGCAGCCGCCAGGCCTGCAGGGCGATAGCCCCTTCGTCCAGTTTTGGGATGAACTCGGAACCGAGAAACGGAACCGCGATGAGGCTGACCAGAAACGTGCCGAGCGCGCCCGCCGCCACGCGCTTGGGGTGCTCCAATGCCCACGTGAGCTGCTTCGCATACCAGGGGCGAATCCACTGGAGCAGCTTGGTGTCGCCTTCTTTGACCGGTCCTGTGAGGAACAACGAGGCCAGGACCGGCATCAGCGTGAACGCCAGGAGAAGTGACCCCGCCAGCGCGAAGAGGACTGTCAGCGCCATGGGCGTGAACATCTTGCCCTCGATCCCCTGGAGTGTGAGGATCGGCAGATAGACGATCATGATGATGCCGACTCCGAAGATGACTGGCCGGGCCACCTCCTTGGCGGCATCGCGGATCACGACGAGTCGATCCTTGCTGTGCTTGGCCTGCTCGGCCAGGTGGCGCATGATGTTTTCAATAATCACGACAGCGCCATCCACGATCAGCCCGAAGTCAATAGCCCCCAAACTCATGAGGTTGCCGGAGAGGCCCACCCGCAACATCCCGATGAAGGCAATGAGCATGGCGAGGGGGATCGCCGAGGCCACAATCAGCCCGCCGCGCACGTTGCCCAAGAGGATCAGCAACACGAGGATCACCAGCGCCCCACCCTCGGCGAGGTTCTTGATGACCGTATGGATCGTCTTGCGGACCAGCTCGGTCCGGTCGTAGAAGGTATCGATGGTGACTCCTTTGGGCAGCGTGGGCTTGATCTGCTCGATCTTCGCCTTCACGCGGTCCACGACCACGCGGGAGTTTTCCCCCAGGAGCATCATGACGATGCCGGTCACCGCCTCGCCCCGGCCGTCACGGGTGACGGCACCCTGGCGAACCATCGGCGCAAAGGCGACCTTGCCCAAATCTCGGATGTACAGGGGACGCCCCCCTTCACGGACCTCCACGACGATGTTGCCGACATCCTCGAGGGTCTGGATAAGACCGACGCCCCGGATGATGTATTGCTCCTGGTTATGTTCGATGTAGGCCCCACCCGCGTTGGTGTTGTTCGCTTCGAGCGCCTCAAACACATGGCTGATGGGGATCTCATGCTGGATGAGCTGCCGGGGATCCAGTTGCACTTCGTAGGTCTTGAGCTCACCACCAAACGTGTTGATCTCCACCACGCCGGGGACGGTCTTGAGTTGGAAGGCGATGAACCAGTCCAAGATCGTGCGCAGCTCCATGAGCGAGTAGCCCTCCCCGCGTACTTCAAATTGATAGATCTCGCCCAATCCTGAAGAAATCGGCCCCATCTCCGGGTCGCCGAAGCCTTGCGGGATCTCCTCGCGGGCCACCTGGAGCCGTTCATTGATGAGCTGGCGGGCGTGGTAGATGTCGGTGCCGTCTTTGAAGACGATGGTGACGGCGGAGAGGCCGAACTTCGAGACCGAGCGGATCTCTTCGATGCCCGGCAGACCACTCATCGCGGTCTCAATGGGGAAGCTGATGAACTGTTCGACTTCGAGCGGGCCTAAGGCCGGGGCATTGGTGAGCACTTGGACCTGGACATTGGTGATATCGGGAACCGCATCGATGGGCAGTCGCCGCATGGCGAGGATGCCGCCTCCGGCGATCAAGAGAGTCGCCAACAGCACCAGGAAGCGGTTCCTGAGGGAAAACTCAATCAGCCGGTCGCCCATCAATCGCTGTCTTCCAGGGTGTCCTTGAGCAGCTCCGCTTTCAGGTGGAAGCTGCCGGCTGCGACCACTTGCTCTCCTGCGTTGAGACCCGCAAGGATCTCCACCTGCCGTCCCGTCTCGTTGCCGATTTGCACATCCCGCGCTTCAAATGTTTCCGGACCCGTCTGGACAAAGACCACACGCTCATCTTCCAGCCGCTGGATCGCCTCATGCGGCACGACCAGCGCCTCATCGGCGGTGGGGATATAGAGCGTGCCGGTCACGAACATGCCGAGCCTTAAGGCGTAGTCAGGATTCTCCACCTGAGCCCGCAGCTTGATGGTGCGCGTGTGTTGATCCACCTGGGGGGAGACGAACACAATCTTGCCGGGGAAGACCCGATCCGGGTAGGCAACCGACTGGGCCTCAAGCCGCTGGCCCACTTGGACCAACGCCACATCCTGTTCGTACACGTCAAAGGTGGCCCACACCTGGCTGAGATCGGCAATCGTCATCAGCGAGGTCAGCGGATCCACCGAGGCGCCTACACTGGCATGAAGACCCAACACCAGACCGCTGCGAGGCGCTGCGACCTGCACGGGGGTCCCGCTGGAATTGGACGCGACGATCGCCACAGGCGTCTCCGCTACGACCTGCTGGCCAATGGTGACCAGCAGTTCCTTAAGGGTGCCGGCTTCCGGGGCGTTGACGTGCGCGAGCCGGTCGGTATCCTGGGCGATGTGCCCTGTCACCTCGAGGGTCTGTTCCAGGGGTTTGAGTTCGGCAGGCATGACGGTCATGTCGAGTGCCTGCTGTGTGGCTTGGGCCAAGTGGATCGCGCCTCCGCGCTCCTCACCTTCATGTTCCTCATCTGTATGTGTTGAGGATTCCCCGCTCGGTCCCGCTCGGCCACAGCCAACCATGCCAAGGGCAAGACACAACGCAAGCAGGGCCGTGATCGGCCAGGGGCGTATGCGACTCATCGAACCTCCTTGCGGTCAGGTATCAGCGTGCTGGCCACGGCCTGATTCAACCGGGCCAGTTGGGTGCGATAGGTAGCCAACGCGTCCACATAGGCGACTTTCGTTTCCCGAACCGTCGCCAGATGCTCCAGATAGGTGATAAAATTGATGTCGCCCTCGCGATACTGCTGGCTGGCCAGCCGCGTCAGGTCATTGGCCTGTTCCACCCCGGTTTTCCAGACGGTCACCTGGCGCTGGGCGAGCCGGGCTTCCGCCACCGCACTCACGACCTCAAGCCCCACCTCGCGCTTGAACGCCTCATATTCGACTTCGCGCCTGGTGAGTTCAGCCTTCGCTTCGCGGATCGCGCCTCGGTTCTGGTTCCAGAACGGAATCGGCCACCGAATGGCCAGGCCGAAGACCTGCTCTTTTCCCGCTTCTCCAGTCTCTCGGGTGCCAATCGCACTGACGGTGGGATTGTCGAGGATGTTGCTGAGGGCCAGCCGCCAGCGGTTGCGCTGGGCCCGGATCGCGGCCTCCCGCGCTTTCAGGTCCGGCCGCTGTTGGAGGGCTTGGGTCAGCAGTTGGTCAGGATCAATGTCCTGGGGTTGATAGGTAAATTGATCAATGAGCGCAAGGGACTGCTGCGCATCCCGGCCCAGGAGGATGTTGAGGGCGGCGGTATCGAGGGTGATCTGCTTGTCCGCCTCCAGCACCGCATTCTCGGCTTTGGCCGCCTCGATCTGGGCGCGCAGCAGTTCATTGCGGAGCACCTCGCCGGCGTTGTACCGCAACTGCACCTGGTCGAAGAGGCCGCGGGTCAACGTCAGCACCTCACGCGCCACCCCGATGCGCTGGGTGGACAGGAGCAGATGGTTGTAGGCCTGGGTCACCTCGAAGGCGACCTCGCTCCAGACGCGCTGGAGCAGATGCTGCGTCGCCTGATAGTCGGCTTTGCCGGCCTTGCCGCGCAGCCAGAACTTGCCGAGGACATCCACTTCCTGGCTCAGGGCGATGGAGTCATCGCCAACCGTGGACCCGCCCTTCAGACCCTGCGAGAGCTCTGTGGCGCTGACTTCAAGCTCGGGATTCGGCAGGGCGCGATCCTGAATCCAGCGGCCTCGCGCCGCCTCCACCTCCTGGCGCGCCTGCAGCAGGCGCGGATTGCGCTGCCAGGCAATCTGCAGCGCCTCCTCCAGCGATAGACGCTCTGGCTCCTGGCCCCAAGCGAGGGGCATGCACAGCAGCATACTCACAATGGCGACAAGGACTCGGCCCATAGCAACTCACTTTCCTTGTGAACCCCGTACCACGGGCGTACGCCCGTGGTACGGGGTGAAGACAGACCATGGCATAAGAAGAAAATGCGACAATACGACAGACACATGTGATGGAACTTCAGAGGAGACTTACACGAGGAACTTGGGAGGCGGATCAGGCAGGCGAATGACCGCCTGCTGGTAGAGCATGGGTGGCTCGATCAGAGGAGCACTCTCTTCGGAAAGGATCGGCTGTGGAGTGGTTTGGGTTTTCGCCGCATCGGCCACGTGATGGTTCGTGCAGCAGACCATGCAATGATGAAGGTCTGGTTGATGGTTCGACCGCTCAGCTTCCGCGGCACGAGCCACGAACCCGCCCACCAGCATCAAGGCTAGAACTGCCAATAGCGTTCTACGCTGCATGGTCTTTCGCATTTGTGAGCGAGTCTACCATGCAGACACAGTTTCTTCAAGAGTTCGATGGGCGCGACCGATGGGAGGAACGGCTCGAAGGGCTACGGCGACGGGCGGTCTGCGTCAGTGGAGGGAAGCGGCACGACCAACTCGTGGGGCTCGGACACCTTGAAGGTGGAGCGGATCAGCCCCTCCACGTAGACGGGATCCGTCTTGAGCCGCTGCTGCTCGCGCGCGAGCCGCTCCTGCTGGCCGGTGATCTCGGCCAGGCGTCGATCCAGCCGGCGCTCAACCCACCACAGCCGCGCCATGTCGAACAACCCCGGCCCGAAGGAAAGCGCACTGAGCAGGCCAATGCCGAGAAGCCATCCTCTCAGTCGTTTCGGGTCGGTGTGGTGACGCATCCTCAGCGCGCACCGACAGGCCGTGGCCTGACGGCCTGCCGCCTCCCCAACCGGGGCCAGAGGGTGCCGGCGTAGACGGCGCGCTTGCCCAACGCCTCTTCAATCCGCAACAGCTCGTTGTACTTCGCGACCCGCTCGCTGCGAGCGAGTGAGCCCGTCTTGATCTGCCCGGCGTTGGTGGCCACCGCCAGATGGGCGATGGTGACGTCCTCGGTCTCGCCGGAGCGATGGGAGATGATCGTCCCATAGCCGGCCCGCCTGGCGAGCGCGATGGCCTGGAGGGTTTCGGTCAGCGTCCCGATTTGGTTGACCTTGATGAGGATGGCGTTTGCGGCTCCCTCCGCAATCCCGCGACGCAGCCGGGCCGCCTGGGTGACAAACAGGTCATCCCCGACGACCTGCAGGCGACGCCCCAGGCTCTTGGTGAGGGCTCGCCATCCCGCCCAGTCGTCCTCCCCTAACCCGTCCTCAATGGAAACGAGGGGGTAGCGCGCGGCCCACCGTCGGTATTGCGCAATCAGCTCGCTGGAGGAGCGGTGGCGGCGCGGAGCGCTCTTGGCCAACCGGTAGGCGCCCTCGTGCACCCACTCATTGGCCGCGCAATCGAGCGCCAGCGACACGTGCCGTCCAGGACGATACCCCGCCCGTTCGATGGCCTGGAGCAGCACCTGGAGCGCCTCGTCGTTGGAGCGCAAATTGGGGGCGAAGCCCCCTTCATCGCCCACCGCCGTCGTCTGCCGGGACGCCTTGAGGATCGCCTTCAGCGCGGCAAACACCTCAGCGCCCATGCGCAGCGCCTCCGCAAACGTCGAGGCGCCGATCGGCACGATCATGAACTCCTGCACGTCGAGCGTATTGTCGGCGTGGGCCCCCCCGTTGATGACGTTCATCAGGGGAATGGGCAGCACGCGGGCGCGGCGTCCACCGAGGGAGCGGTACAGGCTCATTCCTCGGCTGCGCGCCGCCGCCTTGGCCGCTGCGAGGGAAACGCCGAGGATGGCGTTGGCGCCGAGATGGGACTTATTCGGGGTGCCGTCGAGCTGGCAGAGCCGCGCATCGAGGCGGGCCTGCTCAGTGGCATCGAACCCGCGCAAGGCGTCCGCGATGATCCCTTCGACGTGCGCGACGGCCCTCCGCACCCCCTTGCCGCCGTAGCGCGGCTCCTGGGTATCGCGCAGCTCCAGCGCTTCGTGGCTCCCCGTGGAGGCCCCGGAGGGAACCGCCGCCCTCCCGCGCGAGCCGTCGCTCAGCGCAACGTCCACCTCAATGGTGGGTTGCCCTCTGGAGTCGAGGATCTCGCGGGCTGCAATGGAGGCAATGCGCGTGGATGGCATTCGAGAACGCTTCACGTGGATTATACGGGTGGGCCGCCGACGAGACAAGCGCTTTCTTGAAGACGCCGAATTATTAAGAGTTTATCAAAGTTTAACATGCATTAAACCTACCTATACGTTTGACAAGCCCTGGAGGGCGTGATATAGTGTAGGTTGTGATGAAACGACAACGGACACCGCTCGAGCGGATGCGCCTCTTTTTTGAGGTGCACTGGATCAAGATCGCGATTGTGGTCGCGGTGATCGCCTCCATTCTGTGGCCGGTGCTCGCGCTGATGAGCATCGACTCCTACCAGCGGACCTACCTGATGGTCATCATGTCGATGACGCCGATCCAGTCGATCCTCTATGCCGGCATTTTTATCCTCATGCTCCACTGGCTCCACTACGGCGGGGGCAGCTTCAGCAAGCTCTCCAAGAGCCGGATCAAGAGCCACAACGTCAACGTCCGCTGGGACGAGGTGATCGGCATGGAGGAAGCCAAGCAGGAGGCGGGGGAAGTGGTCGATCTGCTGAAAGACCATGCCAAAGTGACGCAGATCGGCGGCAAAGTCCTGCGCGGCGTGCTGCTCTGCGGGCCTCCGGGGTGCGGCAAGACCTACCTCGCCAAGGCCATCGCGACCGAGTCCGGGTTGCCGTTTCTGTCGATCTCTGGCTCTGAGTTCATCGAGATCTTCGTGGGCACCGGCCCGGCCCGCGTCCGGAAGATCTTCAAGCAGGCGCGCCAACTGGCCCACATCGAGGGAGGGTGCATCATCTTCATCGACGAGCTCGATGCGGTCGGGACCTCCCGCGGCGCCGACCTGGGCTTCGGCGCGCAGACCGAGCGGAACAACACCGTCAACGAACTGCTGGTCCAGATGGACGGGCTGGAGAGCGCCCAGTTCAACATCGTCGTCATCGGGGCCACGAACGCCAGCGAGTCGGTGTTGGATCCGGCGCTGCTGCGTCCCGGACGGCTCGACCGGAAGATCTACGTGGACCGCCCCGGGCTGGACGACCGCCATAAGCTGTTCGCCTTCTATCTCGCCAAGGTGAAGGCGGAGCCGGGCATCGACGTGGCGCGCCTGGCCCGTCGGGCCGTCTGGAAATCGCCCGCGGACATTGAGAGCATCGTCAAGGAAGCGGCCCTGATCGCGGCCAGGAACAAGCATCCGCTCATCGCCTTCAAGGACCTGTCGGAAGGGCTGGAGCGCATTGAGCTCGGGTTCAAACGGCGCCGGAAGATGAACGAGGAGGAGCGGCGGCGGATCGCCTACCACGAAGCGGGCCATGTCGTCGTCACCTACCTGCTGCATCCCACCGACGACGTGTTCAAGGCCTCGATCATCTCGCGGCGCGATGCGTTGGGCGTCGTGTACCACCAGCCGCGCGAGGAGCTGTTCACCTCCAGCCGGGACCGCATCCTCGCCAACATCAAGGCGGCCCTGGGCGGCTACGTCGCGGAGAAGCTCAAGTGCGCTTCCACGTCGGACGGGGTCGCCGCGGATTTCCACAACGCGATCACCCAGGCCCACACCATGGTCTGGCGCCTCGGGATGGGCACCAACGGCTTCATCGGGGATTACGAAGCGCTGCTGAGCTCCTGGGCGTTTCGCGGCGCCGGGGCCGGGGATCGTCTCTCGGACCAGACCAAGAATCGCCTGAATCAGGAGACGCAGCTGATCCTGTCGCAGTGCGTGAAGGACGTGGAGGATCTCCTGCGCGCCGAGGACGTGCTGCTGGAGCGGTTTGCGAACGAGCTCCTCCAGAAGGAGGAGCTGGAGTACGACGACATCGAGGCGACGTTCAAGGAATACGGCAGGCAGCGCATCCCGTCCCCGACGGCTCCGGCATCCACGTCGGGTTCCACCCCGTCATCCCCGCCCGTCCCCCCGTCGTAAGGAGCCAGTCCCCATGCGATCCCCGCGAGATCCCCTGAGAGGGTTGGTGGGGCTGCTGCTGTGCGCGGGACTCGGCGGCGGCTGCAACAGCCAGCCGACGTACCCCAAGGAGCGGCTGGCTGAATCGCTCCAGCGCCTGCTGACCCAGGAGCACCTCAACGCGTCCGTCCGATTCGTCGAGCACACCGTGGCGGTGCAGTACGAATATCCCGGCGCGCTCATCCAGATCGACGCCCATCAGTTCGGCGTGGGACCGGCGTTCGACGAGGCCATCCGAAAAGTGCTCTTCCCCCTGCACCGGGTCCTGCTGAGCAGCGATGCGCCGGTGGACTTCTACGTCCTGTTGATGTCGGATCCCAAGTTCCCCGGCGCCTACCTGACGATGGTGCGCTATCTCGACGACGTGCGACGCGCCAACGCGAACATGCTCGACACGCCGGAGATGTTCGCCAGGACGCTCTTCGAGCTCAACCTGGTCGACTCGCGGCCGCTCACGCTGGACCAGTACCTCCCGCGGGATATCCTCATGGAGGAGTTCCTGAGCTGGCAGCTCGCCCGGCGGATTCAGGCCAAGCTCACCGAGGAGCTGTATGCCGCCGGGGTGGCGGAGGTGGGGCGCTGCGCGGGGGAATTTCGCAACAAGGAATTCGTCTTCACGCTGAACGTGACGCCGCCCTCCGGCACGGCGTTCGACGATGCCACGATCCGGCGGATCTTCGAGACCTCAACGAATCAAATCGCACAGGTGCTCTCCAGCTATCGGTTCCACTCCTTCGACGCCATCCGGCTCATCCACCCTTCGACCGGCCGCCACCTCGTCCTGCCGAAGGCCCGCCTCGACGTCTTCCGCTAAACGCTGATCAGCGCTTCTCAGCGATTTTCACAGATCTCCCCATCACTTTGACCCGGCCAGCAAGGACTAATCGAATCGCCTCCGGGTAGAGCCGGTGCTCGACCCGATGCAGCCGCGCCAGAAGCTGCGAGGGGCTCTCCCCGGGCATCACGGTGACTGTCTCCTGGAGGAGGATGGGACCGTGGTCGACCTCCTCATCGACGAAATGGACCGTCACGCCGGTCACCTTCACGCCCCAGGCCAGCGCATCCCTGATGGCGCGCGCTCCAGGAAATGCGGGTAAGAGCGCCGGATGGATGTTGAGGATCCGCCTGGGGTAGTGCCGGACGAACGCCGGCGAGAGGAGGCGCATGAATCCGGCCAGGCAGACCAGCCGAACGCGGCGCGCATCGAGCAGGCTGATGAGGGCGCGCTCGTAGCGGGCCTTCGTGGGGAAGCGCGCCGGATCGACGAAGCGGGCCTCCGCTCCGGCCCGCGATGCCCGGAGGAGCGCGCGCGCCTGGGCACGATCGCTGATGACAACGGCCACCCGCGCGCGCAGTCGTCCCTCGTGGATGGCCGTGAGGATCGCCTGGAGGTTTGTGCCCTCACCCGAGCAGAGGACGGCAATCGCCGGCAACCGCCGTGCGATCATGTGTGTCAGGAAGTGTTAGGTGAGTGCTTTCTCGATGCGACGCACGAGCTCTTCCTTGGGGACGACCCCCACGATCCGGTCGACCTCCTTGCCCCCCTTGAAGAGCAGCAGCGTCGGGATGTTCATGATCCGGAACTGCGCGGCCACCTGCGGATGCTCATCCACGTTGAGCTTGCCCATCTTCACCTTGCCGGTGTAGGTCGCGGCAAGCTCCTCGACGACCGGCGCGATCATCCGGCAGGGCCCGCACCAGGCCGCCCACAAATCCACCAGCACCGGGGTGCCGGCCTGCAGGACCTCCTGCTCAAAATTGCTCTCGGTGACTTCCAACACGGTACCGACCATGACTCACCCCTCCTCCGCCTACGTCCGCGGCTGCTGTGTCTGTCCTCGTGTGTTCGCGTGGGCCAGCTCCTCGATCCGCCGTTCCAGGCGCCTGACCTTTCCCAGAACGGACGCCATGGTCCTCAACACGAGCGGCAGCCGGTTCAGGGCGGCTAAGGAGCGCTTGGTCTCTCGAATCGGACGAGCCGGGTAGCCCCACACCACCTCGCCGGCCTTGATCGGTTTGCTCACGACGCTGGCGGCCCCCACCTGCGCCCGCTCCCCGATGGTCATATGATCCACCACCCCGACCTTGCCCCCCATGACGGCATAGTCGCCGATCGTCACGCTCCCGGATAAGCCGACCTGACCGGCCATGATGACGTGCCGTCCGATGCGGTCGTTATGGGCGATCTGGACGAGGTTGTCGATCTTCGTGCCCTGCTTGATGATGGTGGAGCCGATGGTCGCGCGGTCGACGCACACGTTGCACCCGATCTCGACGTCATCCTCGATGACGACGTTGCCCACCTGGGGGACTTTGACATGGACCCCTTCATGAAAGACGTACCCGAAGCCGTCGCCGCCGATCACGCTGCCCGCATGGAGCTGCACTCGATTCCCGATGCGGGTCTGGCGATAGATCACGACGTTGGGATCGACCACGCACCCTTCGCCGAGACTCGTGCCGTCGCCGATGGACACCCCGGAGGCGATTCTCGTCCCTCGACCCATCACCACCTCGTCTCCGATCACCGCGTTCGCTCCGATGGACACCCCCTCGGCCAACTGCGCGTTCTTCCCCACGAGAGCCGTCGCGTGGATGCCCGTGACCGATGGGACGGGAGGATGGAAGAGTTCTAGGAGGAGGGTGAAGGCGAGCTTGGGGTGCGGCACCCGAATGCCTGGCCGCCCCTGGAGATCGCGGACGTTCTTCGAGACGATGATGGCTCCCGCCTGGCTGGCCAAGGCCTGCGCCAGGCGTTTGGGGTCCTCGGCAAATGTCAGCTCATCGTTCCGGGCGCGCTCAGAATCGTTCAGGCCCCTGATGAGGGTTGCCCCCTCTCCCACCAACTCCCCATGCAGGTACTCACAGAGCGCGGCCAGCGTCTGCTCCATGCACGAAGTCTCCTTTCAGCTCAATGCCGAACCTCCGTATTATACCGCATGTTGGCTTGATCCGTCTGTACCCCGTGGAGCTAGGGGGTAGTGGCCAAGGTTTATATTACCCTCTCTTTTACCCTCTTTTATGGGTAGTACCCTTTCTGCGCCATGGAGCTCCCGGGCCTCGAGCGGTACGAGTTGCTCGGGAGGGGGAAAGACTTGGCTCAAGGAAGCTGCCATGTGGTTCTGTAACGGAAAATTTCTTACTCGAACTCGAGCCAGGCTTCCTTGCGTGGATATGATAGGTGGGCGGTGGCTTTTTCCAAGCAGTCCTGAAAACCCAAGATGAGTGGAACTTCAGTAGTCTGTGCGAGGAAGGCTCTGACTGTCAGACGTTGCCGGTGGCCTTGTTGGTCGAGGAGCGTCATCGCAAGGATGCCCACGCGAGCGGGCACCGCACATTCCTTGCGGGCGAGCAAGCCGCCAATCCGTGTCGTTTCAAACTGCTGGGTTCGCACCCGCTCCCACAAATCGGAGGGGATCAGGCACAGCGGGGCGCCGGTATCGACAATGGCGGGCTGAATGAACAAGTCCTTGGCAGGCGTCTCAAACTGGACGTTGCAGAGGAGGCGAATGTGGGCGATGCCACGATGGAGGAACTCGACATCGGGCAGACGGTGGAAGGTCAGCCCGATCCTAGTAGACATGCCGGCCGGTTTCGACAAAGACGACAGCGATGGGCAGCTGCCGTCCCGTCTTGGCCCGGGCCTGCTCCTGAGCCTTGACCGAGCTTTTTGAGGCGGCGACAACCCGCCGGTTCACCACCGCAACCCAGCGATCCCGGTAGCGTTTGACCAAGTCGGGGTAGTGGTCAAAAGCCCACCGCTGGTCCTGCCAATAGCGCTTGGGAATCGGCTGGCTGGCGCTTTCTGCTGTTGGAGACATTGGTTCACCTCCGTCGCTGATGAGAATAGCACACACCCCCCTTAGAGGCAAGGGGTAACAACCTCCTCATTTGATTCGGTTCGATTCGGTTCCCCCGGTCGCCTGATTCGGTCTTCATTCGGTTCGATTCGGTTCCAAGCCATTCACGTGCCGCCCGGATTTTATGCTCAGACCAACCTGCCACCCTCCGAGGCTTCGTCAGCCGTCTAGGATGCGGTTATCCCTGCTGGCAAGTACGCCCTTTCCACGATGATTCGGCATTCCCACGCTGATTCGGTATCGCTTGGTGTCGGGATTCGGTATTGATTCGGCATAACCGAGTAGATGCTGAGCATAGAATTTAAGCACAGGACCTGCGTCGTCTCCCAGTCATCCAAGACCCTGGTCCAGAAGCTCTATTCGATTCAGACACCCTTATAGCTATAGGTGCGACCGAATCGAATTGAGGGAGGCGGGAGAACTCGTGGGGTGCTGTGACCGTTCAATGCAGACGCTGTTCGTGCCGAAAGAACAAGCCGGTGAGCCGTTCGCCTTCGGCTCTCCCGGCACTTCCTCGCCGACCCACTCATGGGTACCCCGGCTCGGTCGGAGGCCGGAACCCTGCCGGTTCCGGCACTCCGCGCCGACCCTGATGGTCGGCGCTTCGGAATCGAACCTCTAATTGTACGAGATGAAAGCCGGTGAGAGGAATCGGTGCCTCCGCTCGCCTGCGGCTCGCTCCGGTCACCACCCGCCGCTCCTAAGGAATGTCGGTCCTCCTATTCGTCGGACCGGCGTGCATCAACAGAAGTCGCGGCTCCCCTCGATTCCTCTCACCGGCTAGCGGAAAAATAAAAGCCGGTGAGAGGAATCGAACCTCCAACCCGCGCTTTACGAAAGCGCTGCTCTGCCATTGAGCCACACCGGCATGATTCAAAGAACGGCTTACAAGGCGGTCGGCTGGAAGGTCGGCAACGTGACGGCAATGGCGGGACGGGGCAGCCCGAGGATGACGGTGGTCCCCGCCCCCACCTCGCTGGAGAGCTGGAGCACGCCGCCGTGCAGCTCGATGTAGCGCTTGGCCAGCGTCAACCCGATCCCGGCCCCTTCATAGGCCCGATTGAGCGCGCGATCCACTTGGTAAAAGGGCGCGAACACCTTCTCATGCTCCTCGGAGGGGATGCCGATGCCGGTATCCTGAATCCGCACCTGCGCCATCTGCTCCGTGCTGGACACCTGGATGTCCACGCGTCCTTGCTCGTGGTTGAACTTCACCGCGTTGTCGAGCAGGTAGCCCAACGCCGCCAGGCATCGGCTCCGATCCACCTCCAGCGGGAGCGGCTCGTCAGGCAGTTGGCACGACACGGTGATCGAGCGCGCCGCCGCCTTCGGCATGACCGCGGTCATCGCCTCCTGCACCAGCGCCTGAAGCGTCACGGGCTGCCGATGCAGGACGACCTGGGAGCCGTGCATCAGATCGATGAGCTGCTGCAGGAGGCGGTGGAGCCGCTCATAGGCCTGCAGGAGCACCTCCAGCGCGTGTTGCTGCTCGGTATTCAAGGGTCCCAGGGTCCGATCCGCCAGCAGGTAGATCCACTCGCTCATGAGGCACAACGGCGTGTTGACCTCGTGGGAGAGGACCGCCAGGAACTGGCTCTTCAGATCGTTGAGTTCCGCGAGACGCCGGTTGAGCTCCTCGAGCTTGAGCGCCCCTTCGCCCGCGTGGCGGAGCTGCCGCGAGAGGCTGATGCGCTGATGGCACCGGTAGAGGATCGCCTGGATCTGGGCGATGTCGAACGGTTTGGTGATGAAGTCGCACGCCCCGCACTGCATCGCTTCCACCGCCCCTTCCACCGACGGGTAGGCGGTGATGACGACCACGTTGAGCAGGGGGTCGAGGTGTTTGAGCTCCCGCAGCAGCTCGATGCCGTCCATCTTCGGCATCTTGATGTCGGTGATCACGACATCCGCGGGCTGTCGCTTGAACTCCGCCAGCGCCTGGAGTCCGTCTTGGGCGACCCGAACGGCACAGCCCCGCGCGCTGAGAATCTGCTCCAGGAGCTGGCGGATCTTCTCCTCGTCATCCACCACCAGCACATCAAGGGAGCCTGTCATCGACAGCCCTCCAACGGCACCTCAGAAGGAAAATGGCGCCGGGACCCAGACTTGCACTGGGGACGCGAGGCTTTTCAGGCCTCCGCTCTACTACCTGAGCTATCCCGGCAGATGACCATGACTGTGGACGCATTATAGGCTTCGGCTCGACGGGGTGTCAATCTACGGAGGCGGCGGGGGGAAGCGCTGCAGGTACGCCACGACCGGCGGATCCGGTTCCCGCTCCACAAACGCCCGATGCCGCTCATCGAGCTCCCGCCACGCCCACTCGTAGAGGCGTTCGATGTGCTGCCGATCGGCGCCCGATAAGCGGTAGTAAGGACTCACGGGGGCGAGGTCATCGTAGAGCAATTGGGCCTTGAAGGAGTAGTACTCATGGAGCAGATGATACTGGTAGTGGGGGGTGCGCCCGTAGCGGCGATTGAAGGACAGGCTGTACGGGCTCGGGATGGGCTGCGTCGGCGCGCGCGAGCCGTGTTGAGGAGCCATCTGTTCCAGCGCCGTGATGCGCGGCTGCTTGTAGAGCAGGACGTGATTGAGCTCATGCACCACGATGGATCGGAGGAACGCCAACGAGGTGAAGGCTGTAGCGCTCAGCCGGATCAGGAACGGCATCTGCGTGCGGTCGGCGAACACCGTATAAGCATCCAAGGGCCGCGTGGACGCCGACTCGGCCCCCGGCAGCTCCCAGACCACCTGCGTGAGCAGGAGGCCGTACTGGCGTCGCGCCTCCGGCGAACGGAAGAGGTGACGGAAGATCGGCTCCTCATCGATGAGCGCCTCCAGGATCTCCTCGTACGCGTGCAGGCTCTTCGCCTGCAAGAAGTGGTTGCGCACCATCTGGTGGTCGAGGAGCAGGCGGGCCTCGGTGTACCAGCGGTATTCGGGGATTGCAAAGAGAGGATCCAGCGGCTGGATTCGTGGTGGGCTGGGGGATCCGGACGGTGAGGATCCTGCGATGGAGAGCTGTCGACGATAGAGCCGCTCGCGATCCCCATACAATCGCTCCAACGCGTCATACCGAATGCCGAGCTGCTGGTCGAGCCGCCGGATGATGGCCTGACGGACCGCGTCACGCTCCACGTGGACGAGTTGCAGTTGTGCGGCAAGCTGTCGGTTGAGGGAGTCGGCGGCGGCCGCGGCAGGGACCAGCCACAACCCGCTAGACACCAGCAGGAGAAGCCGTCTGGCGCGCGGCATGGAGGTAGCGGTGCAGTTGTCGCTGCTGGGCTCGAGAAAGCGGGAGGAACCGGATCCCGAGACCGTGCCGATACGGACTGTCCGGCTTGCTCATCCACACCAACTGCGCGCGGACGGAAAATTGCGCCGGCAGCTCCGGTGTCTGCTTGCCAGGCGTCAGATCCATCGTCAACTCAACGGACTCGCCCAGGCGGCACGGAGGCGCCTGGGAGGCTGTTGCCGACTCATCGAGCGTCACGAAGGCGCCGCCTCGGGAAAGATTCAGCACCGCGACGGGGATCGTCGTCCCTCGCACCGAGACGGCGGCATGGCGGCAGAGGCTCAGCCGAATGGGACGGGTCCACCATCGCAGCTTCGGATTGAGGTAGGGGGCTTTCAGCGAGGAACCCAGTAAGAGGAGCGCCACCGAAAACCAGAACGCGGTGATGCACAGGCTCACCGGCGTCTCCAGATGGGGATGGCTCGTCAGGTGGCCGAGCTTTGTAATGAGCACGTAGCCGCTCAGAAGAAGGAGGTAGGCGAAGCTCCACCGGGAGACGATGGCGACCGCGGCCGCGGCGCTCCAGGAAAGCCACCATTCCTGAAGAAAATAGCGGGAGCTCATCACCGCCCCCAGCGCCTGCCACGATCCTCCCGTGAGGAACAGTGTTTGCAGCATCAACGCCGCAGGAATCACGAGGAAGCCCAGCGCGATGACGAGGATGGCGCGAGGCTTCTTCCGATAGCCTTGCAGGGGAGGCACCGACATGGGGCGCGTCAGCTCCTGATCGCACACAGCCCACCGGCGATCGCCAGCCCGATGTACGCCCCGACGGACACCCAGAGGCCGGGGCCGATGGTGATCGCCACGAAGAGCGCCTCGGGGTTGACCGTCAGCAGCTTCCACAGCCCCAGCCCGGCGATGACCGCGCTGGCGGACGCCACGCCCGCGGCGACAACTCGCCGATCCCCGCGGCACGTCAAGAGGAGGCCGAACAGCAGCGCCAGACCCGGTAGCCCGTAGACCGCGTAGCTCTTGAGGCCCAGGTGTTGACGTCCTCCCGTGAACAGCTCGAACAGCGCGATGGCGACCTTCGCGCGTTCCCCCTGCACCAGCTGCGGAATCTGCGCGCCGCTGACCTGCGTCGGGAGATCGGAGAGGCTGGGCAGCTCGCCCGTAATCGTCTCGGTCCCTCGTTGGATCGTCACCGTGATCTTTCCCAAGCCCTGCCTCAGACGATCGACCGCCCCGGATGAGCGCGCCACTTCCCCAAGCGGCGCGGCCCACCCTGGCGCCTCAAGGCGGATCGACGCCCATGGGATGAAGAATCCGACCATCGCCGCGACCACGCTCACCCACGCCAACCCCACGAGACCTCTTCGGAGCATGAGAGCACTTAGGCAAACAGATCGTCTGGAATCTCTCCCCCGGCGTGGGCCGGGGCGGCGCGGAGTCCCTTGTCGCTCCGGGATAGCGCGGGCGGGTGCGGGGGGGGTGGTCGAACCGTGAGCCCCTGCGCAGCCCTGGTCTCGACCCATCTGCAGAATGCGCACGCCTCACCTGAGGGAGGGACCGAACCGTTCAGGCAGCGGCAGGCCGCCTCAAACACCGCGTAGGCGCCCTGGGGATTCGTCGCGATCTTGTGCACCGCCACCTGGAAAGGAAACCCCTCATGCAGGAGACCCTCGACCGGAAAGTAGTACACGACGTACGCGGTGCGGCTGACCGGCAGACCGTTGCGTTCCAGGAGGAGCGTGTACACGTCCATTTGAAACTGGTAGTACTTCTCGGTGTAGCTGACGTCCTGCGGCGCGGAGGCCCGGGTCTTGTGATCCAACGGGGCGAGCCGCTGATCCGAGAGGAGGAGGCAGTCATCCAACTTCCCCCACAGCCTCGCCTTGACCCGCGCGTCATTAAAGCCCAGCGTCAACTCGGTGGTCGCAAGCCGGCCTTCGAGCTGATCCTGGACAAGGGGCGGCAGCGTCCCTCGCGCGCGGTAGGTCTCAAAGTAGCCCTTCAGGACGCGGTCGATCCCGGAAGGCAGCGAGGGAAAGGGGCCGCGCGGGCGCTCCAGCTTCTGATTGATGTGCAGCCAGAAGCAACGCGGACATTCCTGAAACAACTTGAGGGTGGACGCGGAGAGCTGCGGCATCACGCGTGGCGTGACACGACAGCTCGACGACAACAGCTCATTGCCTCACAAGGGAGGGACGGTGCGGGGTCGGGCGCGTACAGCAACACGGCACCGCCAGCAACCCGCGATCCGTCCTTGCACCGCCGCGCGATAGGTCACTGGTGATCCCGTGCCGCTTGAAGAGGATAAGGCCATGGGAGCGCGATACGGCCGACCAAAGCGCCCTCAGAAGCTTCGGCAGCTAAGCAACCCTATCGGGCGGCCGCAGACCTTGAGGCGCCTTTATGGCCCCGCTCGCCATGCGCTTCTCCAGCGCTCGCCCGCTGCACCACCGCGACGTAGGCCTTGAGCTTTGTGACCCCGCCTTTCGACGGGTGTACCGTTATCGGCTCCCAATCTGGAACTGTACCACATCTGACAGGACAGTTTCAAGGGTCTGAGGGCAGAAACTGCCGGCGCAAGCGCTCGAGGCGCCGAAGGCTCTGGTGCAGCTCCTCCTCGCCTAACCGCTTCTCCCGGTAAGCGCTGCACAGGGCGGTGAACACCGCGCGGGCCGCCTCAAGATCAGCACAGATCAGGAACAGGTCGTGCCCAGCCGCGGCGGCCTGGACCGCAGCCTCGCCGATCGTCCCGACGGCCCGCAACGCCCCCATGGCGAGATCGTCGGTGAGGATCGCGCCGGAAAAGCCCATGCGCTCTCTCAAGAGTCCGCGGATGAGACGCGGAGAGCACGTCGCTGGGAGGCCCGGCGGGTCCCCTGCAGCCGGGTAACAGACGTGGGAAGACATCACGGTGGCGACACCCGCCTTGATGGCGTGGCGAAACGGCGCCAGATGCGCGCGGTCGATCGTGGGCCAGTCCAGCGAGATCGTCGGTAACGTCCGATGCGGATCGCGGGGGACGGCCCCCAGCCCGGGGAAGTGCTTCGCGCACGCCGCCACGCCGTGGGCCTGCAGCCCCCGAATCCTCGCCACCGCCAGGGCTGAAACCCGTGAGGGGTCGGTCCCGTAGGAGCGATCCCTGATGACCGGATCGGCCCCTTCAACGAGCACGTCGACGCACGGGGCGAGGTTGACGCGGATGCCAAGACGCTTCAGTTCCTGGGCCTCCACCGTCCCCTGACGCTCAACCGCCTCGGCATCCTGCGTCCTGCCCACGGTCAACGCATCCGGAAAGCGGGTCAGACCTTTCTTGAAGCGGACGACCCGGCCCCCCTCATGGTCCACCATGAGGAGGAGCCGCCGCTCCAGGGCGCCTTCAAGACGACGCACCAGCCGCGCGAACTGCTCCGGCGAGGCGACGTTGCGGCTGAAGATGACGAGGCTCTGGACATGCAGCTCGCGCAACTGACCGACGAGGGTCTTGGTGATTGCGGGTCCAGGAAGGGCGACCGCCAGTTGCGCGCCGATCCACGTCTCTAGTGACATACGACTACTCTACACCGTCGGCCATTTCGCGTCCATCCCCACGCGGGTGGTTGCGAAGCCTGGAGGGCCATGTTATGCTGCTCGTCACGATGCCGCGTCGCGTCGCCTACAGCCGACTCCCTACGGAGCGGCGCCACCCTGGCAGCCGTCACCTCGACCGTCTCTCGAGTGCTCAACTGCTGCGTTTCATGCACCGGGAGGATCTGCGCGCGGTGCATGCCGTGGGGCGCTGCCTGCCGCAGATCGCGCGCGCCGTCGAGATGATCTGTCGATCCCTCCGACGAGGAGGACGCCTGTTGTTCGTCGGCGCCGGCACGAGCGGCCGGCTCGGCGTGATCGAAGCGGCGGAATGCCCGCCGACCTTCCACACGCCTCCGTCGCTGGTCCAGGCCCTCATCGCGGGAGGCCATCGCGCGGTGTTCCGGTCGCAGGAAGGCGCCGAGGATGATCGGGCCAGCGCCCGAATGCTGATCCGCCGGCGGGTCAGACCCGGAGACGTCGTCGTCGGCATCGCCGCCAGCGGGGTCACGCCGTTCGTTGACGAAGCGCTGCGCGTCGCCGCCCGGCGCGGCGCCCAGACGATCTGCGTCACCTGCCACGCCAAGACGCGCCTGAGCGCCCAGCTCAAGCTCGCGCTCGAGGTGGGGCCGGAGATCCTCACGGGCTCCACGCGGCTCAAGGCCGGCACCGCCTCAAAGCTCGTCCTGAACATGCTGACGCTGGGCGCGATGGTGCGGCTCGGCAAGACGTATGGGAACCTCATGGTCGACGTGCGCCCCACCTCGCGCAAATTGCGCTCGCGCGCGATCCGCATCGTCCAGTCGATCACCCGTTGTGCTCCTCGAACCGCAGCGCGCTACCTGCAACAGGCGCGCGGTCGCGCCAAGGTCGCCGTCCTGATGGCGAGGCAGGATCTCACGTATCGTGCAGCGACGCGTCGGCTCGCCGATGTCGACGGATCGCTCCGGCGAGCGCTCGATGGAGCCCGTCGCTAACCAATCCGTTTAACAGGCTGCTGAAAAACCCCTGGGTGACAAGTGACAGGTGACACGCGACAGGGCACACCAGCACACGATAGGCATCTGTTCGCCTGTCACGTGTCGCTTGTGGCCTGTCGCGCCACTTGTTCAGCACCCTGTTAATGGCTCCGCTGGCCATCGGGTTGATGTCGGGAACTTCATACGACGGGATCTCGGCGGCCCTCGTCCGGTTTCACGGATCCAGCCTGCGCGTGCTGGCGGAGCGCACCAGCCCGTATCCGGAGCGACTACGACAGCGACTGCAACGTGGCCCGCATCTGTGCGCGGGCGAGCTCTCCTGGCTCAACGTGGCGCTCGGAGAGCGCTTGGCCGATGCGGCGCTGCGGCTACTCCGTCACGCCGATCTTTCCCCTCGACGGGTCGCGGTGATCGGCTCCCACGGCCACACGGTCTACCACGGCCCCCGCGATCCCCTGCCCTCGACCTTCCAGATCGGCGAGCCCGCCGTCATCGCCCAGCGGACCGGCATCCCGGTGGTGGCGGATTTCCGCCCGCGGGACATGGCGGCCGGAGGAACAGGGGCGCCGCTGGTGCCGTACTTTGATGCGACCTTCTTCGGCCGCGGCCCGATCCGGGCGCTGCAAAACCTCGGCGGCATCGCCAACGTCACCGTCGTCGGACGCGGGATCCCCACGATGGCGTTCGACACCGGACCGGGCAACTGCCTCATCGATCTGGCGGTGGCATCCCTCAGCCGTGGACGGCGCCGCTACGACGCCGGCGGCCGGCTCGCCCGCCAGGGGCGCATCGACCATCACGTGGTGGCCCGGCTCTGGCGGCATCCCTATTTCCGCCAGGCCCCTCCCAAATCGACCGGGCGCGAGCTGTTCAACGACGCCCTCCTCCGGAAGGTGTTCGGACGACGGCTCACCCGCTCGCCGGAGGACACCCTGGCGACGCTCACCTACTTCACCGCCTACAGCATCGCCGAAAGCCTCAGGCGGTTCGTCCCGCACCGCCTCCGGGAGATGATCGTCAGCGGGGGAGGCGTTCGCAACCGCACCCTGATGCGTGATCTCGCCACGTTGCTGTCGCCCGTCCCCGTCTCCTCCATCGAGCGCTACGGCATCCCAACGCAGGCCAAGGAGCCGGTCGCCTTCGCCTTCCTGGCGCTGCGCGCGCTCCAGGGACGGATCAATCATCTGCCCCTGACGACCGGCGCGTCGCAACCGTGCATCCTGGGTTCCATCACACCCAGCTCTCACTGACCAGAGAATACGATGAGTGCGCCTGAGCATTTCCGCAATCCGCAATGGTCTGCTGATGCACTGGGTTGATTGGGCCATCGTCGTCGGTTTCTGCGCCGTCAGCATCCTGATCGGCTTGTGGCGGCGGCGCGCGGCGGGCCAGAGCCTGGCCTCGTACTTCCTCTCGAACCGGACGCTCGGCTGGTGGCTTGCCGGCACCTCCATCGCGGCCACCGCATTCTCCTCTGATACCCCGCTGCTCATCACCGGCATGGTCCGCCAACGAGGTATCTGGGCCGTCTGGGAGGTGTGGGCGTTGGGGATCAGCACGATGCTCACCGTGTTCGTGTTTGCCCGGCTGTGGAAGCGCGCCGACGTCGTCACCGAGGTCGAGCTGGTCGAGCTGCGCTACAGCGGGAAGGCGGCGGCCTTCCTCCGAGGGTTCAAAGCGCTCTACTGGGGCGCGCTCTACAACTGCTACATCATGGGGGTGTGGCCGATCGTCGGCATGACCAAGGTGCTGCAAGAGACAACCGGGCTCAGCCGCGAGAGCGCGGTCATCGGGTCGGTCCTCGTGGGGGCGTGTTACACCTCGTTCTCCGGCCTCTGGGGCGTGGTGCTCACGGATGCGTTCCAGTTCGTGTGGGCCATGGCGGGGGCGGTGATCCTTGCGGTGTACGCGGTGCACGCCGTGGGCGGGCTGGAGGCGCTGTCCACACAGCTTCGCCACACGACGTTCCTGGCCGTCCTGCCTCCCGGCCCCGCGGGGACAGATGCGTCTTTCCTCAGCTCACCGCTCGGCTGGTTCCTGGGACTCGTGCTCGTGCAGTGGTGGGCGTGGAAAAACTCGGATGGGGGCGGGGTCGTGGTCCAGCGGCTCGTCTCGTGCCGGGATGAGCGCCAGGCGATGCTCTCCGTCCTCTGGTACAACGTCGCGCACTACTGCCTTCGCTCCTGGCCATGGGTCCTCACCGCGCTGGCCTCCATCATCCTGATCCCGGACCACGCGCTCCTGATGCCTTCCAACGGGTCGTCTTTCATCGACCATGAGCGCGCCTATCCCCGGCTCATCACGATGCTGCTGCCGATCGGCGTGCGCGGCGTGCTCGTCGCGTCGTTCTTCGCGGCGTTTCTCTCCACCATCAGCACCCAGCTCAATTGGGGCGCCTCCTACCTGCTCAACGACGGCTACAAGCGGTTCCTCAACCGGCGCGCCTCGGAACGACACTACCTGCTGGTGAGCCGCCTGCTGCCGTTCCTCCTGGCGCTGGGCGCCCTGGGGGTGGCGTGGGTCAACCGGAGCATCGGCGCCTCGTTCACGTGGATCCTCAACCTCACCGCCGGCATCGGACCGGTCTACCTGTTGCGCTGGCTCTGGTGGCGCATCAACCCCTGGAGTGAAATCGCCGCGATGACCGCCAGCCTGCCGATGCTGCTCCTGCGCCCTCATGCGCTGCGCTGGCTGGGATGGCCGCAGGGCTTGCTCATCGAGCTGCTGTTCATGGTGGGGGGCACCGCTCTGGTGTGGCTGCCCGTCACGCTCTGGACGCGGCCGGTCGAAAGCGGGACGCTGGCGCGGTTTTACGCGCGGGTCAGGCCGCCGGGGTGGTGGCGCGCTGTCGCCCGCCCACCAGGACAGCCACCGAGGTATCGCCGGAGCATCGCCCAGTGGCTCATTGGGACGTTCGCGCTGCTGGCGACGACGATCGGGCCGCTCCAGCTCATGGTAGGACCGCGAGGGATCGGGTGGTGGTGGTGCCTCAGCGCCGCGCTGGCGTGGACCGTCGTGCTGAGGAGCGCGCTTCGGTATCGCGCCGCAGACCCCTGAAGGACTACGGTGCGCGACGGCGCCCCGTCACCGAGATGACGAGGATCGACATCTCGTAGAGGAGCGCCATAGGGATGGTGGCGACCAGGAGGCTGAACGGATCTGTCGTCGGCGTCATGACCGCGGCGGCGATCACCAGCGCCAGCAGGGCGTAGGGGCGCTGGTGGCGTAGCCACGCCGGCGTCACGAGGCCCACCCTGGCCAGCAGGAACAAGATGACGGGCAGCTCGAAGATCAGGCCGCACCAGAACGCCATGGTCGTCACCAGCGAGAGATAGCGGCCGATGGAGATCATTGGCTCCAGGGAACCCTTGCCAATGCCCAGCAAGACCGTCAGCGACAGCGGCAACAGCCCGTAGTACGCAAACGCCACCCCGCAGCCGAACAGGAGGCTGCCCCACCAGATGAAGGCCAGCCCCATCGTCCGTTCCTGAACCGTCAACCCCATCCGGACGAACCGCCAGAGCTCAAACAGCATCACGGGCATGGCGAGGACAAGCCCTGAGAGCGCCGCCACCTGCAGGTACGCCACCAGCGGCTCCGTCGGACTGAAGAAGACAAGGCGCGGCACCAGGCCCTCGATCGGACGCCGCAACCACCGGACAAGCCGCTCCACCTGCCAGAGGCTGATCCCGATCGTCACCAGGAGCGTGACGACGCTCACGAGCAATCGACGTCGCAACTCCTCGAGATGCTCCATCACCGTCAGGCGCGGTCCCTTGTCATCTGGAGGACGCACGCGCCCACCACCAATGGGTTGGTGTGGGGGTGAAGCGAACGAGGTGGAGACGGGCTGGAGCGTCTCCAGGACTCCGGCCACGCGCTCGACGATCGCCTCCCCGATGCTCAGCGAAGCGGTCGCAGCCGGGGAGGGCGCGTTGTAGACGTGGAGCGCGCGCGGGGAGGCGTGCAGGGCAAAATCGTCCAGGAGGCGTCCGTCCCGCTCGACGGCCTGCGCGCGCACGCCGGCAGGACACGGCAACAGATCGCTTGCGCGCAGGGCCGGCACCAGCCGCTGCGCGGCGCGCAAGAAGCGCTGCCGGCTCCACGAGCGCATCGCTTCGGCCAGCCCCGCGCGCCAGTAGCGTTCTGCCATGCGCCAGAACCCAGGGCTGAGCGCCAACTCGACACAGTCCCGCATCGAGCAATCGGTGCGGCGGTAGCCTTCTCGCTGCAACGCCAGCACCGCGTTGGGGCCGACGTGGACGCCACCGCTCAGCAACTTCGTCAAGTGGATGCCGAGGAACGGCAGGGCGGGATCGGGCACCGGATAGACCAGGCCGCGCACCAACGACGCGCGGGAATCCGGCAGCGTGTAGTACTCGCCGCGAAACGGGACGATGCGCACCGAGGAGCGCTCACCCGCCAGGCCGGCGAGTCGGTCTGCGTGCAGCCCGCCGCAGTTGATGAGGAAGCGAGCGCGGTATGCTCCCTGCGTGGTGCCCACCCGCCACCCACCGTCTTCAGGGTCCAGGCGCGTCACGCGCGTCGAGATGCGCACCACGCCACCGGAGGCCGCCACGTCGTCCCGGAACGCGTTCGCCACCGTGACATAATCGACGATCGCCACGCCCGGCAGATGGAGCGCCTGGAGCCCCTGCACCTGCGGCTCCAGCTCACGGAGGCGCTCCGGACCGATCCGCGCCAGCCCCGGCACGCCGTTGGCGAGCCCCCGCTCATACACCATGTCCAACCGGGAAAGCTCCTGAGGCTCCACCGCCACGATGACCTTCCCGCATCGGTGGACGGGGATGCCACGGCTCTGGCAGAACTGCTCCAGCCGCCGCCCCCCCGTCACGCAGAGCGTGGCCTTCAGGGACCCGGGACGGTAGTACACGCCGGAGTGGATGACGCCGCTGTTGTGGCCGGTCTGGTGCGTGGCCACGCGGGATTCCTTCTCCAGGAGCAGGAGGCGCAGCGCGGGGAAACGGTGGACGAGCGCCCTCGCCGTCGCGAGGCCGACGATGCCTCCGCCGATGATCGCCACGTCGTAACGAGGGGTCTCTGTGGACATGGGCGGAGGTATTGTACGCTCATTGGAAGGCAGTGCCAAACACAACGCCCCACACGCTTTGCTTCGCAAAGCGAAGCACGTGGGGCGTTCGGAGCTCAACCGGCTCGCGTGCCGACGAACGCTAGCAGCGAGCGCGGGATTTGCGGTGCCGTCTCTTCACGACTCGGCGTCGCAACGAGTGCCGCTTTCTCATCGAGCTCCCTCCTTCCTGCCTGCCACGTGCAGGCGATCATCCTGCATCACCTTTCACAACCTTACCTGATCGAGTTGAGAACTTCAAGGGCAGCAGAACGTCACGGGGCGATGCCCGGTGCGGGTGCAGTCTTGGACGACGAGAAGGGACACCATCCTCTTTTCCCTGACCCATCGAACGGCCCGAAGCATCCCAACGCGCGACAGGCCACGCCGATGAAGCTGCTGAGAATGACCACCCAGCCGATGATGCGGCCGATCCGCTGCAAGCTGCCCTTGTGTTTCTCCGCTCGCTCCAACACCCAATAACCAGCCACCGCCCCGACGAGCAGCGTCCCGATCCCATGCACCATATCTGCCCCTCCTCTGTATTGCTTCTCCGCTCGAAGAAGTCACGGTTCACTGTTCACTGTCTTTAACTCCGGCTCGAACAACAGCGTGGTGAACTCATGCACCGTCATGAAGGCGTCGGTCACGACGCGCTCGCGCTCAGCGGCGAACAGCGGCTGGACGAGAAACGCCGCCGCCCACGCCGGGCCATGCGCCTGGCGGGTCGCAAAGGCCGTGCGGATACCGGCCATCCCCTCATTGACGAGCGGATCCTCCAGGCGCGGGCGGAGGGCTTCCGCGACGTCCCGCGGCCCCCGCCGGTAGTGCGCCACGAGCGCGTAGATGTCGTAGGCGTCCTTCTCCCGATACCGCTCCCCGAGGACAATCCCTTTCATCGTCAGGCTGGCGGCGACATCCGCCATGCGAATCGGCACCGTGAGCTGCCCCCCGCCCGGCAAGGTCCCGGTCAAGGGGACGCTCGTGGCGTAGCGAAAGGCCGCCGCGCAGCCTTTGGTCTTCCGCGCGAGGAACGCATCCTGGATGAGCAGATGGCGGGCGCGACCCGCCTCAGCGGGACCGCGCGGCGCGAGGAAATCCACCCGGATCGTGTAGGGCTTGTCGGTCAGCGGGGCCTGGACCGTCCGCTCAAAGCTCTGCGGCAGGGGACCGCCTCGTCGATCCGTGGCCGGGCGATAGCCGCGGGCCGTCAGCAACTCGGCGATGGTGGCATAGTGCGGCTCATCCACCATGTCAGGATCGACCGCGAGGTCGATGTCAATCGAACCCACATGGACAAACGGATCATCAGGACGGCGATGCTGCTCAAGCAGGAAATACGGCACCCACCCCCCGATGAGGATGAGCGCGTCGCGGTAGGCGCGCAGCACCGTCATCAGCTCCAGCAGGACCGCTTTGGAGGCGCCCGCCACCCCTGGACCATAAGAGGAGGCGGTGCGCGCGGGAGCGGCCATCAGAACCCGATCCGCTCCCGACGGAGGAATTGAGCCTGCTCCACCCCGCGCGAAGGCTCCTGGAGCAGATCCAGGTAGAGCTGGATCGTTCCCACCAGCGTCGCCCCCTGCACCACCTGGGTGCGATAGAAGATCGCGGGATCCTCCGCGATCAGCAGGATCACGTTCGGACCTGACTCAACCGGGCGAAGGTCCAGCGCCTTCACCCACCGCTCGACATCGTCTCTCGCGTGGACGTACCACTGGACGGTGCCGATCCCTCTGACGAAGGGCGCCAGCAGCGACGAGGCCGCAAACGACGTCAGGGCATACCGCAGGCGCTCCCGGGCGGCGGCCTCCGCGACCTGAGCGATGAGCTGCTCCGGAGGGCGCGCAAAGCTGTAGTAGGCCATCGACGTCCGCGCCGGGACGTAGCGCTCCCTCCACGCATCGAGCAGGCGGGCCGGCTGCGTCAGGCGCAATCGACCCCGCCATCGGGCCCCCGTACGTTCGGTTTCGTTTGGCGAAGCCGAACGAAACCACGGGGGGCCCGTCGGGTTTACTGCCGCGGGCAGGTGGGCGGGATGTCGCCCCCCCGGCCCGACGCCGGCGCGAGCCGGGGCGGGCACGCGGGGCGTGATCGTGGGTGCCACGGGCTCTGCCCGTGGGGCTCCACGATCCGCGCGGCTCGCGTACTCCTCCGCGATGAGGCGCCGGGTCACGTTGGACGTCTGTCCGAGGCTGACCCGCGCGGCGCGCGCCAGCTCGCCGACCTGCCACGTCCGCTGCGGCTCCTCCAGCACGGCGCGCACGATGCGGCTGGACACCGGGCTGAAGACGGACGGCGGGCGCCCTCGATGCGGAAAGGGGTTTTTCTCAACGACCTTTTCCACATACAGGTCGTCGAATTGCAGCCAGCAGTTGCCGGCCAGGTCGAGATACCCCACGTTCTCTTCCCGGCAGATTTCCCGCGCCCGCGGACTCAGGAAGGTCGCGGCCAGCACCGGGTATCCCATCAACGGCCTCGTGCGGCTTCCACGGCCCCTTCGCGCCGGACGTGACGTGAGCTGCCCAGCCGCCTTGAGTTGGCGAGCCGCTTCCCGGATCCGGCTTGGCACCGCGGCGGACCTCAGCCCGACGTAGAGCTGCCGTCGGCGGCCTGAGGGGGTGACGACCTGGAGGATCAGCTCAGGACTCCTTGCTCCCGCCCGCCCGCGCGTGCGCAACGCGGTCACTCTCAGCGACGGCAGCAAGCGGGGCAGGCGCCTGACGAACGCCTCCCGGGTGCCCAGGCCTTCTTCCTGAAGGGGCAAATCTGAATTCACTGAATTATCAGTTTTCATGGATCAATGAAACTATATAATAACATGAAACTCTTGTCAAGGACAATCCGCGCGCCCGTCAGGGGACTGATGCGTCCCCGAATGTGCCGGCGTGCAAACCCGCCGCCGGGGGCCGGCCGAGCCCGAAGTGTGGTTCCCCATCGTTCACATTCTGAAAAACGGCTAACTCACTGTTTTTCAGGAATTGATTCATAGCGAGCTTCTCACACGAGAAGATCCCATTAGCTCACCATCGTTAGCTCGACCGGCATCTCATCCCATGTTCGTCCCTTGAGGAGCCTTCCGGCAGCTTTTTTACCTACCCGTCGTCCGTCGGGCGTATGGGCGCCCCACTGCTTGAAGAAAAACTTGACGCGGTACTGTCTACATTGTTTCAGGATTGCGTAGACCCATTCAGGATTCATGGGGCGCGCATAAGGACCGCTTTCACCACCGACAATGACCCAATGTATCCCTTCAAGCAGTGAGCCATCCAGCACCACTGACCCAAGCAGCGGCTCTATTGAGAGAAAGCGAATCTTCGCCGGAACTTGTTGAAGATCACGAATGCGTGAAACGTAGACCTGCGTTTCCACAGATACGCCGGCCCAGACTTGCTCCGGCCAGACTTGTTTACCATTCGGGGGATGGTCGCTTGAGCAGAAGTATTTGTTTGACCACGCCCTCATCCGCTCGGGACGCTTTGTCAAAAGCTGAAAAATATGCCAATTCGCCTGTCGCATAACATCAAAAACCCTTCCGATAAACTCGTCTGGCACATCCTTGTGAAACAAATCGGACATGGAGTTGACGAAAATCTTTCGCCGCTCCTTCCAGCGAATCGGCAACTCTAGTCTCTCCGGCCAAAGTCTTAGATCAAACCCCTGCTCGTACGGATGCCCCTTGATACCCCGCCATCGCTCCGCGAATGCCTCCGCATAGCAGTACTTACACCCCGGGCTGACCTTTGTGCAACCGGTTACAGGATTCCAGGTTGCATCCGTCCATTCAATGCTTGATTGATCACTCATGAGCACAGAGGTCTCGGCCTAAAAGAACTCCAGTTGATACTGCCCTGTTTCATCTCTTGCCGTTATTTTATGCCAGAACTCAATCCCTCTGGGATTCTTTGATGCGAAGAACAAGAAGTACATCGGCACATTTCGCTGCATATTTCTGACAACGATCTCCCTAAACTCAGCGGCCTTGTATCCCAGCCCCTTGACCCGCTCTTTAAACAGCCCCAACGCCGTATTTGCGTCTCTGACAGCAGACCAGTTCACATCTCCGCCGAGGAAGCTCCAAAGTTTGGAACGGCTACCTTGCTTCCTGAACTGCTCAAAATTCCGTTTCATATCCATGCCAAATTGAACCGTCATGAGCAAGTCAACCCGACGGTTTGAGGTCAACTGGCGAATGGTTTCAAAGTGGATGTCAATCCCTGTCGGATCGATGAAAGCCAGGCTCAACCCTTCGGGAACGACCTTGCCGATCACGGCATTGCAGTCGCCTTCAACGATCTGGATAGACTTGTGCTTTGGAGACTTGCTGCAACGCTGGCGAAGTACACGGAGATTTTCAGGATCTTCCTCGACAAAGATGTATTCTGAGAACTCGTAGCCCAACGCGATCAACGGCGAACCGTCCACTTCGCTGTTGGTGTCTCTGATGAGACAGCGCCCAGGCCCCGCAAATAGGTCGATGTAAGTCAAGCGGCCTTGCCACTTGGCTTTCATGCCTTGCGTGAAGATGTACATGTACCTCTTGAGGAAAAAATACTTGCGGTGTATCCAAGGTCCGCTATCTCTCACAAGGAGACCATCAATCGATGAGATGTAGCCGCGCATATTTGTGTTGCCTTAGGGGCTGCCCTTGATCTCACTTATGAAGCCATGAAACTAAAGTTGGGGCCTTCCGATTGCGCTCTGTGTAACGGATCAATTGGAGGGATGTCTCCGGTATCTGCACGATCAACCAGCTTCAGAAACAACTCCATGCAAAATTCCGCAACTTCCGTAGATGTGAAGTGACGTTCGGGCGCAAAGCGAGAATGCCAGCACCATCCTTGATCAGCAGTCAGATCAGGATCGAACTCGTGCTCTGTGAGTAGCTCAGGTTCGCCAAATGTGATGAATTTCCCTCGCTGTTGCGGAAGCAAGACTCTGCCGTTGAACTCCCGGACAATCAATGGTGAGTGCTCCAGCGTATTTGCATAACTTGGGCGCCAGTAAACCACCAAGCTGACGCGTCCAGTCGTGATCACCGTCATATCATCATCTGAACCAGCCTCTAGCTTCAACCCCGCCGAGTCTGTTCGAATCTTTTCAACTAGGCTTCGAATTTCACCATGAACCTTTTCGGCCTGCTTTCCTGCCTCCTGCACCCCTTCCTGGCAGGTCAGTAATCTTCTGCGGTTTGCTCTGGCTTCAAGTTCGCGCTGCAGACGCTTGGCACGGTTAACCGGATCTTCCTTCTGCAGCCGACCTCCAAGGGACTCGATGCAGGATTTTATTGCACCGACTGCCTGCTCAATACCATAATTCGCGAGGTGTAGGCGGATGTTCGTCTCCGGAAGCCAAATGGGCGGTCGACTCGCCTCATCGACCATGATGAAAAGTAGCCCGTTCCAACCCATTTTTAAGCACCGGTCCTTAATTGCGGCTTCCTCGACTCTGGTCCAAGTGGTTTCACCCCAACCGCTCTTGTAAAGGACTACGGCCAGCCGAGATTGTTCATAAAATACCTGGCGGAAGGACTCGAGCCCATCGGTTCCTGCTAAGGCTTCCTGTCTATTAAAGTACGCGAACACGCGGAAGTTGGGACTGAGACGTTGGTGCAATTCTCGCGCGATTTGCTCGTTCTCGTTCAAGAAAGAGATCGCCACATCATATTGATAATCTTCCATTTACATCCCCCAACGTCTTGTCGCGGCAGTGGCTCGTGCTAGTCGCGCTGAGCGACGATTGGCAAGCGCATGCTCTGCGCCGTTGTGACAGGCAAACCAGCCAGCTATCCGGAACGACGACGAAGCAGCGGCCAAGTCGTCAACGTATCGATCGCAAGCGTCGCACTTCTCGACCACGACCCACGGTTCTTTCCGGGCCGCAATCTTGCACGAGGGTACGGCGGGAGCCAGCACCCCACTTCCACCGCAAGCTTGACATCGCCCCCGGATTCGTTTGACGCTCATTACTGTTACTTCCTCGAAGATCACTTGGCAATCATCCAACGGTCGCCCACCAATCTCACCAACCCGTGCTTCTTGAGTTGTTGCTGCGCTGTTCTGACGGCATGTTTCCACCTCTTCCCAAATCGCTTACCATCGATAATCCGATCGACACTGTTGTCGCACAGGTCTGGATGAATCGCCTCAATCATCGGGTGCAACTGGATGGTGCTCAATGGACCGTGGCATTGCAGCAGATACAGGATTGTTTTCGCAAAAACGGTGTGCAACGCACCGCCGGCAAGTCTCAGCCTGATCAGTTCGTCCTCGGCGAGCCGGAACGCCTCATTGAACGCCTGCCGTACGGACTTGACGACCGTTGCTTGCTGCCTGCGGTATGTCGCGCGCACCCTATCCACAATTTGGCAATACGCCGCAAGCCGCTGGGGAAGTATGGCTGCGCCGAGTCCGGAATAGGCGGCGATATCTTGTTGGATTGCTTCTACGAGCGTATGATCGGTAATCTCCAAACCATACTCGTAATTCAGCAGAAGTCCGGCATTGGTCAGATTGCCGGATGTCACGATAGCGCGATCGCTGTCTGCCACATATACCTTGGCATGAAGTCGAGGAAGATGAGAAATGTGGACGTTAGACACTGCTTCCGTGATCGATTGTAGGGCGCGCGGATCGGTCGACCCTTGGCAGATGTTCAGTGGTGACAGATCTGTCAGAAAGCGCAAGCGCGCTTCACTGCGAGTACCGGGAGAAAGATTTTCGGTGACGAGATCAACGCCCTCCTGAGTCACATACGGCGACGAAACAAGCAGTTCGGTCTTTACGCTGGCAACGAGTTGGGCTAATGTGTCATTCCAGTTACGGCCCAAGAGGCGAAACGACGTCGCCATCAGTTGCGCCGCTGTCTTTTCGTCTGTTCCGAAGTCGGCATCAGTCTATCTTTCCTTCGGGTACCCTCTGAGCAGAGAAACAAATCGCCCTTGGATCGTGCATGCCTGCACAAAAAGCGGCTTGAGGGCGCGGTTGCGCGGCTCAAGCCGAATGCGGTGCTTCTCCTTGTAGAAATACTTTAGGGTGGCCTCGTGATTGTCGGTCAGCACGACCACTAGGTCGCCGTCTTTCGCCGTACTGGTCTGCTCTGCGATGACGACGTCGCCATCCAGAACGCCGTCCTCCATCAGGCTGTCGCCTTTGACCTTGAGCGCAAAGTAGTTGCGAGCCTTGTTGGGAACCAGGAGCGCAGGCACCTGGATGGTGTCGTGACCCTCGATCGCCTCGATGGGCCGGCCGGCCGCGATGGTGCCGGCCAACTGGATTGTTCGGACGTTGGTTCCACCGTTCTTGCTGATCTCAATGGTCCGCGGCCGATTGTCGTCCTTCCGGAGAAAACCCTTGTGCTGGAGGGCTTGAACGTGGAAGTGAGCGGTCGAGACAGAGGAAAGTCCGATATGCTCTTTAATTTCTTCCAGGGAGGGGGCGTAATCGTGCTTCTTGATGAAGACCTTGATGAAATCGAGGACTTGCTTTTGTCGCTTGGTGAGCATGGGGTGAGTTTCGATTTACTTTCGATAATAGTCCCGTTGGAGGGTCGAGTCAACAAAAAGATGCGGTGGGGGGATTGGCGAGCGAGTGGCGGGGGCGGGGGAGCGGGTTAGCGTTGGTTCTCAAGATCAGGGCCGGCTTCAGGCTCCTCATCCCAGCCCAAGCCGAGCGCGATCTTGCAATCTTCCGAGGCCATGGTGCGCGGATCCCAGGGCGGGGTGAACACGACGTTGACGACGGCGCTCTTAACCCCTGGCAGCGAGGCCAAGGTCCGCTGCACCGAGGCCTTCAATTGCGGGCCGTACGGGCAGAAGGGGGACGTGAACGTCATCGTCAGCTTCACCTCGTCGCCATCGGGCTGCGGGTTGATGTCCGCCCCGTAGATGAGGCCCAAGTCGACGATTCCGAGATGAAGCTCAGGATCCTCGATCGGCTTCAGCGCCTCGAGCGCCTGTTGCTCAGTCACGGCCATTCACTCGCCCTCACCCCGTTGGCCACACGCTGCAAGCTTCAGGCTTCAGGCCAAGGACGCAGGGCCTGGGGCTTGCGGCTTGCAGCCTGTTGCTCCACTGTGTTGTTGGCTGTAGTCTGTGAGCCCTTGCTCCACCACGTTCCATGAGAGCGCCGCGCACTTGATGCGCACCGGAAACTTCCTGACCCCGGCCAGCGCCTCCAGATCCCCCAGATCGACGGCGGGGTCAGGCCCCTGTCCCTGCATGAGCGCTTTCATCGCCTCGATGAGCCGCCGGCTCTCCGGCAGCGGCTTGCCCTCCAACTGTCCGGCGAGCATCGACGCAGCCGCCTGGCTGATGGCGCACCCCTTGCCCTGGAAGCGAACCTGCTGGATCTTGCCGTCCTCCAGGCGCAGGTGGAAGGTGAGCGCGTCGCCGCAGAGGGGGTTGGTGCCTTCCACGCTGATCTGCGCGCCAGGGAGCTCGCCGCTGTGCGTCGGACGCCGGAAATGATCCAGGATGACTTCCCGATAGAGCTCATCGAGCTGCTCGATCATCCCACAACCTGGCTGCTTGCGCCTGTGGCGCAGACGCGGCGGGTGCTCCCCCTGCCGTGACACGTCCCCCACCCGCCGCGATCGCGGCGTTCCTGTCGTGCGGTCCCGCGGCGTGCGCCGCGACAGCTAGGTTGTGGGATCATCCGCTCACCCCTGCCGCGCGATCTCACAGGGCCACACGCACGGGCTTCCTGAAGAAGGCCTGGGCCGCGCGGATCGCCTCCAGGAGACGGTCGACCTCCTGCTGGGTATTGTAGAGGTAGAAGCTGGCGCGGGCCGTGGCGACCACCCCCAACCGGCGCATCAACGGTTTGGCGCAGTGGTGGCCGGCTCGGATCGCCACCCCTTCCGCGTCCAGCGCCGTCCCGACATCGTGCGGATGCAGCCCTTCCAGATTGAACGAGATGATGCCGCCGCGCTCAGCCGTCTGGCGACTTGGGCCGTAGAGGAGGACGCCGTCCACGTCTTGCAACTGCTCGATCGCGTAGGCGGTCAGCGCCTGCTCGTGGGCGTGGATGGCATCCATCCCGATCCGCTCCAGGTACGCCAATGCCTCCCCGAAGGCAATGACGTCGGCGATATTGGGGGTGCCGGCTTCGAACTTCCAGGGCACGTCGTTCCAGGTCGAGGAGGTAAGCTGCACGTCGGAAATCATCTCCCCCCCTCCGAGAAACGGCTCCATCGTCTCCAGCAGCTCCTCGCGGGCATACAGCACGCCAACCCCTGTCGGCCCGAGCATCTTGTGCGAGGAGAAGGCCAGCGCATCGCAGCCCAGCGTCTGAACGTCCAGCGGGAGGTGCGGCGCGCTCTGCGCGGCATCGACCAGCACGAGCGCCCCACGCGCATGGGCCCGCTCCGCGATCCGCGACACCGGATTGATGGTGCCCAACACGTTCGACATGTGGGTGAGCGCGACGAGCTTGGTCCTCGGCGTCAGCAGCGTCTCCAGCTCCTCCAACGATAAGGTGCCATCCGGGGCCACCGGCAGGAAGGCCAGCGTCGCCCCCGTGGCCCTGGCCAGCAACTGCCACGGCACCAGGTTGGAGTGGTGCTCCATTTCGGTCAAGAGGATCTGGTCGCCCGGTTGGAGGACGGAACGCCCCCAGGCGTTGGCAAAGAGGTTGATGGCTTCGGTCGCGTTGCGGGTAAACACGATGCCGCGAGACGACGGGGCCTGCACAAAGCGCGCGGTCCGCTCCCGCACCGCCTCATAGGCGGCGGTCGCCTCCTCGGCCAGGGTATGGATGCCGCGATGGATGTTGGCGTTGTAGTGGCTGTAGTAGCGCACCAGCGCGTCGATCACTTGGCGGGGCTTCTGGGTGGTCGCCGCGTTATCCAGGTAGACCAGCGGCTTGCCGTGCACCGTACGGCTCAGGATCGGAAAATCGGCTCGGATTCTTTTTATATCCAACATGGTCAGCGTAGAGCGTACAGCGTGGAGCGTTCAGGTTTTTTACTCTACGCTGAACGCTGCCCGCTGAACGCTGGTCTATTGGACTTTCACGAAAATCTGCCCGCCTTCCACCTGCACGTCGTAGGTTGCCACGGGCACCGCGGCGGGCAGGCACAGCACCTTGCCGGTGGTCACATCGAAACGCGCCCCATGACGGGGACACTCGATGGCATTCCCGTCAAGCCACCCATCCGCCAACGGGCCGTCGTCGTGCGTGCAGGTGTCGTCGATGGCGGAGAACCCGCCCTCGGTGTGGCAGACCAACAGCCGCCTGCCCTGGACCTCCACCGCCTTGAACTGTCCGACCGGCACCTCACTCGCGTTCGCCACCGTCACAAACATGCCGACCTCAAACACGCTCTCAAGACATGTCCCATGTCACCTGTCACCTGTCACAGTCATCTGCAGGCTCCCCTCAATCTCCCGGCGCAAACGCTCTTGCAACGGCTCAAACGGCACCTGCTGCACGATGGGTTCGAC
Source organism: Candidatus Omnitrophota bacterium (assembly GCA_030697665.1). Taxonomy (GTDB): domain Bacteria; phylum Omnitrophota; class Gorgyraeia; order Aquiviventales; family Aquiviventaceae; genus JAUYPJ01. The sequence continues at coordinate 56,584 of JAUYPJ010000144.1, forward strand.
GAAACCCAGCACCAGGAACCGCTGCGCGATGTCGCGGGGGACGCCGCGCGACATCACGTAGAACAACTGCTCCTCATCGATCGGGCCGATCGAGGCGCCGTGCTTGCACTGCACGTCATCCGCCAGGATCTCCAGCATGGGGATCGTCTCCGCCTTCGCCGACGGGCTCAGCATGAGGTTGTGATTGGCCTGGTACGCGTCGGTCTGCACCGCCTGCTTGGCGATCCGGATCAAGCCGGTGTAGATCATCTGGCTCTGATCCTGCAGCGCCGCCCGCATCTGGAGGTCAGACGTCGTGTGCGGCGCCTGGTGGTCCTGGAGCGTATGCTGGTCGACATGCTGCGCGCCGTGGCCGAAGACGAAGCCGTAGAGCCTGGCCGAGGCGCGCTCACCCCCGAGCGTCGTCACGAGATGCGCCTTCGAGACCACCGCGCCGAGGGCGATGTTGGCGGCCGTCAGCGAGGCGTCGCCGGCGAGCGTCGCGCGCTGGAACAGGAACTCCCGCACCTGGGGCCCCCAGCGCTGGAGCCGGATGTACTGGAGCCGGGCGCCGCGCTCCAGCACCAGCTCGATGCGGCTGTTGATCAGCGACGTCCCCTCTTGGGAAGACGACAGGAGGCTGACATATTCATCGATGATGGTCACCGCGCTCCCCTCGCCAACGGTGATGACCGTCAGGGGAAAGAGCGCCTGCTGCGCGGCGGAGGAGACGACGTGGATGAGGCGCAGCGGCCGCGCGCTGGTGAAGCGGGAGGGCACCTGCACGCACAGGTCGTCATGGTGAAACGCGTCGTTGAGGCTGGTGAGCTTCTGCTCGGCATCCGTCAAGCCATCCGCGTCGAGGAGGCGCTGCAGGAGCTCAGGCTGCCTGGAGGCGGCCTGGCTCATCTCCTGGATGAGGATCTCACCAGGGGAGGGAGGGGTCTGCCACTCTCCGTTGACGCGGATGACCAACTGCTCATCCGCGAGCGGACGCGTCAGCTCCTCCAGTTGCGCAACCGGAGGGGCGTGCACCCGCTCCGGGCGCGCCGGCGTGAAGCCCCGCGCAGGATCCAACAGCGAGACGTCGGTCCGGCGCCACACGTCGTCGCTTGGGTGCGGCCAGGGCAGCTCTGCGTGCCTGGCCAGCGCCCTGTGGCGCCGCTCGGTCAGCCACGACGGCTCATCGAGTCGCTTCGCCCACTGCTCAATTATCGCCGTGCTAAATGCATCGCTCATTGATTTCACAGATGGCGAAAGCTGATTACGCGGATGAATCTGCGTAATCAGCCTTTCCAATCAGCGTAATCCGCGTTTTATCCGACAGCCCCCTCCATTTCAAGCTGCACCAGGCGATTGAGCTCCACCGCGTACTCCAGCGGCAGCGCCTTGACGAACGGCTCGATGAACCCGTTGACGATCATGCTCATCGCTTCCTGCTCGGTCAGCCCCCGGCTCATCGCGTAGAAGAGCTGCTCATCGCCGATCTTGGAGACGGTCGCCTCATGCCCGATCTGCACCCGCTTCTCGTCGATCTCCATCGTCGGATAGGTGTCAGAGCGCGCCTCAGGGCTCAGCAGCAGCGCATCGCAACGGACCGTGGACTTGGCGTTGGTCGCGCCGGGGTAGACCTTGACGAGCCCCCGGTAGGTGGTGCGGCCGCTTCCCTTCGAGATCGACTTCGAGGTGATCACCGAGGATGTGTCCGGCGCAGCATGGATCATCTTCGCGCCCGCATCCTGGTGCTGCTCCGAATTGGCAAACGCCACCGACAGCACCTCGCCCCGCGCCCCGCGCCCCATGAGGTACACCCCGGGGTACTTCATCGTAAGTTTCGACCCAAGATTTCCGTCGAGCCACTCAACGGTTGCGCCCTCATGCGCCACGGCGCGTTTCGTCACCAAGTTGTAGACGTTCTTCGACCAGTTCTGAATCGTCACGTAGCGAATCTTCGCGTGCGGCATCGCGATGAGCTCGACGACCGCCGAGTGGAGCGAATCGGACGAATACGATGGGGCGGTGCAGCCCTCGAAATACGTCACCTCCGCTCCCTCATCCGCGATGATGAGGGTCCGCTCAAACTGGCCCATGTTCTTCGCATTGATGCGGAAGTAGGCCTGCAGCGGCATGGCCACCTTCACGCCCTTGGGCACGTAGATGAACGAGCCGCCCGACCACGTGGCCGTATTCAACGCCGCAAACTTGTTGTCCGCCGGTGGGATCACCGTGCCGAAGTAGCGCTGGACGATCTCGGGCTGCTCCTTCAGGGCGCTGTCCATGTCGAGGAAGATGACCCCCTGCTTCTGGAGGTCATCCCGCATGGAGTGGTAGACGGACTCACTTTCATATTGCGCTGACACCCCAGCGAGGAACTTCCGCTCCGCTTCGGGAATGCCCAAGCGATCAAACGTCTTCTTGATCTCCTCGGGCACATCCTCCCAGCTCTCGCTTTTCTTCTCGGTGGGCTTGAGGTAATAGTAGATGTCGCCGAAGTGGATGCTGTTCAACAGCGCGGTATTCGCCCACTGCGGCATCGGCTTCTGGGTGAAGTACCGGTAGGCCCGCAGACGGAGGGTGAGCATCCAGGCCGGCTCGCCCTTCATTCCGGAGATCTGCTTCACTTTCTCCTCGTCCAAGCCAGGCTCCGCCTTAAACACGGAGCGCTCCGGCACGTGGAACCCGTAGAGCCGGTCGTAGTCCTCGTTGATGTTGACCTGGGGCTTCGTTGCCATCATCTCCTCCTATACCGTCACCGGCTCCACCGGTGGCCGGAACCCCTCATATCCTTTCGACTCCAACTCCAGCGCCAGCTCCGGACCGCCGGAGCGAGCCACCCGCCCGTCGATCATGACGTGGACCACATCCGGCGTGATGTAGTTGAGCATCCGCTGGTAGTGGGTGATCAGCAGAATGGCGCGCTGGGGACTGCGCAGCGTATTGATCCCGGCGGCCACCGTCTTCAGCGCATCGATATCCAACCCGGAGTCGGTCTCATCCAGCACCGCCAGCGCCGGGTTCAACATCGCCATCTGCAAAATTTCCAGCCGCTTCTTCTCGCCACCGGAGAAGCCGTCGTTGACGTACCGGTTCATGAACGCCTCAGAAATCCCCAATCCCTTGAGGTGGGTCTTCACCAACTGACGGAACTCCTTCACGGGCACGTCCTGTCCTCCCCGCACCCCTCGCAATGCCGCGCGCAGGAAGTTGACGATCGTCACCCCGGGGATGGCGGTGGGATACTGAAACGCCAGGAAGATCCCGGCGGCGGCCCGCTCGTTCGGGGCGAGGCTGTGGAGCTCCTGGCCCTTGTACAGGATGCTGCCCGACGTCATCGCATATTTAGGATGGCCCATGAGGCAGAAGGACAAGGTGCTCTTCCCGGAGCCGTTGGGCCCCATGATCGCATGGACTTCCCCGGCATTGAGGCGCAGCGTCAGCCCCTTCAGGATCTCCTTCCCGTCGACGGCGACGTGCACCTGGTCGATTTCAAGCAGCGGCTGCGCCATTGATGACTCTCTTGTCAGCTTTTCGTCCTGTGTTACACATGGCCGAGCCGTTTGGCCAGCCGGTCCGAGACGGCGTATTCGCTCTCAAACAGGTCCGCCAGCATCGTCTCATCGAGAAAGCGCTGGATGTACGTCGTCAACCCCGACCAGACCGAGCGGATGCCGCAGTCGTTGAAGTGGACACAGACGTCCTGCTGGCCCGTAAAGTGCTGGCAGATGTGGCTGGTCGTCTGCACCGTCCCCAGCGCCCGCACGACCTCGCCCAGCGTCACCGATGAGGCCGGCCGGTTCAGCACGTAGCCGCCCCGCATCCCCCTGATGCTGTGCACCAGCCCTGCGCGGGCGAGCAGCCGCAACAGCTTCTCCACGTAGGCGGTGGAGAGCCCCTCCTTCGCCGCGATCTCCTTGACCCCCACCACCTGGTGTTGGGGCGCTCTCGCCAACTGGAGAAGGCAGCGCAACCCGTATTCTTCCTGCGCGGTGATCTTCATGCGTCGTCCTCACCTCAACGATACGTAAATCAGACTTTTTTGTCAAGTATTTTCAGACTAAAGCCCCCTCTGATAGAAGTGACAAAGGAAGTCTGACCCGCTTGAGGCGTCAGCGGTAACTGACTGGAAGGTCAGCCAGCCGGATCACGCGGCACACGCCGAGCAACATTGTCGCTAGAGCCGCTCGATCTCGACAAGCCACACGGCATTCGGCGTCACGGTGAGCGCCTCACGGAAAGCGCCATCCTGCACCGACACCGTCCTCTCTTCCACCACATCGAGCCGAACCTCTGGGAGGTTATTGATCTTGTCAACGGCATCCGGGGAGTCGTAAAAGAACACCCGCGCAGAGGTGTCCCGATAGATGCCGATCGCGGTTTTCAATTCTCCAATAACCGTATCTGCCGAAAGGCAGCGCGGCGGGGCGCCATCGGGAGTGGTGCAGCGATTCAACTGTTGGTAGCTGTTGGCCAGTGTCTCTTGGACACAGGCCATCTTGCGCTTGCATGACCGGACGACCTGTGTTCCTGATTCAAGATCGCGTTCGGTATACCCTTGGGCCCGTAGAGAGGCGAACGCCGCGCGCCTGCCCTCGCGTGTTGCGTCCGCTTTGGCTCGTGCCACGCGCTGGTCGATGTCGCCATTGACGCCGCAGGAGGTATTGGTCGGTTGGGGTTCGGTCCGTTTGTTGTAGCGGCAGCTATTGGCGTGGTCGGCATCGATGAGGTAGCGCCTGACTCGGTACGATCCGGTCGCAAGCCCGGAGACGACGAGGCTGATCTCCCGCGGCTCGTTTCGGTAGCGATCGATCGCCTGCTTCATGGCCAGCACATCGTGCTCCACACACCAGCGAAGGTCTTGTCTGGTGTTGGGGTCTGAAACGGCCTCTTGAACGAGACGCTTAACGGACTCCAGCGTCACCCCCCGTTGCGGTCGGTTTCGTGTGGCGGCTGTTCTCAGCGCATCACAGAGCGACTCGTACTCCTCCTGGGAGTAGCCCTTGGAGCGCAGGCAGGAGCGCAAGCGTGTTCCAAGATACGGGCTGGTCATGCGCCGCGTGGCGGGAACGAAGTTTGCCATGAGCGTCCGCGTCGTCTTCCGATCGTTCGTCTGCGTGGCGAGTGCGGCGACGAATTCGTCTTGCGGTGCGGTGAGAGCGAGCCGATTGACGTCGTGCCCCTCTGGTTTCCCGGCGGCCAACGACAACGCCTGAAACGCGTTATAGACGGGTTTGACCACCAGATCTTTTGTCACGATGCCGTATCCGGATGCGTTCCCTGCCTGAAATTGGAGCGCGGCATCCGTCGAATCCTGCTCAATCATCGAAGTGAAGGCATGTTCCGTGACGCCAGCGTGGTCCATCCCGATGAGCGCGGCGATGACATAGGCTGCTAGGTTTTCGGTATCCCGCGTCACGGATGGCCAGATGCTCCATTCGCCGATGAGCATCCGCGTCTTCTCTGAATAGCCAAATTGCTTGAGCCATGCTCTGCTGTTGTCGGTGGCGGCGGCAAACCCATCAGAGGGCGCTAGTACACCGGATCATAAATTCGCCAGGGGTTTCTCATGAGCGTAACGGGGGTTGCTCAGCAGCCAGTGGCACGAACCGCTTCCGTAGCATGGCGGCGGTGTAGCTCCAGGCAATGGGTTTGGGATGCCGATTGCGTT
>JAUYPJ010000147.1 GCA_030697665.1 Candidatus Omnitrophota bacterium
CCTGCCGGGTGACCGCGGGGGCTGCGTGGCGTTCCAAGTGGGTGAAGACATCATCCGCCGGGTTCACTGCGGCCACGACGTGTTGGGCGTAGTAGGCGATCTCGCAGCCAAAGCCCCACTTGAACACGCCGCCTCTCGGGGCCAAGTCTCCGGCCAGCGTCCGTAGGAACGTGGTCTTGCCCTGACCGTTATCGCCCAGCACGGCCACGTGGGCGCCGTGGTCCACCTCGATCCGGATGTCCTTGGCCACGAGCTTCTCCGGATAGCCGATGGCGAGGTCCTCGCATGTGAAGGCGGGGCCTTGGCGGCGCTGGATGGCGGGGATCTTGATCTGGACGTTGAGCTGCGCTTCGGCCACGTCGATCGTCTTGAGCTTCTCGATCTGCTTCATCTTGGAGCGCGCTTGAGCCGCCTTCGACGCTTTGGCGTGGAAGCGGTCCACGAAAGCCTGGAGCTGCTTGCGCTTGCTCTCGATCGTTTGGTTGTAGCTGATGGCCTGGGCCTGCCCTTCGGCCTTGAAGGTCAGGTACTCCTCCACGGTGCCGGGGTAGAGCATGAGCCGGTTGCGTTCGGCCTCCAGCGTGTAGTCGCACGTCTTCTTCAGAAACTCGCGGTCGTGGGAGACGATCAGAAAGCCGCCGTTGAAGTCCTCCAGAAACTCTTCCAGCAGGATGAGCGTCTTCAGGTCCAGGTAGTTGGACGGCTCATCCAGGATCAGGAAGTTCGGCTCGCGCAGGAGCATGGACGTGAGTTTCACACGGGTCTGGTAGCCGCCGGACAGGCTCTTGATGCGGGTGTCGAGCAGATCACGCTTCAGCTGAAACTTGGCGGCCACCTCGCCGCAGCGCCAGGCTTCCTGGCCGGTGTGACGCGTGAGAAAGTCCAGCACGGTTTCCTCTGGCGTGAACGGGTCGTGCTGCTCCAGGTAACTGAGCCGCAGGTCGGCGCTGCGGACGATCTCGCCTGAGTCGGCGGTGTCCTGGCCGATGATGATCTTGCACAGCGTCGACTTGCCCGCCCCGTTGCGGCCGATGAAACCGGTCTTCTTCTCGGAGTCTAGCGTGACGCTGGCGTCGTCGAAGATGACGCGCGGGCCAAACCGCTTGTCAATGTTCTTGAGCTGAAGAATGGCGGGCATGGAAGATGATAGCTTAGGGCTGCCCGCCAGGGGCGTCAAGTCATTGACACTGTCGCGCCAACGCGTTCCCGCTAGGCTGTCCCTCATAGGTGCGAGCCCGTTTCGTCCAGCGTGGTGGTGTCGCGGGCGGCATGCGCAGACGGTGTGGGGGGCCATCGGTCCGCCGGGGATGCGGATGCCGTATCAGCGGCGGCGGTGGGAGCTGCCGGACGGCGATTTTCTCGATGTGGATGAAGGGCAAGCCGAGCCCGGTTCACCCACCCTGGTCGTCCTGCACGGCCTGGAAAGCTCCTCGCGATCGAGCCAGGTGGTGGGATTGCTGCGGGCCGCGTCTCGATGCCGCTGGCGCGGCGTCGGCGTCAATTTCCGCTCCTGTAGCGGAACCCTTAACCGGTTGCGGCGGTCCTACCATGCGGGTGACACCGCGGATCTTGCCTGGGTCATTCAGCAGGTCATCGCCGAACACCCAGGATCTGCCATCCTCTGCGCGGGGTTCTCCCTCGGCGGCAATGTGCTGCTGAAATACTTGGAAGAACAAGCCGACACGGTGCCCCGGCACCTGCGCGCTGCGGTGGCCATCTCCACGCCGTTTGATCTGGCAGTCTCGGTCCGGGCCATCGAGCGGGGGCTCAGCCGAGTTTACATGCGGCGCCTGTTGCGCGGGCTCACACGCAAGACCCTGGCGAAGCTCGAGCGGTTTCCCGACCTGGTGGATCGGCGAGCGCTCTGCGCGGTCCGCACCATCGCGGAATTCGATGCGCTGGTCACCGCTCCGGTCCACGGCTTTCCAAGCGCGGCGGCGTATTGGGCGGCCTCCAGTTCCGGGACGGCGCTTTCCCGCATCGCCCGGCCTACGCTCTTGATCAACGCCCAAGACGACCCGTTCTTTCCCGGAGAGGCCTTGCCGCGTGAATCCGTCGCGCGGAATGCTTACCTCAGCGCGGAGTTTCCCAAGGCCGGAGGGCACATGGGCTTTATCAGCGGCCGATCGCCTGGCGGCGCGACGTTCTGGGCCGTGGAACGTGCGATCCACTTCCTGCGTGACCAGCTACCGCCCCAAGACCCTAGAACAGCCTCACAAACGAATCACGCATCTCGTCCGACCGACCCCAGCCCCTGAACTCCACCAGGAGCGCCTGCGCAGCGAAGGCCATCAGGGCCGAGCGGAGTGGCCTGACGCCCATCGCGCCAGGCATTCCGTAGCCGCCACGATGGCGGGGCTACTTCACCGGAACCGGTGGGGTTCTGGCCCAAGCCCCATCCGCAGTTCTACAATCGTCCCATCCAAAACACGGGACGGTTCTGTTGAGAGAGCGCGACCGCGGCAACTCCCTACCTGAATGATACGGACGAAACGCATCTACGAACCCCCAGCGAACGGCGACGGTTGCCGCGTGCTGATTGACCGCATCTGGCCGCGTGGCATGTCCAAGCAGCGGGCCGAGATCGCATACTGGTTGAAGGACGTGGCGCCAAGCACGCTGTTGCGAGGATGGTTCGGCCACGATCCGAAGAAGTGGCGGACGTTCGTCGTGCGGTACCGGGTGGAATTGCGTCAGCGGCCGGCGGTCCTGCGCAAGCTGCGTGAGGTGGTGCGGCAACACCACACCGTGACGCTCCTTTATGCGGCGCGTGACGTACAGTACAACAACGCCGTCGCGCTGCAACGGATCCTGAGAACCTAGCCTCCAGCCCCCTGCCAGGTGTAGTATCATAGATGAGAGTTCGGGGATTCCACCTTGCTGCTGCGCGGATTCAGTCATGTGGATTTGCAATTCTTCAATGGTCATGGGGAGTCAACAGAGGGGGGCTGGTATGGGAAAATCAAGGGATGCGAAAAAGAACGTCAAGAAAAAGGCCCAGCGATCCATGAAAGAGAAGCGACAGGCGAAACGAGAACAGAGGGATCTTAGGTAACTACCTGAAGAGATCGGCGCAGTATGGACCCTTTGGAATCCGCGCACATTGACTGCCCGTACTGCGGTGAGTCGCTTGAGATCACTGTCGACTCTTCAGTGGGCCAGCATGAATACGTCGAAGATTGCCAGGTGTGCTGCAAACCCATTCAGTTCAGGATTCGCGTGAGCGCTGAGGGCACATCGAGCATTGACGTGCGCAGTGAGGATGACTGAGGTCGGTATCAAGAGGCCGTACGGAAAGGAGGCCACATGGCACGAGTGAACTATCAATTTGAAAAGCGAAAGAGGGATTTGGAAAAGAAACAAAAGCAAGAAGCGAAACGCCAGCGCAAGGTGGAGAGAAAGAAACAACAGGACGCCGAGACGTCAGCGCCGCCTCCGAGTATCTGAGGGCTGTTCGCACCACGCCCTGAACTCCGCCAGAAACCTGTCCCACTCGGCTCCGCCAGTTCTACAATCGTCCCGTCGCCCCCGCGTTCTGACCAGCAAGCCCCTCCCGCATGAGCGGGAGGGGCTGTTGGTTTAAAATCGGCGCCGTCCTCAGCAGGGCCGCTTCGCTGAGCTGGCCTGGCACATCAGGAACGCCTCCAATGTTTCCCAGATCGTCACCAGCAGCGTGGATTTCGCGAAGCTCAATAATGAGGTTTCAATGTGTGTGATCAGGTTCATGGTCGTTGGAGGGATGGTGAGCTCTACCAAAGGCGCCTCCGACGCCGAATTCATAGACCAGGCGACCACCCAGGTGCGCTCCGTAGGAAAGCGTTCCGGCCATGCCGAGCATCACCAGGAACACCAGGAGCCTGGCTGGGCGGCCCAGTCGGTCTCGCTTCCAGAGGCGCCAGATGACCACCAGGCTCCCAAGGATCAGCGTGGCGATGCCGAGTTTCCGATGCAGCTCCATGACCTGGTGGATTTCAAAGGAGTGCCTGGCGATGTCGGCGGCCCGGTAGCCGGTCCACACCGCCACCCCGGCTCCACATGTGCCAAGGGTGAGATTCCACAGCGCCACCCGATGGAGCTGGGGCCGTTTGAGGGCGAGGGCGAGCCCATCGAGCAGGAGCGCTGTGATGAGGAGCGCAATCGGAAAGTGCACCACCAAGGGATGCACGCTTTCCTGCGGCAGCGAGAGCATCGATCCTCCGTAGCACTCAAAGGTGGTCAGGCTATAGGAAACCCCAAGCCTTGTCAAGGCTACCGCGAGGCGCTGATCCGATGCGCGTGCGGGGGCGCCACGAGCGTGGGGTGCAAGCGATGAGCAGTTGTCATCATGAAGAAATGCTCATTGAAATGTCACGCGGCTGTTACCTGGCGCGCGCTACGCTGCCGAGGACAACGGGGAGGGGTGGTTGCAAGGGGGTGGCCTTTTGTCCAGGGGATGCTACAATCGGGAAGGCCCAGATGGAGCATCTCTTGCGCGCATGGCCGCAGGTGGCCGCGCAGCGGATCAAGGATCAGCCGCTGGTGGTCCTGACCGATTACGATGGCACGCTCACGCCGATTACCAGGACCCCTGAGCAGGCCATCCTGTCATCCGGGACGCGGTCCATCTTACAGCGCCTGAGTCGGCTCCCCGGCGTGTGGCTGGGGGTCGTCAGCGGGCGATCGCTTCAAGAGATCAGGCGGTTGGTCCGCGTGACGCGGATGGTGTACGTGGGCAACCATGGCCTTGAGCTGGCGGGGCATGGCGTCTCATTCGTCCATCCACAGGCGCAAGCGTCCCGTGTGATACTGCGCCGCCTCGCCGTCCGGTTGAAGCGGGCGCTCCGCGGGATCCCCGGCGCCCGGATGGAATGGAAGGGCCTCACGATCAGCGCCCATTGGCGCAACGTGCCCCGGCCCGCGCAGCGGGCCTTTCATCACCAGATCCGACGGATCACGGCCGCCGATGCGCAGGAGGCGGCGATCCGGCTCACGCATGGGAAACGCGTGGTGGAGATCCGCCCGCCGGTCGACTGGGATAAGGGCCAGGCCGTTGAGTGGGTGCTGTCCCGTCTCTTCGGCTCCGATGACGCCCGGCGGGGCGTGCCCATCTACCTGGGTGATGACCAGACGGACGAAGAGGCCTTTCGGGCGGTGAATCGCCGTGGCGGCGTGTCGGTGCGCGTCGGCCGCCCGAGCCGGCGAACGGCCGCGACGTATCGGCTGAGCCACCCACGTGAAGTCTACGGCTGGTTGGTGGAGCTGGGGGAGTTCCTCACGGTGAGAAGGAGGGGGACACATGACAGGGCCACAGGTCGTGCTTGAGCCGCTGCGGGTGCTCGTCACGCAGCTTCGGACGTTCGTTCCCAACGTGTTCGGCGCCCTGCTCATGCTGGTGGTGGGCTGGGTGTTGGCGAGGCTGTTCCGACTGGTGATCGTCCGACTCTTGCAGGCCGCAGGGCTGGAGCGGCTTGCCGAGAAAACGAAGTTGAGCGAGGTGCTCAGGCGCGGAGCCATCCGGTTGACCGTGATTGAGCTGCTGGGGCAGCTCGGCTACTGGCTGGTCATGGTGGCGACCGTCATCATTGCGCTGCAGTGGATTGGGGTCACGGCCGCGGCGGAGTGGCTGGAACGCTTTGGCACATTCATCCCGCGGATGATCGTCAGCATCGTGGTCTTCCTGTTCGGCATGTTGCTGGCGTCGTTCCTCGGCGCGACGGTGCGCGCGGCAACCCTGAATGCCGGGTTTGCCCGGGGGTATTTAGTCGGACAGGCGGTCTACACCATGGTGCTGGTGGTGACGATCATCGTGGCGCTGGAGCAGCTCCAGGTGGTCACGCAGACCATCCAGGTGGCCCTGTACATCCTCATGGCCACCTTTGGGCTGGCCTTCGCCCTCGCCCTGGGCTTAGGGTCGCAGGGGATGGTGAAACACGTTCTGGAGGAGATCTTGGGGGAGAGATGGAAGCCGTCCCAAAAGCCGTAGCCCAACGCCCCCCGTCGCCGGAGGCCCAAGTCCCGTTTCGCTTCTCCAGGAGCTTCATCCTGCAGGAGGCGACCGGCTTGCGCGCCGCGACCCTCCCCCAGCTGGTCGGGCTGCTTCGGACGGTGCCCGAGGGCTGCATCTACTATCATACCCATTACTTCCTCCTGAGCCACCACTACCTGACCCCGGAGCCGACCAACGACGTGGCCTACTGGGTCAGCGAGATCTTAGGTGAGGAACCGCTCGGCGAGCAATTGGTCGGCCTCGACATCATGGAGCACTCGACGCTCCAGAGTCTCCGGGAGGCGCTGGCGACGACGATCGAAGCGTACCTCGCGCGATCCCCCACGGCCCGGCTGAGGTTCGCCTCAGAGGGGGAGGAGTTTTTCTTCATCAAGGCGATCCACGTCATCATGCCGACCGCCTATCAGGCCTCGACGTTAGCCGAGTTCGCCCAGGCCCTCTCGCAGGTGAGCCTCCACTCGCTCTACTTCCATATCTTCGATGCCCGGCTGCGGGTCGGGCGTCCGAGCAACGATTTTGCCATCTGGCTCGACGAGCAGCTCGGGTTGAAAGGCCTGGCAGAGAACGTGGCGCGGCTCGATCCCTACGCGCACACGCTGGAAACCCTTCGGTCGTTGCTGTGCGCGCTGGTGCGGCATGAGCTCGACCGCCAACCGCCACATGCCTAGCCTCGCGGAGTACGAGCCGATTGTCGGCAGGAGCGCCATCGAGGATCTCCGCGCCCTGGTCACGCGGCTCGCGGGCCAGCGCGTCGTCATGGTCAACTCCACCCGCGCCGGCGGGGGGGTGGCCGAGATTCTCAGCCGCATGGTGCCCTTGTTGAACGAGCTGGGGCTTCGCGTCCGATGGGAGGTGATCGAAGGGTCGGAGCCGTTCTTCGCCGTGACCAAGAAGCTCCATAACGCCCTGCACGGCAAGCCGGAGGTGATCACGCCGGAGGTGTTCGAGCTCTTTCTCGAGGTTGGTCGCCGGAATGCGGCGCGGCTGGCCATCGATGATGAGGTCGTCTTCATCCACGATCCGCAGCCCATCACGCTGGTTGAAAAACGGCAGGCCCATCCGGCGTCCCGATGGATTTGGCGCTGCCATCTCGACGTGTCCCGCCCCAACCGGGCGGTGTGGAGCTTCCTGGAGCCCTTTATCCTGAAATTCGACGCGGCGGTCTACTCCTCCGCGGCCTTCGCCCAGCAGATCCCCATGCGGCAGATGCTCATTGCCCCCTCCATCGATCCATTGAGCGAGAAAAACCGCGAGCTGACGCCTGAAGAGATCGCGGCGGTTCTCCATCAGCTCGGCGTCCCCCAGGACCGGCCGATCGTCACCCAGGTCTCACGGTTCGACGACCTCAAGGACCCGTTGGGCGTCATCGACGCCTTCCTGCGCGTCCGCCGCTCGATGAAATGCCAGCTCGTGCTGGCCGGCGGTTCCGCCAGCGATGATCCGGAGGCCGAGGACGTGCTGAACCGCGTGCGTGAGCGGGCGAAGGGCAACCCGGACATCCACCTCTTGATGCTGCCCCCGGACAGCCATCTCGAGATCAACGCCCTGCAGCGGGCCTCCGCGGTCATCGTCCAGAAATCCCTGAAGGAGGGGTTTGGCCTGACCGTCTCCGAGGCGCTCTGGAAGGCCCGCCCCGTCGTGGCCTCGGCGGTGGGGGGCATTCCCTTGCAGGTGAAGCATCGCTACAGCGGCCTGCTCGTGCACAGCGTGGAAGGGGCGGCCTCCGCCATCAAGCAACTGCTCAACAATGCGGACTACGCCAAGCGGCTCGGCGAGAACGGCCGCGAACACGTGCGCCAGAACTTCCTCTTGACCCGCCACCTCCAGGACTATCTCTTGATGGTGCTGACGCTGGGCTCCGCGGAGGACGTGGTATACCTTAAGGGGTAGCTGGAAGGGCGGGCCGCTCATGCCGCTGTTGCGCAAGATCGTCTTCTACGCGTTCCTCCTGGCCTACCTCCTGGGGTGCCCCCCCGTCATCCTGCACGTCCTGGGCTATGGGGTTCAGCCCGGCGCCTCCCAAGGGCTGGTGAAGACCGGCCTCCTCTCCCTGGCGACGGTGCCGCCGGGGGCGTCGATCTACGTCGGAGGCAGGCGCTACCTCAAACGGACCCCGGCTGTGCTGGAGGGTCTCTACCCCGGCGAGTACCACGTGAAGGCGCTCCTCAAGTCTCATCACCCCTGGAGTCGGACCGTGCGGGTCGAAGCGGGGAAGGCGACCAGCATCGAGAAGGTGCTGTTGCTGCCGACGCGTCACGTCGCCCGGACACTGTGGCCGGAACCCGTCAAGGAGCTCCTGCCGATCCCTGAGACCAGGTTTTTGGTGCTCACGATGGGACCGACGGCCGGCGATGCGCTGGTGTACGATCGTGAAGCCCGCGCGGGCTGGCCCTTGATGCCCAGGGGCTCGCCGTATCGGAACAGCCGGGTCGTCTCCTCCGTCCTCGTGAGGGGAAGCCCCCTGCTGCTGCTCCGTCTCAGGGCGCGGGGCGGCGACAGGTATCTGGGCGCTTCGCTGAGGGGCGGTCACGCGCAGCTTGCGGACCTCACCAAACTGTTTCCTGCCGCGCCGCAATGGGTGACGTGGGATCCGCGCTGGCCGCAGCAGCTCTTCAGCGTGCAGGACGGCTCGGTGAGCCGGCTCGACCTCGAGACCGCGGCCATCTACCCGAAGCTCATCGAGCAGGTCCGTGGCGTTGGGGTGAGCGATCAGAAGCTGTACGTGCTGACGGACGACCTCGCGCTGCGACGCATCGATCAAGACGGCCGGCGTCTCACGACGTTCCTCGATGATCCGAGGGCCCGCGCGGCGCTCTCGCGGACCCGCGGGCTGTTCCGCATCACCGTCCTCCCTGGAGGGCTCCTGGTGCTCTCAGGGGAGCGAGGCGAGTTGTGGGTGAGCCGCTTTCCGGGCGAGGTGATTGACGCGGGGATCCGGGGATTCGTCGTCGATCCTCACCACGAGCAACTCCTGATCTGGCGGAAGGACCGGATCGGAATCCTCGACTGTTCCGCCGAGGCGCGCGCAGACCGCGTGGCGGCGTCGCGCCCGCATCCCCGCTGGATGGCGGAGGAGCGGGGAGACATCCGGCAGGGATTTTGGGTCTATGACGCCTCGCACGTATTGTTCCAGGATGGCGATACCGTCTTCCTGCTGGAGCGCGAGCCGCCCGGGGCCCCCGCGTCGTTGGTGCGCGTGCGAGCCGGCAGCGCCATCGCCTACAGCGAGGAGTCCGGCGGCCTCTACTACCTCGATCGCTCGACAGGGAGGCTCTCGTTCCTGGAGATCCTTCCGAACAACAGATGATCCCCCCACCTCCGGCGGGCCTGCGGCACGCAGGCCCTGGCCGACGCGTGTTGGCAGACTCAGGACCCCGGCCATGGCGGTGTCGATCCGCCACGGCGACTTATCAGCAATCCAGCACATCCTTATCAAGACACCGCCAGTCGGAGGTGGGGGGATGACACGCGGTGCCGTTCTCGCCGAGGAGCCGGCAGGATGCCGCGCCATGGCCCCGTTCCGCTTCTCGCGGCATGGGCTCCACGGACGCGACCAGTGGATCGAGCGGCTGTTGGAGATCATCCCTGGGGCGACGAGCTGGGCCATCCTGGCGGGGATGCTCTCGCTGTCGTTCTGGACGCCGCGACTGGCGGCGGTGCTGGTCATCGCCTTCGACCTCTACTGGCTCCTGCGGCTGTTCTACATGACGTTGTTCCTCATCCTCTCCTACCTGAGGCTCACCGTGGAACGGGAGACGGATTGGATGGCGCGGGCCCAGGCCGTGGAGCGGCTGATGGAGCGCCGTGGAACGCCGCAGCCGCGCGGGGTCTCCTCGCGGATGACCCAGCGGCTCTCCCGATGGATCTTCCAGCGCGAGCTGCTGGCCTTGAGCCGTCACGGCCAGCCGCCCCCGCGGCTTGCGGAGGTTTCTCACGTCGTGATCATTCCGATTGCCAGGGAGTCCCGCGAGGTCTATGAGCCCGGGATCCGGAGCCTGATCCGGCAACAGTGGCCGTCCCGTCAGATGCTCGTCGTGCTGGCCGTGGAGGGGCGGGCCGCCGCCCGCCTCCAAGACGAAGCGCGAGCCGTCCAACAGCAGTACCGCCGGCACTTCCTCGATTTCCTGGTGGTCATCCATCCCGACGGAGTGCCCGGCGAGGCGCGGGTGAAGGGGGCGAATGTGACCTGCGCGGCGAGGGCCGTCGCGTCGCACCTGCAGCAGCGCGGGATCTCCTTCGAGCACGTCGTGGTCTCCTGTTTTGACGCCGATACCGTCGTCAGCCCGACCTACTTCACCTGCCTCACCTACCACTTCATGATCTGTCCGACGCGGACCCGCGCCAGC
Source organism: Candidatus Omnitrophota bacterium (assembly GCA_030697665.1). Lineage (GTDB taxonomy): Bacteria > Omnitrophota > Gorgyraeia > Aquiviventales > Aquiviventaceae > JAUYPJ01. The sequence goes on from JAUYPJ010000147.1 coordinate 10,333, forward strand.
TTTCAACCCATCCCCGTCTATCACAACAACATCTGGCATGTCCCGGGCTTCGCCAGGGTGCTCGATGTCGGCTCGTCGTTCTTCCAGTTGATCGAAGCGACGAACCCGGAACACCTGGTGACGTTCTCCAGCCACAGCATGAGCTTCAAGGCGCTGGTGGAGATCGGGTATTGGCCGACGGACATGATCTCGGATGATTCGGCGATCTTCTGGAAGGCCTTGCTTCACTACGACGGCGACTATCGGGTGGTGCCGATGTACGTGACGGTCTCGATGGACGTCGCCGCGTCCGACTCATGGCGCCGGACGGTGGTGAACGTCTACAAGCAAAAGCGCCGCTGGGCCTGGGGCGTGGAAAACCTGCCGATCGTCCTGCGCGGGTTTCTCCGCGCGCGCCGCATTCCCTTGGCCGCGAAGGTCCAACATGCCTTCAAGCTCTTCGAGGGCCACGTCGCCTGGGCCACGTGGCCGTTTCTCCTCGGGGTGATCGGGTGGATTCCCGCCTGGTACGCCGGGCGGGAGTTTTCGAATTCCATCGTCTACTACACCGCCCCGCGCATGGCGATCGCGATCTTTCAGCTGTCATCGATCGGGCTGATCACGACGATTATCCTGAGCCTGAGCCTGCTGCCTCGCCCACCCGTGAAGCACCCCTGGCTGAAGAAGGTGGGCCACATGGCGGAGTGGGGCCTTGTTCCGCTGACGGCGATTGCCTTGAGCGCTGTCCCGGCGCTGGATGCGCAGACGCGGCTCATGCTGGGGAACTCCCTGGAGTTTTGGGTCACCGACAAGACGCGTCAGCGCCCATGATGAAGACGCTTGGCGCGCTGGTGATGTGGCTCCTGTTCCCCGCCGGGCTCTGGGCGGAGCCGCTGCGGATTGGCACCACCTTCAGCGCCAAACAGAGCGCCTATCTGAGGCTGGACTGGAAAGAGACCTATCACGCCACCCTGGGGCTTGGCTTCGATCTCATCCGCTTGGGCGCGTATTGGGATGAGCTGGAACCGCGCGAGGACGCGTATCACTTTGACGATCTCGATTGGGCCCTTCGAGAAGCCAAGGCCAAGGGCGTCCCCATCATCTTGACCATCGGCATGAAGGCCCCCCGATGGCCGGAGTACTTTATCCCCCCGTGGGTGTTACGGCAGCTGCGGCTGCGAAGGGGCCGTGAGGTGTCCCAAGAGGCCTACCTGAGAGAGCGGACGTTGCGTTTCCTCCAGGCGGTGGTGAGCCGATACCGCGACGAGGAGATCATCCACTCTTGGCAGGTCGAGAACGAGCCGCTGGATCGCGCGGGGCCTGGGTACTGGTGGATCGGTCGCCCCTTCCTCGAGCAGGAGATCGCCCTCGTGCGGGCCCTCGATCCGAGCCACCGGCCCATCGTCATGAACGCCGCCACCCATCCCCACCGGTTCCTTCGCTTCCTGACCAGCTTCTTCACCCGGCATGACGCCATCGCCGAGGCCCTTGAGCTGTGCGACGTCCTCGCCTTGAACGTCTACCCCCTGATCGGCCATCGATGGCCCTGGAAGAGATCCTACTATCGGACCCGCGCGGAAGGACGACTCTCCTACCTCTCCCGCATCATGGAGCAGGCCAACGACCGCGACATCCCCGTGTGGATCACGGAGCTCCAGGCGGAACCGTGGGAACCCGGCCAGCTGGTGTACCTGGAAGCCGCGCACCCTCCCACGAGTCATCCGGAGATGCTCCAACCCTATGTGCAGGAGATGCGGTCGTTGGGCATCGAGACGATTCTGCTGTGGGGAGTGGAATACTGGTACTATCGCAAGACGCGTCACGGCGACCCCACCTGGTGGGAGGCGGTCGGGACGCTCCTGCAGCGCCTGTCAGCGTCGCGCCCACGCGCATCGTCCCCCGCCTCACCGTGGAGCCCCACGGGCTGACGCCCGTGGGGTGGAACCCCTTCTTCGCGCTTCGCGCTTCGAAGCGGCGGCTGCGAAGCCTTGGCGAAGCAGCGCGCGCCGAAGCCGTGTTCTGCTTCGCCGGTGCCTTGTCGGCCCGGCTTCGCAGCAACACCCGCTTCGCCTTCCCCTCCTTCGCTCTTCGAGCTTCGGAGAGGCCGCTGCGAAGCTTCAGCGAAGCAGGGCTTACCGGGCTGACGCCCGGGGCTTCCGGCGAAGGCGGGTGAGTCGCTCCCACCCGCTGTTCCCCGTTCCGCCCGCCTCCAGAACATAACGAACTTGTCACCCAAAAGTCACTCTCCCGTTAGGGAACGTGTGGTATCTCTGCTCATGAGATGAGCCGCGGGCCGGTGGCCATCACGGATGCCGCAGAAGGGGAGGGTGCCGTCATGGGCGCGATTGAGGGGTTGAAGCGAGATCATCGCCTGTTGCGTTCGAAGCTCGACATGTTGAGAGGCGCGGTGTCCACGGCCCCGGAGAGCTGGCTCGTGCTGCGCAACGGCTGCTTCACGTTGTCCCGCCTCTTGCAAGCGCATTGCGCGCGTGAACACGAGCTGCTGACGGCCTGCCATGCGGGGTTGGAGCGGGCGGAGCTGGCTCAGACGGTGATGGAACACCAGGAGCGGCTCCAGTCGTTGCGGATCCTCAACCGATGCTTCGTGGTGGAGGAAGGCCCTCCCCCCGCGACGAAGGACGTGTGCGGCGCGCTCACCGCGGTGGTGGAGGGCCTGGATGATGAGCTGCACCTCCAAGAAGACGAGCTGTTTCCCGCACTCGAGCGGTTGGTGGAAGACCGTCAGGAGGGTGGCAGCCACGACGACCACACGGCGCGCCCGGTGCTGAGCGAAGAGCAGACCGTCACCCGCGTGGTGCAGCGCTACCCACAGACGCAGGCGGTGTTTGATCGTTTCGGCGTCAACCTGGCGTATGAGGGCTATGACGATCTGGGTGAGGTCGCCTGGCGGCACGGGATGCCGGGTGAGGAGCTCTTGACGCATCTTGAGCAGGCGATTGCGAGCCATGCCCGTCAGGCGGGATGAGATGCCTGTCCGTCGGGCGAAGGGATGGGGTTGGCATCATTGGTGGCAGCGGGACCGAGGATGGTCTCAAACGGGAGGGAGACGTCGATGAAGATGAAGCAGAAGCGGTACGTCCAGGTGGTCGGGGCGGTCTGCCTGAGCTTCGTGGTGGCGGGGGTTGCGGGGGCGCAGGTGCAGCAGGGGGCGGCCCAGCGCGGGGCGGCCGACATGTCCAGCTACCCGTCGTCAGAGCTGTTCGCCGGCAAGTGGACCGCAGGAAGCTCAGTGGGCATGCTGGGTGCGACGCCGGATGGGAACGCCTTTGCCGTGAACGGCAACGCAGACTACTTCGTGACCGAGCGCGTGTCGATGGGGCCGCTCCTCCAGCTTGGCCTGACCGGGGATATGACCCAGATCGGGCTCTCAGGGCAGGGGAAGTACTGGATCACCTCCCCGGCCATCGGGGGTCGCGGCCAGCTCTACCTTCAGAGCGGGGTCGGATTTGTGCACACGGACTTTCGGCAGGACGACACGTCCTGGCTCGTGCCGCTGGGCGTAGGGTTTGATTATGCCATCACACCGGCGGTGAGCCTCACGTCTGCGTTCCTGCTGAATTTCACCGACCTCCACACGGGGAATGGAACGGATGCGGATGTCATGCCGGGGTTCGCCTTCGGCGTGCGCTTTTGATGAGGCGTGGGGTGAGCACATGACGGTGAGAAGATGACCAGGGCAAAAGGGTTAAGGCGAGTGGCAGTCGTCGTAGCGACGCTGGGGATGACCGGCGGCGTGGAGGTGGCAGCCCAGTGGGGTGGGATCGCCGACGGCCCACCGTCGGCATGGGGGAGAGTCGCTGCGCTTGACGTGCAGCGGGGCGCCCTCAAGTTGGACGTCCCGGTGGAGCACGACCAACCAGGCGCCGCGTCGGCGCCTCCGACGACCTTCCTCCTGGAGCCGCAGACCACCATTTCGAAGGGCGCGCAGCAGCTCACGCTGGAGGAGCTGAAGGTGGGCGATCAGGTCATGATTGAGTATGGGGCCACCAGCGGAAGAAACGTGGCGGTGGCGCGCTCGATTACCGTCCAGGCGCACGCGGGTCATCTGTGGGCTTCTTCAGGTGAGGAGTAAGCCGATGGAGGAACTCGAAGGTCAGGACTTCCTGGTCGCGTTGATTCTTGGAGAGGATGCCCTGGAGCTCGACGAGTGGGAGGCCATGGCGTTGCATCAGGAAGAGGGGCCGTGGCCTCGCCACAGCACGAGGTGAGCGGGAGATACCAGATGAGCGCGGTGGCGGGCGAACTGTTCCAGCAGGCCGTCCAATTCGTTCCCCGCCTCATCGCCGGGGCATGGGTGGTGGCTCTGTTTTGGGTGGCGAGTCGGATCGCGCGGGTGCTGTTCCAACGCCTCGCTCGCCGGCGGGGTGAGCAGCACCAGATCCTGATGCTCCTCCGGCGGATCGTCGGCATTGCCATCGTGCTCCTTGGCTGTGTGACCGCCCTCGGAACCGTGGGGGTCAACGTCTCCGCCCTGGTCGCAGGGCTTGGGTTAACAGGATTCGCCCTTGGGTTTGCCCTGCAAGACGCGATCTCGAATCTGTTATCCGGCATCCTGTTGATGCTGTATCGGCCGTTTCGACTGGGCGATCACGTCGCCGTCGCCGGGATGGAGGGGGTTGTGGCTGATGTGAACCTTCGGTATACGACGCTGGAACGGCAGCAGAAACAGTTCCTGATTCCGAACGCCTTGTTATTCACCAACACCGTGATCCGTCTCATGGACCACGGCGGGAGGCCAGAAGCCCGTCGAGTGTCCAGGGAGGACGTGGTGCTGAGCGTGTAACCACAGAGGAAGGAGGGTGACGATGCCACGGGAGGCGGGAAGGCTCGCAACGTGGCGGCTGTGCGGGATGGCGCTCGCCGTCGCAACGAGCCTGGCCTGGCCCGAGAGGGTCATGGCGCAGGGTGCGGAACAACAGGTTACCCAACGGTTGGTGCAGGAGTTCGGGGTCGAGGAACGCCGAATTGCCGACCTGCGGAAGTCGCATCTCGGCTACGGGGAGATCCACCACGTGCTCTCCCTGGCTACCCAGATGCCAGGCGGGATCACGGACGAGAACGTCAATGAGATTATGGCGATGCGGCAGGAGCGGAAGATGGGGTGGGGAGCGATTGCCCATGAGCTGGGGACCCCGCCCCACGGTCACAACCGGTAACGTCAGCCAGTCGATGAAAGGTCTGTCGCGACTCCGCGCGACAGGCGGGTGGCTCGTGGTGGTGATGCATCTGAGCGGCTGCGCGCTCGGGAGCAAGGATGGCGCGCCCCCGCTGTTTTCTCAGTCTCCGGCCTCGAAAACAAGCCGCGGGGGCACCCACCCTCCGCCTCGTGGGGCCGGGGCGCCTGTGGTGGTGACGGGGGGTGAGCGATGTGCGTGGTCACAGTGTGGAGCTGCCTCGCCGTTTCTCTGGTGGTGGTGACCGGCGGCGACGTCATGACGGCGCAAGCGGCGGAGGGCCCCGCGGTTTTCCATCACATCGCGGGGACGATCACGGCGATCGATCCCCAGCGGACGGTCGCGATCGCGGAACATCAGAAGGACGGGAGATCTCCGCTGAGGACGACCCTCGCGTTTGTGGCAGCGCCCCAGGCCGGCCTCTCTGATCTTGGAGGACGAGCGCTTCAGTGGCAGGACCTTCAACCCGGTGATCGAGTGACGATGAGCTACGCGGTGGAAGGGGGCACACGGGTGGCGTATACGATCGTCCTTCAAGGATGGAGGAGCGAGACGCCCAGAGCCGAGGAGGAGCCGATGCCGGTCGTGGAGCCCGCTCCGCTGGATGAGCCGCGCGCCATCCCATCGTTACCGCGATGAGGCGCCTCGCCACGTGACGGAGGAGGCATGGAGACGAAGCGATGGCGGGTCGTGATGCTGATGGCCGCATCGCTTGGGTTGTCGGGGTGCGCGTTGTTCCTGGTCGGCGCGGGGGTTGCCGGAGGCTACGCGATCAGCAAAGATGCCGTCCAGAACGTGCTCGATCTGCCCAAGGAGCATGTCTACGATCACGCGTTGGCGGTGGCGAAGGAGATGGGGATGGTCGCCCTGGAAGATCGCGCGCATGGGCACATCAAGGCGGAGATTCAAGACGTCAACGTGACGATCACCGTCAAGCCGCTCACCAAGAAAACGGTGCAGCTGGTGGTGCAAGGGCGCAACGATTTCTTGATGCCGAAGGTGGATGTCGCGCAAGAGGTCTATACGAAGATCCTCGAACGCCTCTAAATGGAACCACCTATGTACCTTAACATGCGGGTGGTTCCATTTACCCCGAGCAAGCGAAGCGCGCGAGGGGTTACCATAACGAACCAGCCACACCGGGAGATGCGATGCGGACGACCCTGCGACTGATCCTCGCGCTCCTCCTCGTGGTGGGCGCGTGGGTGGTGGGCCATGACGTCAGCATCCTTGATGCTCCGTGGACGTCGGGGTGGCCTCACCCCATCGCAGGGGTGGTGCTCCAGGCGGTGTCGATGGTTCTCGCCGGTTTCCTGATCATCCGCTGGGGGTTCGTGCGACCGATGGCGAGGACGGTCCAATGGATGAGGCGCATCAGGATGGGAGAGCCTCCTGACCATGGGAGGTTGCCGAAAGGGGGCTGGAGGCCTTTGACAAGGGAACTCATCCAGCTCGCGCGGAGTCTCACGAGCGCTCGGGCCTCCGCCGAGGAAGAGGCGAGGCTCCGGTTGGCCGGCCAGGCTCGCTGGACGGCGGAGCGACTCAAAGAGCACGTGCGCTCGCTGCTGGGCGGTCGGCCGTTCGTGGTGGTCGCCAATCGAGAGCCCTACCTGCACGTCCGGCAAGGACGAGAGATTCGGTGCCTCGTGCCCGCCAGCGGATTAGTGACCGCGGTGGAGCCGATCCTTCGCGCCTGCGGCGGGATCTGGGTGGCCCATGGCTCGGGGGAGGCTGATCGGGACACGGCGGATCACGCCGGGCGGCTCAGGGTGCCTCCCGAGGCGCCCGCCTACACGCTGAAACGGGTCTGGTTGGACAAGCGGGAGGAGGAGGGGTACTACTACGGCTTTTCCAACGAAGGGCTCTGGCCGCTGTGTCATATCGCGCACACGAGGCCCGTGTTCCGGGCGGAGGATTGGGCGCACTACCAGCGCGTCAACACCAAGTTTATGGAGGCGACGTTAGAGGAGCTGGAGGGCAGCGACAACCCCTGCCTCCTGATCCAGGACTACCATTTTGCGCTGCTGCCGCGCCTGATCAAAGCGCGCCGGCCTGATGCGAAGATCGCGCTCTTCTGGCACATCCCCTGGCCGAACCCAGAAGCCTTCGACATCTGTCCATGGGCTCGGGAGCTGCTCCACGGGATGCTGGGCGCGGACCTCCTCGGGTTCCACATCCAGTTTCATTGCAACAACTTCCTCGACACGGTCGATCGCACCCTTGAGTCACGGATCGATTGGGAGCAGTTTGCCGTCAACCGGGCTGACCACACCACGCGGGTCAGGCCGTTTCCCATCAGCATCGCGTTTCAGGAGGGCCCCGCGACGTCCCCATCCGCCGTGCCGACGTCCGCGATCAAGGAGCAGCTCAGAACACGGTTGGGTCTCCGGGGGGAATGGGTGGGGGTCGGGGTGGATCGGATTGACTACACCAAGGGGATCATGGAGCGTCTGCGGGCCGTCGAGCGTCTCCTCGACAAGCACCCGTCGCTCCGTGAGCGGTTCACCTTCCTCCAGATCGGCGCGCCCAGCCGGACGCTGATCCAGCGCTACCATGATCTGGGCCTTGAGCTGGACAAGGAGACGGAGCGGATCAACCAGCGCTTCCAGACCCGCGCCTGGAGGCCGATCGTGTTGCTGAAAAAGCAGCACAGTCACGAGGAGATCATGCCGTTCTACCAAGGGGCCGATGTGTGTCTCGTGACGTCCCTCCATGACGGCATGAACCTGGTCGCCAAAGAGTTCGTGGCCGCCAGGACCGATCAGCGGGGGGCGCTGATCCTCAGCCGATTCACCGGCGCCTCGCGGGAGCTTCGAGACGCGCTGCTCGTCAACCCCTATGATATCGATCAGGTCGCCGATGCGATCTACTACGGCCTGACGATGGATCCGGAAGAACAGCAGGCCAGGATGTCACGGATGCGTGAAACGCTCCAGGAGCACAATGTCTATCGGTGGGCCGCACACCTTGTGACCGAGCTCGCCACCATCCGCCCGCTTCCCCCTCCACCGCAGGCCTCGCCCTCCCAGGACGTCGTCGACTCCCCGCCAGCAGCACTCCCCGCCAGCGCCTCGGTACGGCCTTAACTTGCCTGTTCACACCACGGAAGCACGGAAGCGCCACGGAAGCACGGAAACGGCTCCTCAAGGATGTCTCCGTGTCTCCGTGGAATTCCGTGGCCTCCGTGGT
>JAUYPJ010000148.1 GCA_030697665.1 Candidatus Omnitrophota bacterium
CGGTCCACCGCCTGGCCCTGGTAGCGCACCAGGTGGGGCACCTGCGCATGAGCAAGGGCCCCCACCAAGAACAGGGCAGCGCAGCCCAATGACCACCAGCGGGTGACGATCGAGCACCTCATGACTTCGAAGGACACCCCATGTCGCTTCATCCTGTTGACCTCCTTCAGGCTGCCCTCATGTGCCGCGGGTCTCCAGGTCTTCGTTCATCCGCCGTTCACCTGGTGCGTTCGATACGGTCCAACACCATCCGAGAAGATAGGAGGCATGACTCAGAGTGCCAGGCGAGACGTGTTCCTTTCACAGGGTGGCACTGGTCGTAACGCCTCCGGGTTTGCAGACCGCCAGGCCACACTGGACGTGGAGCTCATGGAGATAGGCGCGGTAATCATCCTCGCCGAAGAAGACGGGCTGACGCCGATTGCCTCGTTGGGCGACGTGGTGCGGAATGCCTGGAACCGTGATGCGAGCGAGTCGGGCCATGCTCTCTCATGCGCTAGGAGTTACGTATGATGTCCCCGGAATTCCAAGTTAGGCGGGGAGTCCAGTGCGTTTGGCATAGAAGCTCCACGGCTCATGCGTCGCCACAAAGGTCCATGCCAGAGACCGGGGAAAGAGGTAGCAATCATCGTCGAACACCAATTGCTTGGCAATAGTCGTCGGGACCTCAAGCGCCCGGTATCCGCACGGCTCCCACATGAGCACTAACGCTGGTTCCTTAATTTCTAATGAGTCAAGAAATTGCTTCCGTTCATCCAGCAAATCGGAATCATCGATTTGTACATTGGGGAATAACCCATACGAAAATGTGTGCCAATTAAATGACGATGCGTAAATTCTCTCCCCGCCGACTCGCCTACCGATATCGCCTCGCTTACAAAAGGGGCACCAGTGCAGGTGAACGCGCTTCTCATGCGGCGGTATATAGATTCGCTCCCACTCCCGACGCAGCGCGATGGTGTCTTCCAGAGAGAGCGCTCTGATGTCGTGCAAGGCAACGCGTTGTTTCACCAAGTAATCCGCGTGAATCGCATCGAGATGGAATCGCTCCCGCAGCGTCTCTTGCGCTTCGTGGGGCCGGTCAGGTGGGCCTTCAGACGGGGTCATGAAAACCTGCTCCTGGCAGTCGATGCTCCTGTTACAGAAGAAGACGGTAGACCTCAATTGGTGGGCTGACCGAACCACGCATGGCTATTCATCTTCTTTCCATCGACAGTTAAGGCATGAAAGTGCGGATAAAATCCCTCGGCTCCTCCACCATGAGGACGATGGAAAATAGGTTTGCCACCTGACACAAGCTGTGCGGATATTCTCGCATCACTCATCCAGTTTGCATAGACTCCATTCCACGTATCATTTGCACTAAGAATACCCGCAGCCTGTAAGTGATTGAGCTTGACTGCTTTGTTGATACCCACACCCCACTTCTTGAATAATCTTGCCGGATGAATGTTCCCCATTTGCTGGCGGGTGGCTGTTGCGCTTGCGGCGCCCGTCCCGGCGGGATCCATGGGGCCGCCCATCGAACCCATCGGCACTAGTGTGTAGCCTTGGGCTCCGGCGATTCGCTCAATGCTATTGCCATGCAGCGCTCCTTGTAATCCACCCAGGTAGGAGCCTTGGATGGCGGCGCCGAAGCCGCCACTGATGGCCGCGGAGAGACCCCCGGCTTGGAAGGCCTCGCTGAGACTCGCTCCCCCGCCCAGCGCGCCTCCGAAGCCGGCGCCAAAACCGGCCAGGCCGAATTCGGCGGCTCCGGAAATCGCGCCACTGAGGAACCCTGACAGGCCTGTCTGGAGAGCCGAGGAGCCGATGGTATTGGTGATGCCCAGGGACATCTGCTGGCCGAGGCCTCCCCCGATGGCGCTCCCCACTAGGCTGCCTACGGTGCTGCCGATGAAGCCCATCCAGTTGCCGGTTCTGGCGGCGTCGTAGAGGCCCAGGCCGATGTTGGCCGCCATGAAGAAAGGGGCCAGGGGCGGCAGGAGGAAGGAGAGCGCGGTGGAGACCCAGCCGAAGATCTTCCTCCATCCGTGGCCGCTGGGATCGGTGTAGGTGAGGGGATTATTCCGGACATAGCTGTAGCGGTTGAGGGCTTGGGGATCGCCGGGGACGGGGACCACCGGATCGGCTTGAATGAACCGGCCCAGACTCGGATCGTAGTAGCGGGCGTTGTAGAAGTAGAGGCCGGTGGTGGTATCGAGGCGTTGGCCGGTAAATTTCTGGGGGACGGTAACAGAGCCTTCACGGCGGTTGAGCGAGCCGTAGGGGGTGTACTCGGCGAGTTCAATCACGGTGCCGGTGCTGTCTGTGATCACGTTGGAGCTACCGAGATGGTCGGTGTGGTAGAAGCGCAAGGCGCCGGTGGACTCTTTGGCGGCGATCCGTTGGCTGCCGGCGAAGACGTACTTTGTGGTCGTGCCATCCGGGGCGAGCTCGTAGCTCTCCCCCAGATACGTGGTCGTGCCGCTGGCCGTGGTCTGTTTGACGCGGCCGCCATCGCCGTCGTAGACGAAGCGCGTCGTGACGTCCTTGGGGAGGGGTGGGGTGTGGAAGCTGGGGGAGACGACGTGGACGAAGGCGGCCTCCCCCGGCTTGAGCGTGGTGGCCGGTTCGAGCTGCTGGGTGGCGGGGTTGAAGAGCGCCGCTTGATCGTAACTCACGCCCCCCAGGAGCCACGAGAGGGGTTTGGGTTCATCTACGGTGATGGTGGGGAGCAGGTGCCAGCCGGGGAGGAGGTTCGTACTGGCCTGCTGGGTGGGGAGCTTCCCCTTGAAGGTGACGCTTATCCCCGCGGGATTCGTGCAGTAGAGCTGGTAGCCCTGGCCGTAGGCGAGGGTGTCGAAGTCGTTGAACTTGGGGTGGTTGACGAAGGATTTGAACCGCTGGGCCTCCGGGGTGTCCGGGTTGGCATCGAACCAGGCGAGCTGCTCGAAGTCGGCGGCAAAGGTGGGGAAGAGCGCCGTGATATGGAGATCGTCCGGGATCACCGGCAGGCTGAAGAAGTTCCAGCCGGGCTCAAAGCGGAGGGTGACGGTTTCCTCCGGGGCGGTCTGGACCTCGGTGAGGCGGTTCTCCGCATCGTAGGAGAACAGTGACTGGGTGACGGCGTGACTGGGTGACGGGGTGAAATCTTTGACCAGGAGGTTGCCGTTGGCGTCATAGGTCATCGTCCAGCCGTCCGAG
>JAUYPJ010000047.1 GCA_030697665.1 Candidatus Omnitrophota bacterium
GAGTGGAACAACAAAGACCCCTTCTTTGATCGTGACCTCAACAACTTTCGATTGCTTTTTGAACTGCGCGCCATAAGCATTGGAGTCATTATCACCAAGTCGGATGAGCTGAGTGAGTTATTTCAGGGATTCGGTAGGACAATTTGGGATAAGTATGGTTGGACGACCACGTGGATGAAGAAACTGCTGCCACGCATTGAAGGTGGTGGAGGAGGGGGCTGTCCTATCCTAGCGTTTGGGATTACCAAAAAGCTCTTCATTGAAAATGAACAATAATCACAACGGGCAGAAAGCTGTTCCAAAGTTGCTTTCAATGGGCGTCGGACGGTTTGGGACCATTCTTACAGACCCCCCGTGGCGTTTCTCAAATCGAACCGGCAAGATGGCTCCTGAGCACAAACGCCTCTCGCGATATCCGACGATGAGCTTTGAAGAAATTGCTGAGTTGCCCATTGCTCAGTTGGCATTGCCTACGAGCCATCTCTATCTATGGATACCCAATGCGTTGATTCATGAAGGATTGGAAGTTATGAAGCGGTGGGGGTTCGTCTATAAGACAAACATTGTGTGGTACAAGATTCGAAAAGACGGAGGCCCTGACGGGCGTGGCGTCGGCTTCTACTTCCGTAACGTCACCGAGCTCGTGTTGTTCGGTGTGCGGGGATCGTTACGTACGCTGGCTCCGGGCCGCAGACAAGTCAACGTGATGCTTAGCCGAAAGCGCGAACATTCCAGAAAACCGGACGAGATTTATGACGTCATCGAGCGTTGTAGTCCCGGTCCATACCTTGAACTGTTCGCTCGCCATCGGAGACCCGGATGGACACAATGGGGTGATGAACTAACGCAGAGCGCAACTGCTCAAGAGTATTGGCCGGTGGAAGGCGAGGAAATGAACGGTCATAAACTTCTACTTTCGGATCGCAAGGGACGTTATCGAACGACGAAAGATTTATACGTGGTGGCTCACGCATTTCGTGGGGTGGTTCATTCAACCGAGATTTTTACGGACAAGAACAAAGCGATCCGGTGTGCCCATTCCTTGTGGAAGAAAGCTGATAGAGCACAAGACGATATAAAAGTGCTTGCGAATGGCACAGAGCTTGTATGGGGTCCGAGGGATTAGCGGGTGGAAGCCAACCGATCGTCCTCCGTCTCTTATGCAGTTGATGTTCGATATTGAACGATTAAAACGGCATTTCCCTACGGTACCTGTAAAGGTGATCTTAATTGACGTCTAAACACTCATCTGTAGTCGTGAGGCCGGGGTCAAGCGCTGTGGGAGGCGGTGAGGCCCGGGCACGTGAAAGGAAGAGGTGGCTGATGGGATGGTTGCTGGCGCCTGAGCTGACAAAGAAGTGTCAGGCGTGATGCCTGTTGAAGTGGCATTACCTCACAGAGCGGTGAACGGCGAGTCTCTGTCGCAATCGAATCCGCGTCCGGTGAGTGGGAAAATAAACGGCGCTCGATACTCGCTGTATCTTGCCGACTGCTTGGCTTGGATGAGCACTCAGTCTGAGACATCTGTCCACGCCATCGTGACAGACCCCCCGTATGGTCTGAAGGAATACACGGATCAAGAGAAAGCGAAGCTACGTTGTGGTCGGGGAGGCGTGTGGCGTATTCCACCTTCCTTTGATGGATGCGAACGAACCCCTGTCCCCCGCTTCACCGTTCTTACTGAAGCGGATCGAGAGCGACTCCCGGTCTTCTTCTCACGATTTGCCAGGCAAGCGTTTCGGATGCTTGTGCCCGGAGGACACCTGGTGATTGCGACCAACCCTCTGCTGTCTCATCTGGTCTACGTTCCCATGATGGACGCAGGTTTTGAAAAGCGAGGAGAGATCATCCGACTTGTCCAAACGCTCCGGGGAGGGGATCGGCCAAAGAACGCCCACAAAGAATTTCCGGGTGTCAGTGTCATGCCTCGTTCCTGCTGGGAACCATGGGGCCTCTTTCGGAAACCATGCGAAGGGCGCGTTCAGGACAATCTGCGAAAATGGAAAACCGGCGGACTTCGACGGATTTCTTCTGTATCGCCGTTCTGTGACGTGATCGAATCCTCTCCAACAAGAGCAGAAGAACGCGCTATAGCACCGCATCCCTCGCTGAAGCCTCAGGCACTCATGCGTCAACTCGTACGCGCCTCCCTGCCGTTGGGCGAAGGGATTGTCCTCGATCCGTTTATGGGCGGAGGGTCAACCATCGCGGCTGCTCTTGCGGTTGGATACGAGAGCATTGGAATAGAAATCGATCCGGCTTTCTTTCATGTGGCCCAACGGGCCATTCCTCAACTGAGTCGTTTCTCACTCAACGGTCAATGGAAAATCCAATCTGAGGAGGAAGAAGCCCAGGCGTTGTTCCAGTTAGCCGACGCTCCTCTTGAAAAGAACGGTTTGTATGCCACGAGACGCGGCCGAACCCACACATTTGGCATCAAGAACCCAGCGAAGCTCTTGGCTGGCGCAATCGTCTATCAGGCTCCAGGAATTGCGGTGCATGGCGGAAAGCCCATCGCGGCTAACGGCAATGGCCACGGATAACGTCAGGGAGGTGCGGGATGGGATGGGCGCTGACACCTGAGCTGTCGAAGAAGTGCAAGAAGTTCGTCTTGTCCCACTGGGGCAAGGATGGGTTGGAGCAGGTGATGGAGCGGCCGGTGAGCTGGGTGCGCCATCAGGCGAACCCCCACCTCAGACACCTGCGACGCAAACAGAAGGGCCTGCCGCTGATCGCGGTCCACGGCAGCGTCAACCGCATCCACCTGGCGCTCTCCACCGAGAAAGACGGCCCCACCGACCCAAGCGGCGGCAAGCGAGGGACTCACCATGCTTGAGACAGAGAGCCGACTGACGGCAAGCCCTGAGCACATTCGCTCGCTCGGGCGCATCCTGGTGGATTGGGAGATCCGGGAGTACGTGCAGCAGTACCGGATGCTGGAACCGTTCGAGGAGCAGCTCAAGCGGGACGGGGTGATCTCCTACGGCCTCTCATCGATGGGCTATGACATCCGGGTGACGGACGAGTTCAAAGTCTTCACCAACGTGAAGCAGGCGGTCGTCGATCCGAAGCAGTTCAATCCGGACTCGTTTGTGGATTTCAAAGGCGTCACGTGCGTGATTCCGCCCAACTCCTTCGCCCTGGCCCGTTCGGTGGAATACTTCCGGATGCCGCGCTCGGTGCTCGGCCTCTGCCTCGGCAAATCCAGCTACGCCCGCTGCGGCATCGTCGTGAACATCACGCCGCTTGAGCCCGGCTGGGAAGGGCATCTGACCATCGAGATCTCCAACACGACGCCGCTGCCGGCGCGGATCTACTCATTCGAAGGGATCGCGCAGGTGCTCTTCTTCGAGGCCGGCTCGCTGCCGGAGGTCTCCTACGCCGACCGCAAGGGCAAATACCAGGGCCAGCAGGGCATCACCCTTCCGAGAGTATGAGCGCGCGAATTTTAGATTTTGGATTTTCGATTTTAGATTGCTGGGCCGATCCGGACGTCCAACGCTGCCCAATCCAAAATCCAAAATCAAAAATCCAAAATTTCCTCGTCTGATCATGTTGACGATTCCTGCAGCAGACTTCTCTCTCAAGGAGACGCTCGAGTCCGGGCAGGCTTTCCGCTGGACCCAGCACGATGGCTGGTGCTACGGCTTCGTGGACTCGGCGATCCTGAAAGTCAAGCAGGTGGACGGCCATCTGCTCTGCGACTCCTCAGACGCCTCGCTCGGTCCGGATCGCATCCGGCGCTATTTCGGATTGGATCTCACCCTGTCCGACATCTTGTCGTCCATTGATGTGGATGTGCAGATCCATGAGGCGATCGTGCGCCATCGGGGGCTGCGGGTGCTGCGGCAAGACGCCTGGGAAACGCTGGCGTCGTTCATCTGTGCGTCGTTCAACAACATCAAGCGCATCGAGGGGATGATCGAGCGGCTCTGCCAGGCCTACGGGGAGCCGGTCTCCATGAACGGGTGTCGGGGCTTCCAGTTCCCTCGGCCCGACGTCATCGCCGCGGCGTCCGAGCGCGCGCTGCGCGCCATGGGGCTGGGCTATCGCGCCCCCTACCTCAGGGCGACCGCGCGGCTCATCGTGGAAGGGCGGCTGTCGCTTGCGCAGTTGCAAGCGGTGGATTACGACGCGGCGAAGACCGCCCTGCTGGGCTGCGACGGGGTGGGAGACAAGGTGGCGGACTGCGTGGCGCTCTTTGGGTGTCAGAAGTACGAGGCGTTTCCGATCGATGTCTGGATTGAGCGCGCCATGCGCTACTACTTCCGGCATCGCCGGATGACGCGCGCGCGCCTGCACCGGTACGCGCGGCGTCACTTCGGGCCGTATGCCGGCTACGCCCAGCAGTATCTCTATCACTACGTGCGACACCTGCGATCGACCCCGCCATCGGGCCCCGGCCATGGCCGGGCCACGGTGGTGGTGCCCGCTCCAACGGGTGGGCGGGATGTCGCCCCACACGGGGCGTGGTCTTGAGGTGCCACGGGCATGCCCGTGGGGCTCCACATAACGTTCGCGCTGCGAAATGTATCATGATCTTGACAGGGTGAGGGCGGTGTGGTACGACAGATGCTATCGATGCCTGCGCACGTGATGATGATCCGGTCGTCATCAGCTCGAGCGATCTGCGGTGGATCGTCTCGAGTGAGGTGAGGACCGGCCGTCACCGTTGAGACAACTGAGCGAAGGGACACAGGGACTCGACCCTCGAGGGTCCCTGTGTCTTTTTTTGCCACAAGGGGTCTGATCCCACGATGCGCGTCGGGATTACCTACAACGTCAAAAGCGAGTTGGTGCTACAGCCGGGCGATCCCCCGGATCTGAACGCCGAGTTTGACCACGAGGAAACGATTCAGCACATCGAACGGGCGTTGCGGGAGGCGGGCCACGAGGTGATTCGGATCGGCAACGCCCGCCGGCTGATCGAGCAGAAGGATCGGCTCGCCGTGGACATCGTCTTCAACATCGCCGAAGGCTACGAGGGGCGGAATCGCGAGTCCCAGGTGCCGATCCTCCTGGAGATGATGCGGATCCCCTTCGTCGGCGCGGACGGGCTCACGCTGGGCCTGACGCTCGACAAAGTCCTGACGAAGAAAGTGCTCATCGCCGAAGGCATCCCGACGCCCGGCTACGACGAAGTGGACGACGCGGAGGATCTTGAGCAGGTCCGCTTGCGCTACCCGCTGATCGTGAAGCTGCGCTGCGAAGGCTCCAGCAAGGGCTTGAGTGACCAGTCGCTCGTGAACAGCCCCGCCGAGCTCCACCGGCAGGTGACGTGGTTGAGGAGCACCTACCGGAGCGCGTCGATCTTCATCGAGGAGTTTATCGAGGGGGAGGAGTTCACGGTGGCGATGATCGGCAACGACCAGCCCGAGGTCTATCCGGTGGTGCAGATTGCGCTGGACGGGCAGACCAGCCTGGGCCGGAAGTTTTTCACCTTTGCGTACCTGCGATCCGGCGCGGACTACATCTGTCCCGCACCGATCCCGGACGCCCTGGCCGGCCGCCTCCAAGAGCTGGCCTTGGCGACCTATCGGGTCGTGGGCTGCCGGGACTTTGGCCGCGTGGACTTCCGCGTGGATCGGGCCGGCCACCCCTACGTGCTGGAGATCAACCCGCTGCCGTCGCTCTCCACGGAGGACGTCTTCAACTTCGTCGCAAAGACCAAAGGGATGACGCACGGCGACATCATCACCCGGATCCTCGACACGGCCGTGGCGCGCTGCGGTTTGGCGGCGCGCCGGGAGGCAGGTGCGCTATCGGCTACACGATCGCGCTGACCTACAACGTCAAGCGCGGGATCGACCCCTCGGCTCCTCCCGAGCGAGGCGACATCGAGGGGCGGGCCATGGAACGGGACGACGTCCCGTGTGACGACGATTCGGAGTTCGACAGTCCCAGGACGATTCACACGATCGTCAGCAGCCTGCACGCGTACGGGCATACCGTCCACCTCGTGGAGGCGACGGACGAGTTGCCGCGCTGGTTCTTGACCCACGCGGTGGACTTGGTCTTCAACATCGCGGAAGGCACGCACGGCGAGCATCGCGAGTCGCAGGTCCCCGCCATCCTCGAATCGTTGAACATCCCCTACACCGGGTCGCACAGCATCACCCTGGCCCTCGCCCTCGATAAGGCCAAGACCAAGCAGATCCTCGCCTCCGAAGGCATCCCGACCCCGCCCTGGCAGGTGTTCTTCACGCCCACCGCGCCGCTCCACAAGCGGCTCGAATTCCCGTTGATCGTCAAACCGAATCGCGAAGGCTCCAGCAAGGGCATCTGGCGCGAGAGCGTCGTCGGGCGCGAGGCCTCGTTGCGCCGTCAGCTCGAGCGCATCGTCGAGCGCTACCGCCAGGAGGCGCTCGTCGAGGAGTTCATCGACGGGCGGGAGCTCACGGTCGGCGTCATCGGGGAGGAGGCGCTGCCGATCCTCGAGCTCGATTTCTCGCCGTGCCGCGCCTCGGGTGAGTTCTTCTACTCCTGGCGGATGAAGGAGTTTCAGGGCGACGCGTCGATGGGTCTGGCGCCGGCCTTGCACTGTCCGGCCCGCCTGGATGCCGCGACGAGCGTGCGGGTGCAGGGGATCGCCCTGCGGGCTCACCGCGCTCTGGGCTGCGCTGATTTTTCGCGCACCGACATCCGGTTGCGCGCCGACGGCACCCCCTTCGTCCTCGAAGTCAACCCCTTGCCGGGGTTGAGCCCATTGGACAGCAACTTTCCGGTCATGACGGCGGCGGCGGGCCTGTCCCATGAGGCGCTGATCCAGCGCATCGTGGAGCTGGCCATGGCCCGCTACGCGCAAGACGCTTGCTCCCACGTCCGGGAGCGAGGTGGAACGGTCCGGCCTCAAGAGCCCTCCACGTCGAACGCGCTCGCGGTGAGCCGGTCGGCTCCTTGAGGATCAGGACATGAAGGAGGGGTTGCGGTGAGCGAAGAAGCCTATCGGCGGATTCCCGTGTGGAAGGATGTGCCGTTGGAGGAGTGGCAGACGTACCGATGGCAGATGGCCAACCGGCTCCAGACGGTCGAGCAGTTGCGCCAGGTCATTCGTCTGACGCTCTCAGAGGAGCACGCGGTGACGCGCAGGTCGGGCCGGTTCATCATGGCCATCCCGCCCTACTGGGCCGCCTTGATGGATCCGGATGATCCGACCTGCCCCATCCGGCGCCAGGCGGTCCCCGTCGAGGATGAGTACCACTTGAGCCCCAACGATCTGATCGACCCGTTGGGGGAGGACAGCCATATGCCGGTGCCGGGGCTGGTCCACCGGTATCCGGATCGGGTCCTGCTGCTGGTGGTCGAGGTCTGCGCGATGTACTGCCGCTTCTGCACGCGCAGCCGGGTCGTCGGCACCAGCGCCGGCTTCAGCAAGCCGATGAACATCGACCACGCGATCGACTACATCAAGGCGCACCGGAAGATCCGGGACGTGCTCATCTCCGGGGGCGACCCGCTGACGTTGTCGGATGAGCGGCTTGATGAGATCCTCGCCAAGCTGCGGGCGATTCCGCACGTCGAGTTCATCCGCATCGGCACGCGCAATCCGGTCACACTGCCCTACCGGGTGACCGAGTCGCTGTGCGCCGTCCTCAGGCAGCGCAAGCCCTGGATGAGCTTGCACTTCAACCATCCCAAAGAGATCACCGAGCCGGTGCGGCGGGCCTGCGGCATGCTGGCGGACAGCGGCGTGCCGCTGGGCTCGCAGACGGTGCTCATGAAAGGGATCAACGATCGGCCGGCGATCATGAAGAAGCTGTTCCATGAGCTGTTGAAGATCCGGGTACGGCCCTACTACATCTACCAGTGCGATCCGGTGAAGGGCACCTCGCACTTCCGCACCTCGGTGTCGACCGGGCTGCAGATCATCGAGAAGCTGCGGGGCCACACGACCGGCTATGCGGTGCCGACCTTCGTCGTCGACGGGCCCGGCGGAGGCGGGAAGATCCCGCTCATGCCGAACTACGTGGTCAGCATGAAGGACGGCGTGTGGACGTTGCGCAACTACGCCGGCAAGTCCTTCACGTATACGGAAGAAACCGCCAACGGCAGCGGCGCCCGCCAGGCCAGCATCGAGCCGTCGTACGCGCTGATTCCCTAACCCCTTCATGGCGCCCCACACCCCGCTCACGGGGTGTGGGGTCGTAGGTGATGCGATTCCCCGTGGTCCTCCTCCTGCTGTTGGTCATCGGGTGCGCCCCGCCCGCCAACCGCGAGCAACTGGCGAAAGAGGTGGTGGCGGTCGACCCGGAGTTTGAGCTGGTGCTGGACAAGCACCGGGAGCTCTCCAACCGCATCGAGACCTATCAGCGGGAGCTGGCCCTCAAACGGAGCGCGGTCGAGCGCAACATCGCGCAGATGCGTCAGGACTTGGCGGAGACCGTCGCGAAGATCCGGGCGAAGACGGTGGACGTCAAGCAGCGCATGGAGCCGGACCGGCAGCGACTTGAGCTGGCGCTCTCCATGGCCAGCGAAGAGCTGCGGGCGCGTCGCGGCGCGCGCTCAAGCCTCGGCCGCGCGATGGCGCAACTGCGCAAAGCGGCCAAGGGACGCCAAGCGCCGTGGACGCCGGAGGAACGCGCCGAGCAAGAGGCGCGGCTCCACGAGATGGTCCAGGACGCCGGCCGCATCGATGAGGAGATCGCCACCCTCAAAGCGCACGTCCGGCTCCTGAAGATCAAGTTCCTCCTCATCCGGCTCTAACAGGCTGCTGAACAACCCCTGGGTGACAGGTGACACGCCACATGGAACACCAGCACACCATGGGCATCTTGTCGCTTGTCAC
>JAUYPJ010000010.1 GCA_030697665.1 Candidatus Omnitrophota bacterium
GCCGTATGCCGGCTACGCGCAACAATATCTCTACCATGATATCCGCACGACGCATGCCTCATCTGTGTGATTTTCATCGTTGAGAATTTTTTTTCCCATTTCCTTGACAACTTTTATGCAATATGGTACGAACTATATTAATGATCGTGACTCGCGTGATGCCGATTCAGTTGTCAAATGCTCGCACGGTCTGTGGCGGACCGGCGCGGGTGATTTGAGAACTGGCGCGTCACCGTTGAAACAATCCAACCGCAGGACACAGGGACTCGAAGGACGGGAGTCCCTTTTTCTTTGCCTGATCACAGAACCACAGAAGCGCCACAGAACCACAGAGGGAATTCGTGACGGTGCTCTCTGTGCTTCTGTGCGGATTCTGTGACATCTGTGGTGTGATGAGGGAGACGAGACAACGGGAATGAGCTTGCGCGTGGGACTCACCTACAACGTGAAGACTGAGTACGAGCTGAAGCCGGGCGATCCGCCGGACCTCATCGCGGAGTTCGACCATGAGGAGACGCTCGCCCACATCGAAGCGGCACTCCGCGAAGCCGGCCACCAGGCGATCCGCATCGGCAACGCCCGCCGGCTGCTGGAGCAGGCGGGGAAGGTCAACGTCGACATCGTCTTCAACATCGTCGAAGGCTACGAGGGCCGCAACCGGGAGTCTCAGGCGCCGATTCTCCTGGAGATGCTGCGCATCCCCTACGTCGGGGCGGATGGATTAACACTCGGCCTGACCCTCGACAAGGTCTTGACGAAGAAAGTCCTCATCGCCGAACGGATTCCCACCCCGCGCTACGCCGAGGTGTATGACCCGGATGCCTTGTGGCAGGTGGATCTCACCTATCCGCTCATCGTCAAGCTGCGCTGCGAGGGCTCAAGCAAGGGCTTGACCCCCCAATCCGTCGTAGACACCCCGGAGGAGCTGCGCTTGCAGGTGGCGCACTTGGCACAGACCTACAAAGGGGCGCCGATCTTCATCGAAGAGTTCATCGAGGGCAAGGAGTTCACCGTGGCGCTGATCGGCAACGACCACCCGGAGATCTACCCGGTCTGCCAGATCATGCTGGACGGCAAGACCGATCTTGGGCGCAACTTCTTCCACTTCGCGTATCTTCGGTCCGGAGCAGACTATTTGTGTCCCGCGTCGATCCCCGAGGCGCTGGCCCGGAAGATGCAGGAGCTGGCCTTGCGGACCTACCAGACGGTCGAGTGCCGCGATTTCGGCCGCGTGGACTTCCGCGTGGATCGCAAAGGCCATCCCTACGTGCTGGAAATCAACCCGCTGCCTTCGCTCTCGACGGAGGATGTCTTCTACTTCATCGCGAAGAGCCGAGGGCGCACGCACCATCAGATCATCAACCGCATCCTGAATGCGGCGCTCATCCGCTACGGCATGAGCCAAGACGAAGCGAGGTCCCCATCATCCGTTACACAATCGCGCTGACGTACAACTTGCGGCGTGCGGTGTATGAGCGCAACGGCGTGCCGTTCGACATCGACTCGGAGTTCGACAGCCAAAAGACGATCAACGCGATCGCTGAGAGCTTGCGACGCGATGGGCACGCGGTGCAGCTGGTGGAAGCGACGGCCGAGTTGCCGCAGTGGTTCCTGACCCATCGGGTGGACCTGGTCTGCAATATCGCCGAGGGTCTGCACGGCGCGCACCGCGAAGCGCAAGTCCCCGCGATCCTGGAATCGCTCCGTGTCCCGTTCACCGGCTCCAACAGCATCACCCTGGCCCTCGCGCTTGATAAGGCCAAGACCAAGCAGATTCTCGCCTCGGAAGGCATTTCCACCCCGCCCTGGCAGTTATTCCCGACGCCCGCCACGCCGCTGAATCCGCGGCTGGAGTTTCCGCTGATCGTCAAACCCAACCGTGAGGGTTCCGGGAAGGGGATCTGGCGCGAGAGCGTGGTCGGCGATGAGGCCAGCTTGCGCCGACAGGTCGCGCGGATCTTTGTGCGCTACCAGCAAGAAGCGCTCGTCGAGGAATTCATCGAGGGCCGGGAGCTCACGGTGGGGATCCTCGGCCTTGAGCCGCTGCCGATTCTTGAGATCGACTTCACCCCGTGCCAGACGTCCGGGGAATTCTTCTACTCCTGGCGGATGAAAGAGTTCCAGGGCGATGAGGTGCTCGGGCTCAACCCGGCCCTGCACTGCCCGGCGCGGCTCGACCCTGCGACGACGGCCCGCGTGCACGAGATCGCCCTGCGGGCCCACCGGGCTCTGGGCTGCGTGGATCTGTCGCGCACCGACATTCGCCTGCGTGCCGACGGCACGCCGTTTGTCCTGGAGATCAACCCGTTGCCGGGCTTGAGCCCGGTCGAGAGCAACTTCCCCGTCATGACGGCAGCGGCGGGGATCTCCCATGATCGACTTATCCAGCGGATCGTGGCATTGGCCATGAGCCGCTACGGGCGGAGCCTTGAGGTTCCGCCTTCAGTGCAACGTCAGGCTGGCGCTCAAGAGTCGTCGGGGTGCTGTTTGGGCACGACCGGCCGCTCCTTGAGCCGCGAGCAACAGGAGGAGCGCAAGTGGCAGTGAACGTCGAAGACGCGTATCGGCGGGTGTCGCTCTGGAAAGACATCCCGTTGGACCAGTGGCAGACCTACCGGTGGCAGATGACCAACCGGATCGACACGGCCGAGAAGCTCCGGCACGTCATTAAGCTTACGCCATCGGAAGAAGCGGCGGTCACTCGACGGTCCGGCCGGTTCATTATGGGCATTCCGCCCTACTGGGCCGTGTTGATGGACCCGGATGATCCGACGTGCCCCATCCGGCGCCAGGCGGTGCCCACGGAAGACGAATACAAGTTGAGCCCCAACGACATGATCGACCCGCTCGGCGAGGATTCCCACATGCCGGTGCCGGGCCTGGTGCACCGCTATCCGGACCGGGTGCTGCTCCTCGTCGTTGAGGTCTGCGCGATGTACTGCCGGTTCTGCACGCGCAGCCGCGTCGTCGGCACGTCCGCCGGCTACAGCCGCCCGGCCAACATCGATGTGGCGATCGATTACATCAAGGCGCACCGCAAGATCCGCGACGTCCTCATCTCCGGCGGCGATCCGTTGACGCTCTCGGATGACCGGCTGGATGAGGTGCTCACGAAGCTCAAGGCGATCCCGCACGTGGAGTTCGTGCGCATCGGCACGCGCAATCCGGTGACGCTAC
>JAUYPJ010000015.1 GCA_030697665.1 Candidatus Omnitrophota bacterium
ATTTACCCCGAGGAGTATTTGCGACGAGGGGTAACCCCTCGCTATCGCTCGGGGTAAATGCGCCCCCAATGTTAAGGTGCATTCGTGGGCGCATTTAGAGCGTGAGCGGGATTCGAGGGGCGTCTGCCCAGAGGTCTTCTAAGCGGTAGAACGCGCGTGCGGCATGATCGAGGAGATGGATGACGACGTCCCCGCAATCCATGAGGATCCACTGGGGCGCGTGGTTGAAGGCGGAAGGGGCGGCCGTCGTCCCCTCCGTGTGCCAGACCTCGTACGCCTGCTGAGCGAAGGCGGCTTCGAGGTGCTCCTTGAGGGCGGTGAGCTGCCGCGCGCTGCCCGCCGTGCAGATCACGAAGAACTCGGTCACGCTGGAGAGGGAGCGCAAATCCAGCACGATGACGTCTTCGCCCTGCTTCTCCAGGGCCGTCCGCGCCGCGAGGAGCGCTTTGGCGTGACCCTCAGTGGCAGTCGAGCGACTTCGACGTGGCGGCACCACGATGAGGCGTGACAACCGTTACGAGCTCATGATCCGGTAGAGCCCGGTTCCACAGGTCGGGCAGCGTCCCTTCATGGCCGACCGGCCGTTCTTCATCTTGACCTGCTTCGCGTCCTTCATTTCCTTCTTCATCTTGCACTTCACGCAGTACGCCTCCATCCTCCCTCCCTCTTCGTTGATGTTGCCCCTGTGCCCACTTCGTCCGGTGACATGCAGCACAAGCCTAGCATGCCCTGCCGCGCACTGTCAACCTCTCGTCATCTTCGGTACTGCCTTATATTGCCTGTTGACACCACGGAACCACGGAAGCGCCACGGAAGCACGGAAACAGCTCCTGGAGGATTTCTCCGTGTCTCTGTGGGATTTCCGCCACACCGCGTTGGCGGATCCGCCAAGATTGTTGGCGGACTGTGGCCTCTGTGGTGTGGTCGTAACTCTTCAGGACCCCGCCTTGGGGTGCCCCCGCTGGTTTCTCAGCCTCCGGCCTCGACAACAAGCCGCGGGGGCACCCATGCCAGGTTTGGAGGAATCCCTTGCGGTTATTCATGGGGTGTTCTTCCAAACCTATGGGTGCGGGGCTTCTTCGTGGATTTCCCCGACAATCTCCTCAAGGAGGTCTTCGAGCGTCACGAGCCCGATCGTGGCGCTGCGGTCGTCCTGGACGATGGCGATTTGGATCTTGTCGCGCTGGAATTCGCTGAGGAGCTCCGCCACCCGCTTTGAGCCCCGGACCGTCGCGACCGGCCGGATGAGGTCGGGGAGGACGAAGAGCGCCCCATGCCGGACCATCGCCAGCAGATCGCGCGCGTAGATCACGCCGGCGATCTCATCGAGGGTGCCGCGGTAGACGGGGATTCTGGAGTGACCCTCCTCCACCAGGACATCCAGCGCGTCCATCGGCTTCGCGTTCAGATCGATCCCGACGATCTGGTCGCGCGGCACCATGACCTCCTGCGCCACCGAGTCGCTGAACTCGAAGATCCGGTGGAGCATCCGCAGCTCGGCCTCTTCCAGGACGCCGGCCTCCCGGCCCATCTGGATCATGACCTTGATCTCCTCTTCAGTGACGAGCGGGGAGCGACGCTTGATCGGAATCCTGAGGGCCCGGAGCAACAGCCGGCTGAGCCACGTAAAGGAGCTCGCCAGCGGGTACAGGAGGACCATCGCCGTCCGCAGGGGCCTGACGACGGCGAACGCCACCGCCTCCGCGTGCGTGACGGCAAACAGCTTCGGGGCGATTTCTCCCACGATGAGCAGGATCGACGCGCTGACGACGGTGGCGACCACCAGCCCCTCCCACGGACCGAATTGGGTGACGAAGATCCAGGAGCCGATGGCCGAGATGGCCGCGTTGACCAGGTTGTTGCCGACCAGCAGGGTCCCGATGACGCGGTCGAGCTGCGTGAGCAGCCCGAACGTCAACTGCGCGCCCTGATGGCGCTGCTCCACCAGGTGGCGCAGGCGCACTTTGTTGATCGACAGCATGGCGGCTTCGGTGGCGGAGCACGAGGCGGACACCACCAGCAGGCCCAGCAGCAACAGCAGGATCGGGACCGTCACACCCATCGGTGCTTTCTGAAGAAGACCCACATGAGCGGAATGGAGCCGAGCAGCCCTGCGCTGAGCGCGTGATAGAGGACCCGCGGGCCCAGCTCAGGGTGCTCGCTGAAGTTCATGCCGTAGATCCCGGTGACGATGATGAGCGGCAAGGCGAGCGTGGCGAAGGTGGTCATGGTCTTCATGATCTCGTTGAGACGGTTCGAGGCGATGGTGGCGTGCGCCTCCAGGGACAGGGTCGTCACCTCGCGGCAGGCATCGACCAGGTCGCTCATCCGCAGGAGGTGGTCGTAGATGTCGCGGAAATAGATGGCGTTGGCCTGGGTGATGAACGGCAGGTCCCCCCGGTTCAAGCGGGTGAGGATCTCCCGGTGGGGCGCGAGGGTGCGCCGCAGCATCACGAGCTCCTTGTAGACGTTGAGGAGCTCCCGAAGGGCTTTCGGCGTGGCGTCAGCGAGGAGATCGGCCTGGAGGCCGTCGACGCGCGCTTCCACTTCATCGAGGAGGGGGAAGTAGCTGTCCAGGAGGGAGTCGGCGAGGGCGTAGAGGAGGAAGTCGGCGCCCCGCGTGAAGATCGGCGACTTCTTCTCGACGCGGGCACAGTCGTCGTCGATGCTCTTGATCCGCTCCGTGTGCACCGTGATGAGGAAGCGCTGGCCAAGGCACACGTCCAGCTCGACCGCCTTGAGCGCGCCATCCACCCGGCTCAACCCGTGGAGGATGAGGAAGAGATACCGATCGAACGTTTCGAGCTTGGGCCGGGCATTCGGCATAATGCAGTCTTCGACCGTGAGGGGGTGCAGGCCGAAGACCTCCAAGAGGAGCTCGATCTCCTCGTCTTCCGGCCCCAGGACGTCCAGCCACAGCAGACTCTGGTCATCGGCGAGCGCCTGCGCGAAACGCTCCGCGGGGAGATGACACTCCAGGCCACCCGCCTGGGTGTACAGGTAGGCACGGATCATCTCGGATTTCGGATTGCGGATTGCGGATTGCGGATTGAATACCTACTGAAATGCCTCGGCAGAATCATCGATGCTTCCCTCCTTGGTAGAGCTGATGCTGGTGGATGTACCGCTCAACAGCATCTGGCACCAGGTACCGGATGGATCGGCCTCGGCGGATCCTGGAGCGGATCTCCGAGGAGGCGATCTCCAGCCGGGGCATCCGCAGCCACCTGACGCCTTGCGCCGGCCGCATCGGGGGAGATCCCGCTCGATGCGCGACGGCGACCGTGCAGAACGTCCTGAGCCTCTCCCAGGACGCCCAGCGGACGGCCAGCATATCCTCTCCCATGAGGAGAAATAGCGTCGCGGCGGGATAGCGCCTGCGCAGCTCTTCCACCGTGTCGATGGAGTATGATGGGCCTGGGCGTTGCGCTTCAAGGGCCGACGCCACGAAGGCCGGCCGGCCGCGGATGGCCAGGCGGATGAGCGCAAGGCGCGCCGGGGCCGGCAGCAGTTCCGGGACGCGTTTGTGCGGGGGGATGCGCGTCGGGATGAACATCACGCGATCCAGGGCGAGCGCGTCCCGGGCGGTTTCCGCGAGCAGCAGGTGCCCGAGGTGGATCGGGTTGAACGTCCCTCCCAGAATGCCCAATCTCATGACGAGGTGTGAGGTGTGAGGTGTGGGGTGTGGGGTGTGAGAAGAGCGACCATCTCTACCCTCTCACCTAACACCTTTCACCTCTCACCTGTTGTTATTGGCGGAGTTGGCCGGTGCCGTAGACGACGTACTTGTACGTCGTCAGCTCCTCCAGCCCCATCGGGCCTCGCGCATGGAGCCGGTCCGTGCTGATGCCGATCTCCGCCCCCAGTCCGAACTGGAAGCCGTCCGTGAACCGGGTCGAGGCGTTGACGTACACGGCGGCGGAGTCGACGTCCCGCACGAACCGCTCCGCCGCCGCCTCGTCTTGCGTGACGATGGCGTCGGAATGGGCCGAGCCGTAACGGCTGATATGGGTCACCGCCTCCTCCAGGGAGCGGACGACTTTGACGGAGAGAATGAGATCAAGGTATTCAGTCGACCAGTCCTCCTCCGTCGCCGGCTTGACGGACGGCGCCAGCTCGCGCGTCCGCTCACAGCCGCGCACCTCCACCCGCGCCGCCTGCAGCTGCTCCACGATGTCGGGGAGGAAGCGCGGGGCCGTCTCCTCGTGGATGAGGAGCGTTTCCATCGCGTTGCACGTCGCGGGGCGCTGGCATTTGGCGTTGAGCACGATGCGCCGGGCCATGGGGAGCTCCGCCGCGCGATCGACGTAGACGTGGCAGACCCCCTTGGCGTGCTTGATGACGGGGATCGTGGAGCGTTCCGTGACGAGACGGATGAGCGGCTCACCACCCCTGGGGATGATCACATCGATAAACTGGTTGAGACTCAGCATGGCCTCGATGCCGGCCCGATCGGCGGTCGGAATGAGGCTCACCGCCGCCTCCGGCAGGGCCGTCGCGCGGAGGGCGGCCTGGAGCGCCGCGGCGATCGCCTGATTGGAGCGAAACGACTCCGTCCCTCCGCGGAGGACGACGGCGTTGCCGCTCTTCAGGCACAGCGAGGCGCAGTCGCTTGTCACGTTCGGCCGCGATTCGTAGATGATCCCCACGACGCCCAAGGGCACGCGGACCTTTCGGATCTCAAGACCATTGGGCCGCCGCCAGCTCCCGAGAACGGCCCCCACCGGGTCGGGCAGCCCCGCGACCGCCTGAATGGACTGCTCCATCTCCTCCAGGCGCTGGTCGCTCAGGCGGAGCCGGTCGATAAACGCTTCCGAGGAGCCGCCGCGCTGTGCCGCGTGCACATCATCAGCATTGGCCTTGAGGATGCCGGCGCGCTGCGCGAGAAGCTCCTGCGCCATTGTCCGCAAGGCGCTATTTTTCTGGTCCGACGACGCCTTGGCGAGTTGCCGCGCGGCCTGTTTCGCCTCAGCTGCCACGCGCTGAACCTGCTCAGAGACATTTTCGATTGACGATTGACGATTGACGATTGACGTCATTGGAGCTCTCGCGTCAACACGAGTTGGTCCCGATGGATGACTTCGCGGGCTCGCGGCTGGCCGAGTCTCTGGGCGGCTTCCGCGCTGTGGAGGCCGCGCACCCGTGCGATCTCCCCGGAGGAAAAGTTCGCGATGCCGCGGGCCAGTGCCGTTCCTCCCTGATCGATGACCGCCACGCACGAGCCCGCGTCGAAGCGCCCCTTGACCTCGAGGACCCCGGAAGCCAGCAGGCTCTTGCCGCGCTCCGACAACGCCTTCCCCGCCCCTTCATCGACGATCAGCGTCCCCTTCGGGTGGCGGAGGGCGAAGGCCAGCCACCACTTCCGGCTCGTCAGGCGCTGGCGCGGGGGGACGAACAGCGTTCCGGTCGGCTCACCCGCAAGGAGCTGGGTTACGACCGACGGACGTGTTCCGTTGGCGATGATCATGGGGATGCCGCTGTGGCCGACGATGCGCGCCGCCTCCAACTTCGAGGCCATGCCCCCTTTTGTCGTGTGGCGTCTGCGCTCATGAAGGGAGACGGACGGGAGCCGCGCGGCGGCCTCGACCCGCTCGACGGGCCTGCCGTTATGGAGGAGGCCGTCGACATCGGAGAGGAGGACGAGGAGGTGCGCATCGATCGTGGCCGCAACCAACGCGGCGAGCCGGTCGTTGTCCCCGAAGGTGATTTCATCGACCGACACCGTGTCGTTCTCATTGACGACCGGCACCACCCGTCTGTGCAGCAGGGTCAGGAGCGTCTGCTTGGCGTTGCGATACCGCGCCCGGTCGGCCAGGTCCTCTTGCGTCAACAGGATCTGGGCCGTCGTCAAGGCGCACCTGCCGAAGGCGGCCGTATACAGATGCATCAGCTCGCTCTGGCCGATGGCCGCGCAGGCCTGCAGTTGGGCGAGGGCGGTGGGCCGACGCGGCAGGCCCAGCTTCGCCATCCCGCAGGCGATCGCCCCGGAGGAGACGATGACCGCCTGGCGATGGCCCGAACCGGCGATCCAGCCGGCGACGTCCTCCACCAGCCGTCCCACGCGCTCCGACAGCAGACGCCCCCTCTCGTCAGTGAGCACGCTGCTGCCGACTTTGACGACGAGCCGGTGAACCGCCTCAAGCGCTTCACTCATCTGTGAAACCCTGTCCCCTTCAACTGTCAACGGTCAACTGTAAACTCGTCCACACGGCCTTCAGCAGCGCCGGGATCCCCTTTCCCGTAGCGCACGAAATCGGCCACACCGGATGCGGCACGGCGCGCCGGAAGCGTTGCAGGCGCTCACGGGCGTCCGGCAGGTCCATCTTGTTCGCCGCGATGAGCTGCGGCTTGGCGGGGAGGGCGTCGCTGTACGAGGCCAGCTCCCGATTGAGCTGACGAAACGCCTCGACCGGGTCGCGGCCGTCCACCGCGGCCATGTCGATGAGGTGCACCAGCACGCGGGTCCGCTCGATATGGCGAAGGAATTGGATCCCCAGCCCCTTTCCCTGGTGGGCCCCCTCGATCAGCCCGGGGATGTCGCAGGCGACCAACTGGCCCCTCGCATCGACGGTGACCACCCCCAGCACGGGATACCGGGTCGTAAAGGGATAGGCCGCGATCTTGGGGTGAGCGGTTGAGACGCGGGACAGCAGCGAGGACTTGCCGGCGTTGGGAAAGCCGACGAGGCCGACATCGGCGATCAGCTTGAGCTCAAACCTGAGCCGTCGTTGCTCCCCCGGTGTTCCCGCAGTGGCCTCTGCGGCCATCGCCGCGCGCCTGCGGGACGGCCTGTTGGGGGGACGCCGTGCGCTCGACAGGGTCCGGGCGTTGGGGTGCGTGTGCGTGGCGTTGCCCCAGCCGCCGCGCCCGCCGCGCGCCACCACCAGCTCTTCGCCGACCCGGCACAGATCTCGAAGGGGCTGGTCCGTCTCGGCGTCGTAGACGACGGTGCCGACGGGCGCACGGATCACGACGGCCTCACCGCGCTTGCCGGTTTTGGTATTGCCGCCGCCATGCCGCCCCGAACCCGCCTTGAACTCGTGACGAAACTGGAAATCGAGCAGGGTCGCTACGTTGGGGTCGGGACGGATGAGGACGTCGCCGCCGTCGCCGCCGTCGCCGCCGTCAGGATAGGGATAGCGGGTATAGGGAGGCTGCGCGAACGCCACGCACCCGTGGCCGCCGTCTCCCGCTTTGACGATGATCTGGGCGTGATCGACAAACATCCCGACTCGCTTCGCTCGTCGGGAGTCATCCGTAGTCAGTGACCAGTCAACTGCTGACTGTCTACTGCCTACTGACTACTCACAGGTTGGGGTTCGACGCTGATGAGTCTGGGCTTGAGGAATCGGACGACGCCGTCTCGCTTCGCGAACAGCGTCCAGTCGCTGCCGGTGCCGACAAACAAGCCCGCTTTGTAGACGGTTCCGCGTTGCCGCACGAGGATAGTGCCCGCGCGGACCCGCTCTCCCCCGAACCGCTTCACCCCGAGCCGCTTCCCGACGCTATCGCGGCCGTTCTTTGTCGATCCGGCACCTGCTTTATGCGCCATGCGTCTTCCTTAAGTTTACAGTTGACCGTTTACAGTGTACAGGTGACCGTTTACAGTGTACGGGGACTTCACTGTCAACTGTACACTGTTCACTGTACACTGATTTCTTTGACGACTAACGTCGTCAGCTGTTGCCGATGCCCCACCGTTTTGCGCCAGTTCTCCCGACGGCGAAACTTGTACGCGATGACCTTCGGGCCGCGCGGGTGCGACAGGACCTCGCAGATCACTTTGGCCCCTTTGACGTACGGTTGCCCCACCTGGATGGTCGAGCCGTCATGGGTCAGGAGCACCTGCTCGACGGCATGCTCGCTGCCGACCGCGCCGTCCAGGCGATTGATCTCCAGTCGCGTGCCCGGCTCCACCTTCCACTGCCGGCCACCCAGCTCAACGATCGCGTACATGCTCATAGCATAGCGGAGAATGCCGGCGGGGTCAACCGCTCACCTGGACTTTGATCTCCTCAAAATGGAGGCTCGGATCGGAGAGCACGAGGATCTTGGAGCGGGTCTGTCCCTCCAGGGCGGTGAGGCTGGGACGGTCTTCTTGGAGAAGCCGGACGGCCACCTGCGGGTGCACGAGCAGTTCCACCGTCTTGTGGTGGGCGTCCTTCAGGGTGCGTTTGGCCTGCCGGATGGCCTCGATGGCCACGGTAACCGCCGATTTCACGCTGCCGCGCCCATGGCAGTACGGACAGGGCTGATAGCTCACCGTCTCGACCGACCGGCGCATCCGCTGGCGCGTCAGCTCGGCCACGCAGATTTCTGAGAACGAGACCAGGTTGGTCTTGGCCCGGTCGCGGGTGAGCGCCTCCTCCAATGTCCTCACCAGCTCCTTCCGGTGGGCGGGGATGTCCAGGTCGATGAAATCGATCACGACGATGCCGCCGATGTCCCGCAGCCGCAGCTGCCGCGCGATTTCCACCGCCGCTTCCTTGTCCACCTGAAAGGCGGTCTCCTCGAGGTTGCGCCGTCCGGTGAACTTCGCGGTGTTTACATCGATGGCGACCATTCCCTCGGTCGGCTCCACCACGATGGAGCCTCCGGAGGGCAGTTGCACGCGCTTGTCGAACAACGCCGCGATCTGCTCGTCCAGCCCTTCGCGCTCAAAGAGCGGCTGCTCAGCCTGGTACACGTCCACCCGCACCTTCAGCCCTGGCATGAGGGCCTGGAGGAAGTGACGCAGATGATGGAACTCCGCCTTCGAATCGACCACGATGCGGTGGGTGTCCTCGGTGAAGCTGTCGCGGACGACCCGGTGGGCCAGCGCGTACTCCTGGTAGACGCAGGCCGGGGCCTTCGCCTGGGCGGCCGAGCGCTTCGTGCGCTGGTAGATTTTGGAGAGGTAGCGCACGTCGCGGGCGAACTCCTTCTCTCCCTTCCCGGTTCCCGCGGTTCGGATGATCAACCCCGCCTCCTGGGAAAAGCGCAGCTTGGTGAGGATCTCGCGCAGACGGGCCCGTTCCTGCGGGTCATCGATGCGCTTGGAGATGCCGAGCCGGGAGTCGTTGCACATCAGGACCATGTACCGCCCCGGCAAGCTGAGGTGCGTCGTCAGCCGGGCCCCCTTGGTGCCGAACGGCTCCTTCACCACCTGGACGAGGAGCTCCTGGTGCACCTTCACCACCTCCTCGATGCGCGAGCGGCGGTGGGGGTGCGTTGGGGGGGGGTGGCTGCGTTCACCGGCGTCCCCTTCCAGGATGACATCGTCGTCCGGCTTCGGCTCCACGATGTCGGCGACGTAGAGAAACCCGTTCTTGCCCAGCCCGATGTCGACGAACGCGGCCCCGATGCCGGGCACCACGGAGGTCACGCGCCCTTTATAGATGCTGCCCACCATCCGCGTATCTGAGGCGCGCTCCACGTAGAACTCCTCCAGCCGCTTGTCCTCTGTGACGGCCACGCGCGTTTCTTGGGGATCGGTGCTAATCAAAATCTCTTTCAGTTTCGCCATGTGTGCTCCTTAAGATCAGTAGGCAGTCATCAGCAGGCAGTCACGGGTTCGACAACGATTTTCTCGTCTGGAGATCCCAGGCGGCCAGCCAAACCAGCCCGCATAATAGCACGAGTGAGGCCCCGAAGGGAACAACCGCTGTTGGCGCCCGCGCCCGCTCACTCGCGGCGGGGTTGTGAAAGATCCGCGCCAGGTCGGTGTCGGCCACCTCCTTGAGCGCATACCGCTGCACGACCTCGGCCAGCCCGGGCAGATCCGGACGCGGCTCCACCTTCCACCAGACGATCCACTGGGCCGCGCCGATCGGATCGAACGGCTCCGCCGGGGCAACCT
Organism: Candidatus Omnitrophota bacterium; assembly: GCA_030697665.1. Lineage (GTDB taxonomy): Bacteria > Omnitrophota > Gorgyraeia > Aquiviventales > Aquiviventaceae > JAUYPJ01. The sequence goes on from JAUYPJ010000015.1 coordinate 9,839, forward strand.
CAGAGAGCATCACCGAGGAAGTCGCGCGGTGGGCGAGGAGGGCGACCAACCCGCCGGCATAGGCCATGTTCGACCACAGGATCTCTCCCGGTTGGCTCACCCTTGCCACGACGTCCGCCAGCTGCTCGGTCTTGGCCGTCGCCAGGTGAACGTCCTTCCCCTTCTCCGTGGCGGTCGGCCAGCCCATCAGGTGAAACGGCGTGCTGTCAACCCACGCCACGCGCAAGGGCTGGCGCACCTCCCACACCACTGAGGGGGACAGCACCGCCAGTCCCACGAGGAGCGCGCGCCAGCCCCATGCGCGTCCAGGCACCTCCCAGCGCGCGGCTCCCCACAGGGCGATTTGCTCAAGGCCGACCCCGGCGAGGAGCGCGACCGGCAGCGTGCCCTCGCCGGTGAGCCACCGGAAGGTAAACGGATAGGCCATCAGGCCGAATCCGAGCAGGAGCGCAAGGAGCAGGCGAGCTGTTCCCCCGCGTGTCCAGCACCGCCAGGCGCCCCAGGCGGCGAGGAGCCACAACGCAGGAAACAGCTCCATCGCCTCGTTCTCGATGCGCCGCGTCACGTGGAAGGCGCTCAGATGGCGGGCCAGGTGGAACAGCCACGGCGCGCCCAGCAGGATGCCTCCGCAGACGCTCAGCAGCCGGGCGCGGCTGCGCCCCCAGACCCCAAGGAGACCGCCCCAGACGAAAGTTGCCACCGCAATCCACGGTATGCCGAGGTGGGTATACATCAGCAGGCCCAGCAGGCACGTGGCCGCCACGACTCGTTGCTCGGCGAGCGCCACCAACAACCAGAGCAGTTCAACGAGGGCGACGCCCGAGGCCAGCGTGCCACCGATGTGGATGACCCAGGCAAACGGCACGAGCGCCATCCACAGCGCGCAGAGCGCCGTCGAAGCTGTGAAGAGTCTGCGCATCACCAGGTAAACGGACAGCAAGAGGAGGGGGACGAGGCAAGCCGTGATCAGCCTCAGGACGACCAGCGGCGGGCATCCCGCCTTGAGCAAGCCGGCGAGGACGACGTGGAGGACCGGCGGGTAGAGGTGGGGGCGCCCCGCAGGAGCGGACTGCCACCACTCGTAGGTGATCGGTCCGCCGGCGTCAACGATCTGCTGAGCCACCAACGCATGGTAGTACGGATCCAGAAACACCGGGAAGGAGGGCCAGCGGGCGCACCACAACACCGTCACGCTCAGCAGGCTGATCAGGGCGCCCCAGCGCACCAGCGCCGCGTCCCGCTTCATGCCGCGTAGCGCAGGATCGACAAGACGGCGAGCGCGGCGGTTTCGGATCGCAGCGTCAGGGAACCCAACGACACGGGCCTTGCGCCACGGCGCTGAGCGTCGGCAACCTCCTCAGGCGTGAAGTCCCCCTCAGGGCCGATCAGCGCGGCAACGTCCGTGAGCGGTGGGCGGCCCTCCAGCAGCGTTCGCAACGCAGGCGCGGCAACGGCTAACGTGGGCATCAGCATGAGCGGGACGCGCTCAACCTCTTGCATCACCGCGGCAAAGGGCGCGGGCGCATCGATGATCGGGAGGGTGGTCCGCCCGCACTGCTTCGACGCCTCCCGGGCGATGCGCTGCCACCGCGCCCATCGCGCGCGGCCCTGCTCCTGTGTCCACCGAACCACCGTTCTGGCGGTGGCCACGGGGGAGATGCGCGTCACCCCAAGCTCCGTCGCCTTCTGCACAAGCCAGTCGAACCGCTCCCCTTTGAGGAGCGCTTGCGCCAGCCACAGCGTCAGGCGGGGCTGCGCCATGCGCCCAGGGCGATCCACCTGAATGATCAGTCGCTGCGCCTCCCGCCGGCGGATCGTCCCGGTGTATTCGACCCCGGTTCCATCAAAGCACACGACGCGATCCCCAGGCCGCAACCGGAGCACCTCCGCGAGATGGTGGATCTCCTGCGGGTCCTCGAGGGTGATGGTGGCGCCGTGGAGGCTGCCGGGCGGGATCACAAACCGGTACGTCTTTCGCGATGACGGTGCCGTCGATGCGATGAGGAACCCCTCACGATTTCTTGCCAAGTAATTGCGCTTCCCGTACCAAATCCTCGATGGAGTCATTGGAGCTAAATCCCTGCTCAACGAGACATCGCTCCATTTCCCATACGGTCAGCCCGGCTTGATGCGCGGCTTCTGACAACGTCAACTCGCCCTTCCGGTATTTGGCTGCAGCATGTTCCTTCATAGCATTGCCTCGCTTACAATGCCCGATAGACTTCTCGGCGATGCCGAACGTGATGGATTGTGATCTGCTTCAGCTGCGCATCGACCTCGTAGACGACCCGATAGTCTCCAACACGAATCCGGTAGAGCCGTTCGGCACCTGAGAGCTTCTCGCTTTGATGGGGAAAGGGATTCGTGACCAGACCTTCGATCTTCTTTGTCAGGCGGGGCGCAACTTCGCGAGAGAGACGACGGAAATCCTTTTCGACCGAGGGCTTGAAGACGAGACTATAAGAGGCCCTCCTTCTTCAATCGTCGTCTCATCTCCTCCAAGCTGATAGACGGTTCTTGTCGACGCTCAGCCACGACGGCGAGATCATGGAGATCTTCTTGCAGACGCTGATACTGCTTGAGCGACAGAATGACCGCAGTCTTTTTCCCGGTTGGGTCAATCACATACTGCTCATGGACTGTCGTACTCATGACTTGTCCCTCCTTCCCCGAAAGCATAGCATACCCGTGCTGTGGTCGGCAAGCGACGGACGAGGTGACCTCGAAAGTTTTAATTCGCATGGACACTCATCAGCGTAAAAAGAGAGTTGCGATATTGTACCGCAACCCGCTCATTTTCTGGCAGTGAAGATTGGTGGAGCAGCGGGGGATCGAACCCCGGGCCTCGACAGTGCGATTGTCGCGCTCTCCCAACTGAGCTACTGCCCCACAGATCGAAGAGAATTGTATCACGTTTTTGACGTCCTGTGGCGGGCAGATGGGCGTGTCGAACGGGGAGCGGGGACTTCTTAGCTTGTATTACGATTGTTGTCCTGGTGAATGTGATCCCAAACGCTTCACCGGCGCAAGAGGTAGCTTTTCAAGACGGCGCCACAGACGATCCCGCTCTGCGCAATCGCAAGGAAATTGACCCGGTGGACGCGACCCCGTTTGGTCCCACGGCTGTTGGTTGACGTTGACGACCACCTGCGCGATCTTCACCCCGCCTCTCCTTGCGACCTCACCCGCGGAGCGTTGGGACGAGCAGCGCCAGCCGGAAGAGGCCGTAGCTGAGCAGAAACAACAGCCATCCGATGACATACCGATAGCGCATCAGGGGCTCATCGAGGGTGACCAGGGTTCGGTTTAACGTCCCACTGAGTTGCTTTAGTGGGTGTGGAAACAGGAAAAGCACAACCCCCAGCACCACACTGAACAGGCTCAGGATCAAACAGCCACTGTCTGGCATCGAGAGGCTCCTCTGCTCACGTCGTGAGTTTCAACGTCTGGATTCCTCCTCGTTGAACACGGAGTAGACCGCCGCGCGGTTTACTCCCCTGCGCTGCGCCTTCACCGATCTGTCTTAGGAAGGGTTAGGGACAGGTAGCGGGAAGGCCGTACACGGTGGTACAACTTGTACAGGTCCCTCCCTGATCAAGATCGATCGAAATGGTTGTCGAGCCGCTACACCCTGATGGCGTGATGGTACGTGTCGCCACGGCATTCGCGCCAGCGGTGGTGCTCTCTGCGACCACGAAGGTCCACTGGGGGGTGGTCGTCGGGACCGTCACATCAAGATTAGTCGCGCTGGTCGTATAGGCATTGCCGGGGTCCTGCGCCCGGTACCGCATCTCAGAGCCCCGAATCACCGCTAAGATTTGCAAGGCTTCGGCAGACCTTGTTTTCTCCACGGTCTTAAAGTACTGGGGCATGGCGATCGAGGCCAGGATGCCGATGATGATGACCACCATCAACAGCTCAAGCAACGTAAACCCTCCCCGCCCCCTGCCCCCTGCCCCGTGTCCCGTGTCCCATGAATCCAGCATCCGTGCCTCCTTTGTTGCGGTGCGACTCCTCATCCGTGATCCGCGCGGTCTCTCCTCAGGTGCCGCCACCCATTGTACCCATCTGGAAAATCGGCATGAAGATCGACAGGACGATGACCAGCACCATCCCCCCCATCAGGACGATGGCGATCGGCTCAAACAGCCGCGTCATTCGGGCAATGAACGACTCCACGTGCTCCTGGTAGTAGCGCGCGAGGCGATCCGCCATCTTGGCCAGCTCGCCGACCTCTTCGCCCACCTGCACCATCTGCACGACCATCGGGGGAAAGAGCGCCATTTCCCGCATCGGCTGGGCCATTGTCTTTCCCTCCTTGACCTGCTCCTTCACCCGCCCGATGGCCTGGCCGTACAGCTTGTTCGTGGCGCCCTTCTCAAGGATCTGCAGGCAGGAGAGCAACGGCACGCCGCTTTCCAGCAGGGTCGCCAGCCCCTGGGTGAACTCCGCCAGATTGACGTAGATGAACAGCGTCTTGAACAGCGGCAGGCGCAGCGCGAGGCGGTCGCGCATCCATTGGCCGGGTTCGGTCCTCAGGTACCGCCGCGCCAAGTAGCCCGCCGCTCCCGCGCCCAGGATGATCGCCGCCCAATACCGGCGCGCCGCGTGGCTGACGCCGATGACCATCCGCGTGAGCGGCGGCAACTGCGCGGCGCCGCCCATCGCGTCGAACACCAAGGTGAATTTCGGGATCAGCCAATAGACGAAGAAGGCGAGCACCCCGATGGCGGCCACGATGAGGAACGCGGGGTAGGTCAGCGCCGTCTTCACCTCGTTGCGGAGGTGCTGCGCCTCCTGGAAATGGCGCGCCAGTTGGTTGAGCGACTGGGACAGGTGGCCGCTCGCCTCTCCGGTCTCGACCAGGTTCAGCCAGAGGCCGGAGAAAATGGCCGGGTGCTTGGCCAGGGCGTCGCGGAAGGTCCGCCCGGCAGCGATCTCCCCCCGGATTTCATCCAGCGCCGACAGCAACGGCCGGCTCTCGACTTGCGCGGAGGCCACCTCGAGGCTTTTGAGGAGCGGCACGCCCGCCTCCACCATCGTTGACAACTGCTGGCATAGCAGCATCTGGTCTTCCGTGGTCACCCCCCGGTGCATCCGGGCGCTCGCCCGGCGCGGGCTCACGGAGAGGCCGGAGGCGACGTCCTTCTGGCTGATCGAGGTCACCAGCAGCCCCCGGTGCTGGAGGATAGCCGCCACCTCCTCCGCGCTCGGGGCGTCGAGGTGGCCTTTCTGCGCAAGGCCCTGCTGGTCCCGCGCGGTGTAGGTAAATGTGCTCATGAGGAGACTACCGATCCAGGAGGACGGTGCTTTCCAGCTCTTCCAGGCTGGTCAGCCCCTCCCGGGCTTTCTTGACCCCTTCGTCCCACAGCGTGGACATCCCGTCGGCGACGGCGGCTTCCTTGAGCGCGTGGGCCGGGAGCCCTTTGGCCATGGCCTCGCGGAGCGCACGTCCCACCGTCATGACCTCGTAGATCCCGACCCGACCCCGGTAGCCCGTCTTGACGCAGGACTCGCACCCGGCGGCTTTGTAGAGCAAGTCTTCCGTCACGTGGAAGCGCTCCCGGATCTCCGGCAGCGGCTCGTAGGCCGCTTTGCACCGCTCACACAGCCGCCGGAGCAGCCGCTGCGCCACGATGAGGGTGATGGTGGAGGAGAGCAGATATGGGGCGATGCCGATGTCGATGAGCCGGCTCACCGCGCTCGGGGCGTCATTGGTATGGAGCGTGCTGAAGACGAGATGCCCGGTGAGGGCGGCGCGTAGGCAGATCTCCGCCGTTTCCAGGTCGCGGGTTTCGCCCACCATGATGATGTCCGGGTCCTGCCGCATGAACGCCCGCAACCCGGCGGCGAAGGTCAAGCCGATGGCGGGCTGCGCCTGGATCTGCGTGATCCCGTCGAGGCGGTACTCCACGGGGTCCTCGATGGTCAGGATGTTTTTCTGCGGCGAGTTGATCTCATTCAGGGCGGCGTAGAGCGTCGTCGATTTGCCTGATCCGGTGGGCCCGGTGATGAGGATGAGGCCATAGGGTTCGCGGATGGCGCGCCGCACGGCGGCGGCGGCGTCCGGGCTGAAGCCGAGCCGCCCCACGTCCATCAGCTCCTCCGACTTGCTGAGGATCCGGATGACCACCTTTTCCCCGTTGACCGAGGGCACCGTCGAGACGCGGAAGTCGATGGGGCGGCCCTCCATCGTGGTGGAGAACGCGCCGTCCTGGGGCAGCCGCTTCTGCGCGATGTCGAGCTTGGAGAGGATCTTGACGCGCGAGATGATCGCGGCATGGTACGACTGGGCCGGCGGGGGGATTTTGCACAACACCCCGTCGATGCGGTAGCGCAGGTTGAGGTGGTCTTTGAACGGCTCGATATGGATGTCGCTGGCCCGGTCCTTGATGGCCTGCCGGAGGATCAGATCCACGAGGCGGATGACCGGCGCCTCCTCCGCCGCCTGCTTGAGCCGGTCGAGGTCCAACGTCTGCTCCGCCGGGGGGAGGGCCGCCTGCGAGTCGATCAGCTCGTAGGATTGCCCGATCGCTTCCTTGAGCATGGAGTCAGACCCGTAGAACCGCTCGATGGCGTGCTCCAGATCCGCCTTGGTCGTCACCACGGGGTTCACCTCGCAGTGGACGACGCGGCTGAGGCTGTCCATGGTGATCAGGTCGAGCGGATTCACGCAGGCCACGGTCAAGGTGTTCAGGGTGCGCGACAGCGGCAACACCAGGTGTTGCCTGGCGAACTCCTCAGAGACGAGCTGATCCAACCCCTCGCCCTTGGGCGGGCTGAGCAGGCCTGAGGCCTGTGACGCAAACGGGATGCCGAGCTGCTTGCTGAGCGCCGTGGCGATGTCCAGCTCCGTGGTCAGCCCCAGCTCGACGAGGATTTCGCCGATCCGCCGCCGGGTGCCGCGCTGGACCTCGAGCGCCTTCAGGAGCTGTTCCTCCGTGATGAGGCGACTCTTGATCAGGAGCTCTCCGAGCTTTTCCATCGTCTTCAGCATCACCATCACATTGCGGATTGCCGATTGCGAATTGCGGATTGACAATCTCCAATCCGCAATCCACAATCCGAAATCCGCAATTCTCTAGGTTTTGAAACAAGCTTTAGTGCTCCGCGGCGTCCAGCGCCTGATCCATCGCGTCATCGAGGGTGGGCGGCTGCCCTCCCCCTGCCGGTTCCTGCTCTCGCGGCTCGCTCAGCCACGCGCGGGATGCCGAGGCGACGTGGGTGACGGCCGGCTCTTCCAGGACACGGGGCGTGACGAACACGATCAGCTCGCTGACGGAATTATTGATCTCCGTGTTCTTGAACGCCTCGCCGATGATCGGGATATCCCCCAGCAGCGGCACGCGGTCCACGGCCTCCTCCTCGCTGCGGTCGATCAGCCCGCCGACGACGAAGGTGTCGCCGCTGCGAAGGCGGACGAGCGTGCGGGTGCTGCGGGTCTTCGTATCCCGCGGCGTCGCCTGGCCGGATGGGGGGCTGATCTTTGAGGCCACCGTCTTCGTGACCGACGGCTCCACCAGCATCGTGATGTACCCATCGGCATTCGTCTGGGGAGTGACGACCAAGATCACGCCCGTGATCTCCCGTTCGGGCTCGCTCGTGGTGCTGCCGGTCGTCGCCTGCGCTGCGGTCGCAAATCCGATCGCCTCATTGGCGGTGAGGCGGATGATCGCGCTTTCGTTGTCCAGGGTGAGCACCTTGGGCCGCGCCAGGATCTTGGTGTCGGTGTCCGTCTGCAGCGCCGACAGCACCGCTTTGGCGCTCGAGGCGTCCAGCGTGCTGAGGCTGAACTGGTCCGCGCTGGCGTGGGTCGGGGCGTCTCCATGCCCAATCCAGTTGAAGGGAAACCGGGTCTTGCGGGAGCCTGGGATCAAGGTGAAGAGATCCCCTTTGGTTCCCCATTCGATGCCCAGGTCCTTGACCTTGTTCAGGCTGGTCTCCAGCACCTCCGCCTCAACGAGGATCTGCGGGGTCCGCACGTCGAGCGCGGCCAACGCCCCTTCCAGGCGGGGGAAGTTGTCCGGCAGATCCGTGATCAGCAGGCTGTTCGTCCGTTCATCCACCACGACCGAGCCCTGCTCCGTCAGGAGCGCCTTGATGATGACATCAATCCCCACGCTTGCGGCCGCCCCAGCTCCGGCTCCGCCACCGATCGGGGATGTTCCGGACGACGCGCCGCCCCCCTGACCACCGCCGGTGCCCACGCTGATCGATCCGCCTTCAAACGGGGTGCGCGCGCCGAAGGCCGCTGCGGCCTTGGCCAGCACCGACTTTGAAACGCGGGCGTACTTGAGCTGGTAGAGCCGGGTGATCGTCTGTGGAGCGGAGGACGCTTCCACGGCCGGGACCGCTTTCACGATGTAGATGTCGCTCCCGACCGGCCGCTCGTAGGTGAGCTGGTAGGTGCGCAGGATCTGCTCCAGGGCGTCCAACGCCGCGACCTCTTCGAGGTAGAGGGTGACCTCCTTCTCACCGACCTCCGCCTCGGCCACGACGTTCAGGCCGGTCTGCTGCGAGAAGGCTTTGAGCACGTCTTTCAGGAGGGCGTTCTGGAACTCCATCGACACCAGCACTCCTCCCTCCAGCGCCTCCTCTGCAGCGGGCTCCTCAGAAGAAACAAGTTCCTCGCGCGGCGTCACGGCGGAGAGCGGTTCGCTTGCCAGGCCATCGGCTGCAGGAAGGGGTGGCATCGCCTCCTCTGAGGTCTCCTGGTTGGCGCCCGACAGGCCGGTCATGACGGTCATGAGGATCATCGCGGCGAGCGCGACCCGCCGCCAGTTCAAGCCCCACGGACTCCTCTGCATCTGTGCCTCCCTCATCGAAGCTCTTCCTACCTGGTTCCTGACAACTGTATGATGGCGTCGCCTCCAGCAGGGCGTGGGGTCATCGGGGGCGCTGTGTCGTCAGGTGAATCGCCTGGCCGGCCCATTCGATCACCACGCCGTCGCGACCGATGGACAGAATCCTCGCGCCGTCCACCGTCTCGTGGACTCCGTAGACGTTCCCGTTGATGATCGCCTGCGGCTGCTCAGACCCCCACCACAACCCTTGCACGGTCAACTGCGGGAGAGGGGGCACCGGTTCCGGGGGGATCCCCGCCCCAACAAGCTGTGCGGCCTCTTGCCGGATCTTTCCCTGAGAGGCTGAGGCCTGTCGCGCGTAGAGCAGGCTTTTGAGCGGATCACGCAGGTCGTGAGCGGTATAGCGCACGACCGGCGCGGTAGCAGGAGACGCTGCCGGGCTCTGTTGAGGGACGCCTGTCTGCCCGCCAGGCAGGCCAGGCGCCTGAGCCTGCTCACGTGGCGGCGCCGTCGGCGTCGCCTCAGGCGTTGACGGCCCTTGCGCGGCCTGGCGCCTGAACAGCCCCATGCTCTTCAGGGGCCCCACGAACAAGACCGCGGCGAACACCACGAACAGCCCGGTGACCACCCGCTGCTCCAGTTGGGTTTTCCGCTGCGCGTCCATCGGAGGGCTCAGCGGATCGCCGGCACGTGGAGCGTGCTCAGCGTCATCTGGACGGCGGCCTGGTCGCTCTGCTCGTCGGGTTCGTCGAGCTCAAGCCGTTCAATCAGGAAAAAGGAGGGATCGCGTTCGATCTGGTCGAGGAACGCGCCGAGCTGATGGTAGGACGCGCGGAACTGCAGCCCCACTGAGAGCCGCGTGTACTGGGGACGCTCCTCGACGGGAACGGGGGTGATATTCGTCAGGAGGATCCCCGCGCGTTGACCGAGCGTGACGGCTTGGCGGACCACCCAGGAAGGATCAGGCTCCTGTGGGAGCTGCTGCCGGTACCGCTCGATCTGTCGGAACACACCCGCCACCTCTGCTGCGAGCCGCTGGTTCGTCTGTTCCTGCTCGATCTGCTGCTGAATCCGTTGTGCCTTCCGGAGCTGCGGAAGATAGCACTGATTATATCCCACAATGCCGGATGCGGCAACTCCCATGATGACAATGAGAAAGGCCTGTGGTATCTGTTTCATGCCTTTAGAGCCTCCGGCTCGGTTGGCAGTTCAACTGGAACGTCCGGTACGTCGCCTGGGTCTCCGGCTGCGTCTGGACGCTGATCCGGTCAAGCTGGGCTGAGCTGAACACGTTGAGGAGCTTTGGGTAACGTCTCAGGTGTTCCTCAAACTGTTGGATGGCGCTCAGCTCCTGGCCGGCTTCACCGAGAAACGAGGCGCCATTGACCAGCAGCCGCGCGGGACTCTTGCCGGCGGCGTCGAACGGTCCGCCATAGGCGATCCCGGTCAGCCACACGCCGTCGGGCAGCGACCGCGCGAGCGCATCCAAGAGTTCAGCCACGCTCAAGCGTTCCTCAATCAGATGCCGGAGGAGGGCCAATTGGGCCGCGGCCTTCTCCTGGAGCGGCTTCAACGCCGACTCGTCTCTGCCGGTCAGCCCCCAGCCCACGTCCGGTCGCGAACGAATGAGCTGGTCAAGCTGATGTTGGACGGCTCCCACCTGGCCGGCGCCGGCGATCCAAGCGGTCAGCAGGATGGCGCCCGCCACGGCCCCACTCAGCGCGATCGCCCGCCACTCTTTAAACGAGCTGAGGAACTGCGTGGCCGTTGCGGCGGCGGGCGTCCCCACGGGCGCGCGGGAGAGGCTCTGCGCTTTCTGGCCGCTTCGCCTGAGCAGGTCGATGACGCTGTCCCGAGGAGCGCTTCCCGCTTGAGCCACGCCGACCGCTGAGGCGAAGTCGAGCGGTAGGGGGTCGGAAATCCGGCGGTCCAGGAGCGGGCGGCCGGACTCCACCGGACTGCGGAGCTGACCCGACAGCGAGCGGCACCAGGACTCCACGAGCGGCTCTTCGCCAAAGAGGACCACGCGCGTGATCGCCGTGGAGGGGTATTCTCGGAGGAAGAAGTCCATGGAGACGTTCAGCTCGGTGAGGAGGCGGCGCTGGGCTTGCGTGTCGAGCTCCGCCGGCCGGTCCTCCGCCGTGCCGGGCTGCTCGGCTTCAGGCGCGCCCGTGGGTGGTGCGCCGGCGACGACGGACAAGTTGATCTCCCGCGTGAGATACGGGGTGCCGTGCTTCACGATCGCCAGATGGCCGACCTCGCCGTCGATCTCGACCAGGCATGAGAACTCGTGGGTCGGCGGGCCGTGCGATGCGCCGACCAGCCTCGCCAGGCTGACGCTGCCGGGCTCCACCAGCATCGGCTCCACCCCCGCGGCCCTCAAGGCGTCTTCGAATCGGAGGAAGATGTCCCGTTGGATCGCCGCGAACACCACCTCGAGCCCTTTGGCCGCAGGAGCCGGCATGACGCGGTAGTCCCACACCAGCTCCTCCAGCTTGAAGGGGATGTACTTCCGCGCTTCAAATTGGACTGCCGTCTCCCATTCCGGCTTGGGGATGGCCGGGATCGTGAAGCACCTGAACAGGGCGTTCTGTGTCGGAATGGAGACTGCCGGCTTTGTCGTGCCAAGGGCGCCTGTCGCCACCGCCCGCCGGATGGCCTCCGTCAGGGCCTGCGGCTCATCCCCCTCGATGGGGATGCGCGCGCTGGCGGTCACCCGCTTGCCCCGCAGGGCGAGCAGCTCCACCTGGCGGGTCCTGAGCACCAACCCGGCCGAAGGACGCATGAACCCTGCGACTTGTTCCCACATCCTTAACTCCTCACAGGCACGAAGGCCGAGCTACCGGGGAGAGCAGCTCGGCCAGCATCGCGCTGGACGGCGGCTCGGCGGTCCTCTTCAGACCCGTAGCTTTGCGCCCCCCCGCCTACGGCGGGGAGTTGCCCTTTCGCCAGCCTTCACAACCGCTATCAACAACCTATCAAGGATTACGTTCTAACATAGGGAAGTATGCCTGATCCTCCCGCCCCCTGTCAAGGCGCGCGCAGAATTTCGTCTCCTTTGACAGCGTTGGATCCTCATGGTAGCCTGGGGAGGCTGATGAAACCCGTTCGTGCGCCGTCTGTCTATCATTTCACCTTCGTCATCGAAGCGGACGAAACAGGAGGCTACTACGCCTTCTGCCCATCTCTGCCAGGCTGTTACAGCCAGGGAGAAACGCTCGAAGAGACAAAGGCCCATATCCGTGAAGCCATTCAATGTCATCTTGAAAGCCTGGCGAAAGACGAAGAACCCATCCCGCAAGAACCTGACGAGTTGTTCGGCACGATCCAGGTGACTGTTCCTACTCCTCATCGGTCTTACCGTTGAAGAGTTGACCCGCTTGCGGTAAGCCAGCCACCCTGTCCTTCTTGGCCGCCTCGGCTTGGCTGAGGCCGGCCCCGACAGGCGCGCCTTCGGATTTCCCGAATTGAGAGTAGGATGATACCTCCTACACCTCCGAGGTGTAAAGCCACTCCACCTCGGAGGTGTAGTCTTGCACTGCCCTGTCTCCTCGGCACCGGGGACGGATTCCCCGGTGAGCCCGGCACCACCAGAACCGCCTCCGGTTTTCACCCACCAGCCAGAGCGTTCCGGATCGTCTCATCGCGGGCTCAGTTTTCGCTATTGACGTCCATACAAAGGTTGTATATCCTTATACGTAGGGGGTGATGTCGATGACAACCGTCACAGTCAACGTCTCATTTCCCAAGCCGCTCATCAAGACGATGGACGCGGTGGCCAAGCAGGAAGCCCGCACCCGCTCGGAGCTGTTGCGGGAGGCGGTCCGCCTCTACGTCGAGCGCAAGCGGCGCTGGGACAACCTCTTCGCGTTTGGCCGCCAGCACGCGAAACAACTTGGCCTGAAACCGCAGAACGTCGAACCGATGATTGCCGAGTCTCGCCGGGAGCAGACGCATCAGCGGTAGATGCGCCGCCTTGTGCTGGATACCAACGTCGTGGTTTCGGCGCTCTTGTTCGATGGTCCACCAGCGGCTCTTGTGAGGCTGGTTGTGGAAGGCGAGCTGGTGTCCCTCACCTCGCCCTCCCTCCTTGCCGAGTTGCAGAGGGTCCTCGTGTCCAAATTCCAGTACCCACCCAGCCTGGCCGAGTTGGCCGTCACCGAATGGAGAGCCCTCAGCGAACACGTCGAACCGACGGTCACACTGGCCGTCGTGGCTCAAGACCCAAGCGACAACCGGGTCCTGGAATGCGCCGTGAGCGCCCACGCGGAGGCCATCGTGTCCGGCGACAAGCACCTGCTCGCCCTCAAGAGCTTCCGCGGCATCCCGATTCTCTCGCCTCACGCCTTCCTCGCGCAGCGGCGGTGATGGTGACCTCCCCGCCATTGTTCCCACTGAGGGGGAAGTCAGTGGCTATCCCCGATTTTTCCCTGCGGCTTCCTCGCTGAGCGTGGGGTTGGCAACCAGGCGGGACGCCTCCGGTTTTTCCCTCTTGCGACACCCATGGCCGCAAGGCTTGCTCTCCGAACATCTGCCTGCTATACTTGAACACAAGCATGAAGCGATATCACCTGACTGCCATCATTTGGAAAGAAGGCCGCTGGTATGTCTCCAAGTGTCCGGAGCTTGGGGTGGCCTCGTATGGAGCCACTCCTGACAAGGCCAGGAGGGCATTGGGAGAAGCGGTCGAGCTCTATCTTGTCAATGCCAAGCGGCTTGGAATCCTCGAAGACGTGCAGCCCGCCTTGCTCGCTGAAACGCGCTATACCGCCCCTCTTGAAATCGCTCTGGCGTGATGCGACTTCCGTCGCTGTCCTCCAAGCAGATCATTCGGGCACTGCGCAAGGCGGGATTCAACGAAGCGCCGGAACGAGGAAAAGGAAGCCACCGCGCCTTCGTCAAGAAAGACCCCAGCGGCAAAGTCCGGCTCGTCATTGTGCCCTACGGAAAAGACATCCCTCGAGGAACCCTCCTGGCGATCGTGGAGCAGGCGGGGCTCACCCGCGACATCTTCTTCACGCTCCTCTAGCCCTCTGTCTCCTCGGCACCGGGGATGTTCGTGTACCAGACGTCCTGCGTCAAAGCACCGAAGACCCCACGGTGCTGGTCCACTACAAGTATTTTGCGGATATCCTGGGCGGCAAATACGTGGCCGTTGTTGTGAAAGTGGACGCCCGTCGGTTTGTGCTCACGGCGTACCTCACCCGGCGGATCCGAACGGGCAGACCCCGATGAAAGACACGCTCCAGTACTTTTTCGATAAGGACGCTGACATCCTCTATGTCTCCCAAGGCCCTCCGCGAGCCGATGTAGACTCTGACGAGGTCGGAGATGGGGTGATTGCGCGTCTTGATCCCCAGACCCACGAGGTCGTTGGGTTTACCATCCTCAATTTCTTGAAACGATCCGACCAGCCGCTTCCCGCAATCGTCCTGCCTTTCAAAACCGAGCTGAGTCTCACCTCATAGCAGAACGTCTCGCACCAGGTTCTGCCACCGACTGCTCGTCACTGTCCCTCTGGTACCCAGTACCGTATCCAACGGCAGCGCTCGTCATCCACCCGGTCTCCTCGGCACCGGGGACGGATTCCCCGGTGAGCCTGGCACCCGCAGGGACGCCTCCACTCTTTCCATAGTCTCTTCCCTGCCCCTTCCTCCGCGAGGACGTAGAGCGTCCTCGATCGGTTCATGTGGTCCCCCTCTGTTTCCTGACCGTCGCTGAATTCGGAATTCCTTGCTGCAAGGCGCCATTCGTGCTACACTAGGTTTGCCATGAAAAGCCAGCCACTGGTTTCAGTCACAGCCGATGAGCTCGTCATTCGGATTCCCTGGAATGCGTTGGAACTCAGGGAGGTCGGAGTGCAGCAGCCCAAGCGGCGATTGACGGCCCAAGACGTGCTTGAACTCGTCGAGGCAGGACGGCTTGCCCACCGCTTGGGCAAGACGCGATCAGTTCGGTCTTTGAAGGAATTGCTTTTCTGAGCGATCCCCCTCCCGTCAGGCGAATCGTCCGCGTCTCCGTTACCCCGCACTTCCAACGAGCCTTTCGCAAGCTCCCTCCAGCCGTTCAACGGCTGGCGAACGAACAGGACCTCCTCTTCAGAGCCAACCCGTTCGATCCTCGTCTGAAGACTCACGCCTTGAAGGGCCAACTCAAGGGCCTGTGGTCGTATTCGGTCGACTACCGCCACCGAATCTTGTTTGAATTTTTCACGGGCGATCACGTCCTGTACCATGACATCGGCCCTCACGACGTGTACCGTTAACCCTTCGGAGATCCCTCGCGTTTCGTGAATCCTCATTGTCAACCTGTCCCCAGAGTTCCCATCCAAGAGATGCTATCGAAGCGATAATGGGTGAGCGGTCGTTTGCAGGCAACGCGAAAGTCGGCAAACCCCTGCTGGACCGCTTCGAGCAAGCCCTGGTGAAGCGGTGCGTCTCGAAGATTCCACCGTGGCTGCAGACCTACCACCTGACCCTGCTGTCGCTGGTTTGGAGCGGGCTGATCCTGTTGTGCAGCCGGTTGGCCACGGAGGACATCCACTGGCTGTGGGGCAGCTCTGCCGTGATCCTCTGCCAGTACGTGACCGACCTCTTTGACGGCGCGGTGGGGCGCTACCGCAACACCGGCCTGGTGCGATGGGGCTACTACATGGACCACCTGCTGGATTTCGTCTTCCTGGGCGCGGTGGGAGGGGGATACGCATGGATTGTCCCGGAGGCGTACCGGCTTCACGTGCTGCTGCTGATGGGCTGTTACGCCACCCTCATGGTGAGCACCTTCCTAGCGTTCAACGTAACGAACGAGTTCCAACTCGCCTATTTCCGCATCGGCCCGACGGAGGCGCGCATCGTCTTGCTGGCCATCAACGCGCTCCTCATCCTCTCCGAAGGGTTCCGGCAGCGGCTGGAAAGGGCGAGTCCCGCCATCCTGGCGGTGTCAGTGGCGGCGCTGGCGGTCGTCGTGTACCGGACCCAGCGGCGTCTCTGGACGATGGACGTGCCTGAACTGCCCCGGAAGCGTGGCGGGGCCCCCTAGTGCCCTTTCAGTCCGTCAAGGGTCCGACAAGGCTGCGCGGAACTCTCCAGGCGCGCCTTTGAGAGAGGCCCGGTCGCCAGCCGCCTCCGCAAGCGGCACGAACGCACGCCATGCGCGGATCGCCTCACCCTTCCTACCACTTTGCAGGAGCGCCATGGCAAGCTGGTAGTGGGCCCCGTAGTGTTGGGGGATGTGGCGGAGCACCGCACGGTAGTGCGCGATCGCTGTGGTCGGATCGCGCAACCGATAGTGGTACAGAAGCCCGGCCCGCATCGCGGCATCAGCGTGCAGAGGATTGGCGGCAAGCGCCTTCTCATAGGCCCGTGCGGCCCCCGTGGCCTCACCGAGGACCTCCAGCAAGCGGCCCTGCGCGAACCAGGCGTCGGCATGGGACGCGTCAAGCTGCGTGGTCTGCCGATATGCCTCAAGCGCCTCGTCGAGCCGCCTGAGCCGCTCGAGCGCGGCCGCTCGGTAGTAATGCGCCAGCGCAAGACCAGGCCGGCAACGCACGGCGTCGTCGGTCCACCGCAGCGATTCCTCCAGGTCGCCCGTCTTCCATGCGAGCACGCTCAGGTTCATCTGGACGTAGGCATAGCAGGGATGGAGACGATGCGCTTCCAGCAATAGTGGGCGCGCCTGTTCGACGTCACCTCGCTGAAGCGCAGCGTTTCCAGCGTTGAGCCACGCGCGCGGATTGTTGGGGGCCTTCCTGGTCGCATCGAGCCAGAGGGTCAAGTCGTCGCGCCAGGTTTGGTTCCTGAGGAACGTGGCCGTGCCCAGGGCCGTCGTCGTGAGCGTCACGAGCAACGCAAACGGCCAGGCGTGGCGTGCGCGAGGCAGCCCACGCCGCAGCCCCGCCATGCGCTCAAGGCCTCGCGCGAGCCCTCGAAGGGCAAACGCTGAGGCGGTGCCAAGGCCGAGCATGGCCAGATAGGGGCGATGCTCGTTCACTGGCTCAGCGAGCGGAAAGACGGTGGACTCTGCCGCGAGTGTGACGAAATACCACCACGCGGCGAAGCTGAGCGCCGGCCAGCGTCGGCGCACTCGCCAAGCCAACCACCCAAGCACCAGCAACCCGACGAGGCCTCCCCATGCCTGCAGCTCGAAGAATGAGCGCACCACCGGATAGTCGCTTCGATCGATGACCAGCGCATCTGGCCACAGAAAGAGGCGAAGGTAGTAAAGATACGCCGACCATTCCGTCATGAGGTAGACACGGGGTGACATCCGCCTCGTGTGTCCCTTGGATCGCCTCGGGAGGCACAAGCCACAGCCGGTAGAGCACCCCGCCACCCACGGCCACCGCGCCGAGCGTCGCGAGAAATCCCCACGGTATCCCTCGCCATTGGCCTTGGGGTGATTGCCTGCGCGCAAACCACCAGTAGCCGGCAAGAACCAGCGGGAACGTGACGGCAATCGCCTTCGTGAGGAGCGCAAGCGTCAAGAGCACTGCGCTCGCCAGGCGACGGTCGCGGATGGCTGCGTCGAAGGCGGCCAGGTAGAAGACCGCGGTCAGCAGCGCGGAGCGAGCGTAGAGATAGTTCACCGGCTCGGTGTTGAGCGGATGCGCGGCGACGATGAGGGCTGCGGCGGCGGCAAGCGGAACGGCGTCTTCGCCAAGCCACAGATGATCGCGTACGATGCGAAAGACAAGCACCACGGCCAGCCAATGCAAGAGGAGATTAAGGAGATGGTAGCTCCAGACGGCCTCACCCGAGAGGGCGTAGTTGATCGCAAAGCTGACCAGCAGGATCGGACGCAGGTCCCTGTTCTCAGGCAGCACCGTCGTGGTCTGGGGATCGATGAAGAAGCGCGGGATGTTCGCCAGACTTCGGATGTGGGGGTTCTGCACAAGCGCGTACCAGTCGTCCAGGTGAAAACCACCCTGGAGGCTGTTGGCGTAGGCAGCGGTGATCACCAGCGCAAAGACACCCAAGAACCACGGCCTCAGAGGAGTCTGACGCAAGGGAAGTCGGAGAGCACTCAGTCTCAATCGTCCGAAGGCGGAGAGCAGTCGACCGAACAGATCTCGAGCGGCGAGCAGATCTCATCCCCACACACTGGTGGGCAATCCCCGGGACACGTATTAACCTCTTCACCGACCTCTGGGTCGCACGTTCCATTTCCACACTGGTTCGGACAATCTCCGCAGCTGCCGAACCATTCACCGAGGCTCAGCTCGCACACCCCGTTCCCGCAGTAGGCATAGGGCCACCCGCACGGTGCTCCAGCGGCGACGATTTTCACATTGAGCTCACATCCCTCCGGAGCGTCCGCCGCATCACTCGGGCCTGCGACGGAGCCATTGTCACCACACGAGTGCCCAAAAATCCCATGGTTGTCGCCCTCCCTACACCACAGGCAATAGCACAGTTTTGGGATTGGGCCGACTGGACCTTCTGGACCCGTGGGGCTTGGGCCGGTAGCGCCCGTGTCGCCTGTGGGGCCAGTCGGGCCGGTCGGGCCTGTCGGACCGGTGGGACCAGTAGAGCCAGTCGGGCCAGCAGTGGTGCTGGCATCGCCCGTAGCCCCTGTGGGGCCAGTGGGGCCGGTGCGGCCAGTCGGGCCTGTCGGACCGGTGGGGCCGGTGCGGCCAGCGACCCAGGCTGTGCCATTACAGAAGAAAGGATGGTGGCTGGTGCTGTCAAAGTACGTCACGCCGGTCTTGGCTGATGTACAGGCAAACGGCGCACCGCTTGGCCGATACCGGAGTCCTCCAACGATTCCGACTTGCGCCTCAGGGGTCGAGGTGCCAAAGCCGATGCCGGCCCCCGTGATCGTGAGAATCGCGGTGAGATTCCAGGGTCCCCCGTCGAACAGCTCTGAGTCTCCGACGGCATTCTCACCCACGTCAGCGGCGGTCAGGGAGTTGTTGAGGACCTCATCCGATCCCACGGCATCGGTGGCGATCTCCGCAGCCGTGACGGCATTCGCCTTGATCTCAGCGCTATCGACCGCATCGGTCGCGATCTCGTCAGCGCCCACGGCACCGGTGGCGATCTCGTCGCTGTCCACCGCATCGGTGGCGATCTCGTCGGCATTGATGCAGCCGATGACTTGGTTGTCACAGAGAAAATCCGGAGCTAGCACTCTCTTATCGGCGGGGATGTCATCCTGGTCATCGGCGTCAAAGAGCAGAGCAGATTCCACGCTCACCGCCCCCGGGTGGCGGACCGCCACCCGGTTGGTCTTGAGGCTGTTGACTTCCAGGCTCCCCCCCACGATGGTCCCGGTGATCCCCACGTCAAGGCGCCCCCCGGTGATCGTGCCCGTCCCGACATCGAGGCTCGTCCCGGTGATCGGTCCACCG
>JAUYPJ010000021.1 GCA_030697665.1 Candidatus Omnitrophota bacterium
TTCGCGGTCTCGGCGTACTACCACCTGCGGCCCAGCGTGGACGTCGGGCGTCCACGCACGATCGCCATCAACTGGCTTCACCACGCGGGCTTTCTCGCGGCGGTGCTCTTTCTGGGGGGGCACAGCTTTGAGTGGTTCCCCGGTGCGAGTCGGCCCTTGTGGCAGCTTGCCGGCGGGATGGTGATCTTCGGTCTTCTTGGTTTTTCGCTCATGCACTACGGGGTTGGACAGCTCCTCAGGTCGGTCTTCACGATGATCCCGACCTACGGGCCTCGCCTGCGCCGCTTCCGCCTCTTCGGCCCTGACGACGAAACCGCCTCCCGCCACAGCCACGACAAGACCGGCGTCCTCGTTCCGTCGATTGGGGACTTGAGATCGCTGGCATTCGTGCATCCCACTGCGCAAGCCGCCGCCGACGCGGTGATGAACAGCTATGACTTCTTGATGCGCAGCGATCTTCGCACCGTGGCTCCCCTCCAAGATATCCTGACCAACGCGCGGGTTCAAGGTCTCGGCACGGGGCCGGGCGGCAGCGTGACGCGGGCCAATGCGAGGGACTGGTTGGTGGAGCTGTTCACCGCCGAGCGCGACATGCACACCAGCCTGTTCGAGCTGAGCCAACTCGATGATCTGGCACTCGTGGCAACCGGCAACGCGGATCTGTATTTTGGCGCGTTCGACACGCCTGAGCTAAGGTTCGGCTGGCATCTGCGTGACCGGATCTTGACCGTCATTCGGACCGGCGCCACCGCCCTGATGCCGAACGCCGACAACGCCCTGATGACGTCCACGCTGCTCGTGAGAATGGCTCGGGAAGCCGCTGAGCAAGGCCTGGCGGACAGGATGGTCTTCTACCTCCAGAGCAACTCGACTCGGTGGTTGCTGCAGCCCAGCGAAGCCGCCCGGTTTGCAAGCGGCGCCATGCCGATGACCGAAGAGAGCGAACATAGCCAGCGGGAGAAGCTCGCCCGGCTCATTGAGCACGTAGCGCCCGGAGCCCGCGCCTACTCGATTTTTGGCTCTCCGCCGGCGCATCGCTCAAAAGCCGCCCCCATGAACACGGTGTATGCCGTGGCTGAGGAGCTGCCGTTCTTGCGCCGGATCCAGGTGATAGACGACTTCTCCACGTTGGGGAACCTCCAGGACTGGGCGGTGGATCAGCACCGGATGCGCAGCCGTCCGAATCTCGCCGTCATGGTGGCCCGGCGCAACACCAGCCTCACCTCAACGGACATCGGGGATGCGTCCAGCAAGGGGGAAGCAGGCCACTCCAATGAGCAGAGCGCCCAGCCGTACCTCACGGGCACCGGGTGGGCGAACTGGCAGGCGGTGTTGCATTGGGAGGCATTGCGGGCGCTGTCCTGGGCGGACTTTCGGACCGCCTCCCTCCTGGATTCGGAGCAGGCGAACAACACCCTCTTCAAACGGCTCTTTGGGCTGATTGGGCTTGGGATCAACGCACCGGCGATGAGCGAAGACTACTGGGGGGTCCTTCAGAACGTCCACAATCTCATTGGCCTGGGCTTCCGGCCGGTGTTCGCCATTTCGCAGGCGTTTTATGTGCGGATGCGGGAGTCCTACTCACCCTTGGAATGGGTGGCGCCTTCCCGCTGGTCAGCCGGGCTGTTGCAAACGATCAACGACCCGATCCAGCAGCTGCTCATGGAGTTCGGGCCGGTCTCCTATTTTGAGCGCGAATCCCGCGGGATGTCGGCGGACTTTTACCTCGTCTCGCCCTACGCGGTGGCCACGCTGATCCTGTTTCCGCTCTCCGTCATGTGGGGCTTTTCGCCGTTTGTCGGGATCAGCCTGATCTTCTTTACCATCGGGATGCTCTTTAACCAGGTGCTCACGCTCAATGCGCTCATGGCCGCTGTGCGCGAATCCGGGCTGTTTGTCGGGGTCTCCCGATGGCTCAGCACGCGGGTCAATGACCTGATGAAGTTTTCCACCAGGCTGCTCGTCGAAGGCCTCAGCCAGATGTGGTTCTACACGAACTTCATTCCCAGGTTGCCGGGGTTGCGGCTGCCCTTGCTGTTCTTGACCGCGCCGGGGCTTGGGCTTGCGCTCCACGGTCTTGTTGGCGGAGTCTGGGGGTGGTGGCAGCTCGGAGGCTTGGCGATCTTCCTGATCGCGGGCCCCCTGCTGTTCATGACCGCGGTCCAGACGATGACCTACGAGTTTGACCGTGGCGTGCGCGCGGGAAGAAATGACCGCCTGTCGCTTGCTGCGGCGTTCAGAAGCCCCTACACCCCAGCCATCGGCACGTTAAACCCTGGAGCCGGCGTACGAACGAACCTGTTTCGGTCGTACGTCCTCTATCAGTTCATCGGCCTGCTGTTAACGGTCTTCAACGTCTACGTGATGTGGGAGAAGCTGAATGCGCTCAACGTGCTGATGATGATCCTTCCGCTGGGCTTTTCCTCCAGCCTGCTCTTCAGCCCGTTCCTGGTGATGGTGAGACCTGGGACCTTCTTTGCGCGAGGCTCCGGCGATCTGATCGGCAAAGTGATCGGATACGCCTGGTCGCTCCTGAGCCTGGAGCTGCTCATGCATGCCAAGATGATGGGGCTCCACGGCGATCCGGCGTTCTCATTGCTGTTGTACGTTGCGGGAGGCCTGTTGTTCGCGGTCGGCACGGCCTTGCTGCCGCTGATGGCGACGGCCCAAGGCCGGACGTGGTATCCCGATGACGATGCCGCCGCAGCATTTCCCTGGTGGCGAGCGCGGATCCCCAATCACCTCCGGGTCGTTGCCGGTGGGATGGCAGCGGTCAGCGCTCTGCTGGCCGTGGGGGGGTGGCATGGGGAACTGTGGCCGGTGTGGGCTCCAGCCGGCCTGGCGTTCCTCGCTAGCGTGGCCTTCCTGATCAGGCCGCAGTGGCTGTTGAATGGCATGAGGAGTGGCTGGCGGTGGGCCAGCCCACGGCTGGGCCGCCCCGTCCGGCCTCAGTTCGCCAGGGATCAGGCGACCAGGCTCGTGGCGCAGATGAGCCGGGGATTCTGGGCCGGGGCGTTCATCTTCTTCATCTGGTTTTCGATCACCCCCATCTTCAGCGCTGCGCAGTTCTCCGGTCTGAGCGCGCCCACCTATGCGCTGGCTGAGGGCCTGTCCAGATGGTGGAGCGGCATGGCGCAGGTGAGTTCCCAGGCCGGCTGGCTCATGAACCTCGGAGTTCCGTGGGGGACCGTCGTCGCGGGGGCGTTCACGGCCCTCCTCTCTGCATCGCTCATCCGGCGAATCTTGGCGATCCCGTTCTCGTTGAACCGAATGGTGAACCGCCGAGTGTTCCCGTGGGGCGGCGTCTTCCTGGTGGCGCTCAGCGCGGCGATCACCCTTGAGCCGTGGACCGGGATGTTGTCGAGATTTCTTTTTTCGCCGCTCGGGAGCTTCGTGAGATGGTTGTTGGACTTTCCTCAAGCAGGTTCGCTGCTGGATCATCTGACCGGGGTGTTGTACTTCAAGCCCTCGACGTTCGGCCTGACCCTGCTCGTCATCTTCGGGGTTGGCATGGCCTGGTCTGTGGGGGGCGCCTTGAGGAGCCGCGCGTTGTCGAGGCAATGGCAACAGATCCATGCCGGTGCGTTCGCTGCCTACCTTGCGGCGTGGCCTGGCTTACCCTACGTTGAGCGGGCGCGGAGGGAGGCGGCGCTCACCAAATTAGCGGTGGACATCCATCAGGAATCGTATCGCACCGCCAGGCGAGGCCTGGCGTTCTTGGCGACCCTTGACGTCACTCGGAGGTGGGGTGAGCGGATCTTTGGCCACCGGCTCGGACTCTCGCCACGCGTGACCGATCGGCTCACCCGCTTCGCCTTTGGGCCGGTCGTGGAAGAGCTCGTCTTCCGCCTGCCGATCATCCTCGGCTTCTGGTTGTTCGGGCACCATCTGCTCGTTGGCGCTGTCATGCCCTTCGTCGTGCTGGCGAATGCCGTGGTGTTCGGTCGGCTTCATCCCCGAGGCCGGCGCGCCTTTGGGACGTTCGTTGGGGCCAGCGCAGGTGCTGCGGGGCTGTTCGTGGGGCAGTGGCTCGAGCAGGCTGCGCCCGGCCTCTCGTCGTTGGTGAGGCTCGCTGCGATGTGGGGGACGTCGGTCGGCATGCACGCCGGAGCCAACTTCACCGCAGATCTCTTGAAGACGTATGGCACCAGCCTCGTGGCCATCGTCTGTCCAAGTTGTGTCGCGAGGAATTCGCTCCAGGCTTCAAGCTCCAAGCTCCAGGCTTCGAGCCAAAGCCTTCCACCTTCCACCTTCCACCTTCCAAGCGGATTCGCGCCATCCCGGCTGTTAGCCGGCTTTGCGCCCATCTGGATCTTGGGGATGCCCGTGTCATTGACCATGCTGTTGCTGGCGACCGGCTCGATGGCGGCGGCGCTGATCGTGCTCCTGTGGTTCTTCGGGCGACGCTTGAGGACGCAGCCGGCTCCAGAGGAGGTGGCTCCTCGCATCACCGGGCCGCCATGGTTCAGACGGCCCCACGCCAGGACTCTCAGGCCCGTGGAGCGCCTTGCCGCCCTCTACGATCGCCTGCGCGAGATCGAGACGTTGTCTGACCAAGCGCTGCTGGACAGCCTCCAGGAGATCGTGCGGCTTCGACAACAGGCTCCGACATTTGCTGAGGAAACAGCCGCTCACCTCCAGGAGTTGGAGCAGCGCATTCTCTCAGCAATCCATGGACGCATCAGAGCTCACATGGCGCGGGTGAGTAGCCTCATGAGCAGTCGCGCGTTGGAGGATGCCGCTGCGGCTGTTGAGCGACTGCGCGATGGCGCGTCTGACGATCCGATCACGCAGGAGCTGGCCGCGCAGGCGTTGGCCGCCGTTGAAGCGGAACGGGCCCGTCGGAGGGATCTGGCCAGGGCGTGGGAACTGATGAACGCCATTGCGGATCTCGTGCGTGACGTAGAGGCGTTGCGAGATCAGGCGCTCCTCCAGCTTCCGTTGCGCGTCGAAGCGCTCCAGCACCAGGCCGATGGCCTGCATCCGGATGCCAGACTCCAGGTCGAGCTGGCGGCGCGCGCGGCGCTGCGCACGCTCGAAGCCGAGCGCGCGCGTCGGGACGCCACCGCTGCTCGCGAGCGGAACGTGAGGAGCTCGATGTCGTGGATTCAAGAGCACGCGCAACCAGGGAGGTTGCTTGAGCTTGAAGATGAACAACTCGATGCCCTAGAGGCCGTTGTGGCCCGCTTCATAGAGCAGACAACCGGCGACTCAGCGGCTCAGGGAGTGGCCCGCGAGGCGCAGCGTGCGATTCAGGCTGAGCGCGATCGTCGCGAAGCGCTCCTGCCTTCTGTTCAGGAACTGATAGAAGGAATCACTGCCGTGGTGCGCGACCTGGCCACCATGTCCGATCAGGAATTGGCCGAGGCCCCTCATGAGATCGAGGGACGCCGAGATCGGCTGGCCGATGCGCGTCTTGAGCCTCAACGCCATCCGCGTCTTGAGGAGGCCGTGCAGGCGGCCTTGCAAATGGTTCGCATCGAACAGGAACGCCGACAAGCCCGCGCGCTCGCAGCCCCCATCGTCGGGCAGATCCGCATCCTCGCAAGCCACCTGGAAGGGCTGAACGGTCAGGAGCTTGCAGATACGGCGGCGGAAATCGACAGGCTGCTCGCTACTGTCCCGGCCCATCCCGCGGCCCAGCAATTGGTCGCTCAAGAGTCGGCGCAGGCGCTTGCGGTGATTCGGCGGCAGCTTGAAGAGCGCGTGCGCCGGCTGGCCGCTCAGATCGTGGACCTCGATGCGTCACAGCGTGATGCCTCCGTTCAACTTCGAGCGCTGCTTGGCGACGTCGCGGAACTGCTGACTCAGCATCCGGATTTGCGGCCGCTGGTTGAACAGTCCATTGAGCCGGCGGTTCGCATGAAGGAGCGCCAGATCCGCGAGCAGCCCGAGGCGGACATCAGACGGATCCTGGAGGCGACGACAGAGCAGGAGCTTGATGAGCTGGAGCGCCGGCGGCGCAAAGGCGGGGGTGGGTCAGGGGCGAACCTCATCTTCAGCGTGCCGTTCGTTGGGAATCTCTGGAGCTCCCTTGGGTCGCTCGATGCGTTGTGGATCACCCTCTTCCTCATGGGTGGAGTGACTGCGGCGTTCCTGTGGTGGCTGCCCCGTCCAAGCCGGCACGACGTTCCATCTAGACTGAGCGCCCTGCAGGAGGCCAGGCGCCGCACGCTGCGGTTGGCGCGCGCGATCCCGCTGCTGCGTGAGTTGCTGGCGATCGACCTGACCGCCGCTCCGCGAGGGGTCAGGGGGGCGTTCCGTCGGTTGCGCCGCCAGGCGCAAGAGCTGCCGCGCGAGATCCGCTCCGCTGTGCAGGCTGAGATCGGCGCCAGACAGGAAGCCCGCCGGACCATGGGGCTGTGGCTTGCCTTTCCGGAGGATGTGGAGGACGCCAGAGCGCGTGAGCGCATGGTTTCAGAAGCCATTCAGCTCGCTGAGCGGCTGCTGGCCGTCGATCTCCTGGCTGATGATGCCCAGGCCCGGCTTGCCGGCCTGTTGCGGGAAGTTCCGGAGGAGGCGCGTGCGCTCGTGCGGCCGATCTATGACGCCAGGCAAGCGGAGTTCCTTCACATCGCCCCGCCAGCGCCCAGTCCAACAGCAACGGCCCGCGCACGGCAGGCAGATCATCGACGGAATCGCATCACCACCGCCACGTTGCTCGTCGCGCAGATGCGCGATGTTGATCCAAGCCAAACGAACGCCGCAGCCAGGCTTCGAAGGCTCTACCGTCAAGTCAAGCGCGATGCCCCTCGAACCTATGCCAGAACTCATGCCCGCGTCATCTACCGCGCCATGCGGCGCGCCGTCAGGTTGGTCAGGAGGATTCGCGGATCGTTGCAGGCGCTTGAGGAGCGCCGGCAGGCGGTGGCTGGACTCCCTACTGACGATCGTCTGGTGGAAGTCGCTGAAGATGCGCTGATCAGACACCGCCAGGCGATCGCCCTCAGGGAGTGGTGGATTCGTCAAGCGATCGCCGGCCTGACGGAGCTTGGCAGGTTGGGAATCGTGAACCCGGAAGCGGTCCGTGCGCTGCAAGTCGAGTTCGACAGCGTCCGCGAGCGAGCGCGGCAAGCGATTGAGCGAGAGCAAGGGGTTCGCCGCCTGCTCGTCGCCATTGGAGCCATCGTGATCGCGGGGCGCCCCGATCAGGCGATCGGCGAACTTGACCAACTCTTGGCAGCGGAACCCACCCCAGCCGTCAGAACCGACCCTCGCGTGCAAGAGGCCGTGCGAGCCTTCTGGCAGGCGATCGGGCGCGAGTATCTCAGCGAGCTGCTCCGCATCCTGCAAGGGCGCGAAGGTCCAGAAGAACCTCCGACGCCACTCACACCCCCGACGCCGCCGGTACCACCCACACCGCCGACTCCCCCGACACCCCCGACGCCGCCAGCGTCGCAAGAAGGACGAGAGCGCCGTCTCGACCAGTTGATCCAGGACATCAATGCCATCCGGGTGGCCGGTCGGCCCGACGAAGCGCAGGGGCGTCTCCAGGAACTTCTCGGCGCGCCTGCGAACCAAGACCTCGTGGCCGATGAGCGCGTCCGCCAAGCTGTGGCGCTCATCCAGGGAGCGATTCGAACCGAGCTGTTCAATGACGTTAATCGGTTTTGGATGCCAAGCCTGATTGCGTCGAGGATAGCTATTAGGGATCTTATTCCAGAACG
Organism: Candidatus Omnitrophota bacterium; assembly: GCA_030697665.1. Taxonomy (GTDB): domain Bacteria; phylum Omnitrophota; class Gorgyraeia; order Aquiviventales; family Aquiviventaceae; genus JAUYPJ01. The sequence goes on from JAUYPJ010000021.1 coordinate 7,668, forward strand.
CACAGATGCCATCGCTGAGTTCGAGGTGCGCCGTGGCAACGCTCAGTTGGTCATTGAGCGTATCCAAGACGACCTCCGGCGACTGAGTGAGTTGGGACTCCCTGCAGGGATGTTGCAATCACTTCAACGCGCGCTGGACCGCCAGGTCCAAGAGTTGGCAGAAGTGGTTGAAGACAAACAGCGAGAGATCGCGCAGACCCCCCAGGGACAAGAAGCGCAGCGGGGCCGACACATCGCGCAGGTGGTTGCCGATATCGCGGCCATCGCGGTGCCTGGCCGTCCGGGCAGCGCCATCGAGGAGCTGGCTGGGTTCATCGTGCAGGCGCGACCTCTTGGCGTGCGCGCCGATGAGCGTATCGTCGAGGCCATCTCAGCGAAAGTGTCGCAGATCCTGGCCGAGATCGAACAGGACGTCGCGCGATTCCATGCGCTGGCTCAAGCCATTGCGCGCATTGACGAATCGGATCCTGTGACTGCCCAGGCTCAGCTCGATCAGTCCCTGGCTGAGCGGGACGCGTTGCATGCCCGCGCGTTCCCTGCGACGGATTCTCTGCACTCTTGGCAGCTTGCGTTCGACCTGATGCCCTATACCATCACGCAGTTGCGGGTGCGGCTGTTCGAAGCCATGACCCAAGTGGACGCCGCCGCTCAGGAGAAGCAGCGGCACATCGACCTCGCGCGCTCCACACCTCCGCCAACCTCTCCGACGCCGCCCGCCCCAGAGCCTCCACGAGTCGAGGAAGCCCAGCAGCGCGCTCGCGAGATCGAGCTGACGCGAGAAGAGCGACCACTGCAACCGGATGCACCGTTCGGGGTTGGAGAACAGGCGCTTGAGCTAGCGCCTCTCTCAGAGGAGACTCGGCGTGTTGCTGAGTTGATTGTACAGATCCGGCAACAGGTGCGCGCCCTGTCCACATTGGCCGATGAGATCCAGCGCATCGAGGTGGCGGCTGATCATCCTGAGCAGACTGTGGACCGCGTAGAGGAGTTGCTCAGACAGGGGGTTTCCCGTATCCAGCAAACCAATCACGCGTTGGCTCAGCTCACCGCGCTCGACGTGGAACTCACTCAGCTCCAAGCCCAGGTGGTTGGGGCCGCTGATCAGGTGCGTGCAGAGGTCCGTGAGCAGTTGAAAGAGATCCACCGAGTCATCGTTGAGAAACTCAAGGCCTTGGCGACTGACATCCTACGACTTCGTTCCCTCGTTGTTGAGGTACGCTCCTTGGGCGAGCGGTATGGACTGAAGCAACCCTACGTCGATCAAGCCAATCGCATCATTGACGCGCTCGCCGGGCTTGGCAGGGCAGGCGTGGAGGGTATCGCTGAAGAGATGGCCCAGCTACTCAACCAGCAGCACGAGGCTGAGGAGCAGGTGGAGGAAGCTGTTGAGGTGGCACGACAAGACATCGACACACGGATCGAGGGACTCGTCTCGCGCATCGAGTACTCCGCCAGATTCATCCGAGACGAAATCCAGGTGGTGGCCGACCATCCTGAACAGGCCATGGACGCCCTGGATGGTGTTGCCACCGAGGCGGACAATGACATCCAACAAGCGAACGGCGTCATTGACGCGCTCGCCGAGTGGGATCTGGCGGATGCTCATGAAATCGCCCGCCTCCTCGACGCGGTGAACACGGCCTCTGACCATGTGGAGGAGGCTGCGAGATCGAAACAGCGTGAGATCGAGCTTGCGCGCCTGCGTGATGAGGAGCCGCCACGGCCGCAGCCTGAGCTAGGTACTCTGGCCGAGGAGGAGCGCCTCCAGCGGCAAGACCAGCTCGAGGAACACTTCAGACACCTTGCGGGCTTGGCCGACGAATTCCGCCACTTGCCGCTTACGACCCCGTCGGGTTGGTTTGAACTGCGTGAGAGACAACGTGAACTGTATGAACAGGCTCAGCAGGTCATTTTTGCCAGAACGGACGTAAGTGCTGCTGACGTTAGGCGTTTGCTGGGTCAACTCGGTACCATCGATCAGGAAGTCTATGATGCGGCGACCGAGAAACGGCGTCAGATCGAGGGCTTCCAAGAAGGACGGAGAGGTCCCAGCGCGACGCTGCCGCAGACCTCTGACGTGGGCGTTGATCTGGGGCTCTCTGAGGCGCAGACGCGCTGGCTGCTGGCTCCCCAGGAAGAGCTTGGCGTGACGCTGGCGCTCTTCCGACTGCTGTGGCCGGGCCGGCTCGGCTTCAAGGACAAGCTGCGGCGGTTTGTGGTTGAGCTGCCGCAGTTCCTCCTCATTGCTCGCGTGCCCACGATTGTCTCGTTCCTTGCCTTGACTCAGTGGCTGGGCGTTTCCGCGCTCCTGACGCCTGCCCTCCTCGTCCCCCTCATCGCGCTCAATGTCTTTGGCATCCCCGGCCTCGTCCGCGGTTTCCGCCAGCTCCATGCGCCCTCCGATCAGCGGATCGCGACCATCGTGGGCGTGCTCGCGAACACGCTGGCTCTCGCGACAGGGCTCCTGCTCCAGGGGGTCGTGTTGTCCGTGGCTGGTCTGGCAGGCCTGATGCTCAGCACGGCGATCATCACGCATGGGCTGGTCAACGTGGTGGCACCTACTAGGAAAGTGTTAGAGGAAGTGTCAGACGCCCCCAGGGCGCGGAGATTGAGAAGGCCGTCATTTGCGGTGTTGGTAGGGGAAGAGGGTCTAACGAGACGGCAAGTTGTTACGACGATCGGTGCAATAGGTGTTGGCAGCATCCTCTTCAGCCTTGCCTACCAGTTTCTTGGTTCGAGGAACTCAACACGGGTACAAGGACCAGAAATCACACGAGAGCTAGAGATCCATGAGCCAGAAATCAGCGACCCATTTTTGCAGGCCCTCAGAGATCTTAGAAACCCTGATGTGGGGCTCCGTTCTCATGCTGCGTTATTGTTAGGTGATTTGAAAGATCCTCGAGCATTGGAGGCACTCCTTGACGCCCTCAATGATCAGGCTGCCGTCGTGCGTGGTAATGCCGCAGCGTCATTAGCTCGATTGAAAGATCCTCGCGCCGTGGAGTCCCTCCTTCACGCCCTCAATGATCAGGATACTTATGTACGCAGTCACGTTGTAGGAGCACTGAGAGAGATTCGTGACCCCCGCGCCGCTGGACCCCTTCTCCGTGTCCTTTTCAAAGATCCGCACCCGGGCTTGCGCGGGGAGGCCCAGATAGCCCTACGCGCATTGGATCCTCAGAAGGTCCGCGATGCGCTCCGTGCTTCTGGCTTCCTGAAGGGTAGAGAGAAGACTCTTCCACCAAAGCGAGTAAAGCAGTCTAAGGTGGCCCTTCTGATTGTGGATTATTTTACAGGCTCCTATGCCTATTCCTACCACGGACCTGCTGTATGGAAGCGGGCAGAACATACGCTGGGGACAGGGACGAATGTGGCGTTCTACCCACCGATTGACTTCGACTTTCTCAACCCGACTCGGGTGCTCGATGAAATCGAGCAGATGGTGCAGAAGCACCCTGACACGATCTTCATCGTCAACGCCAGCGTACCAGAAGGCTCAAACCCAGAGCTCGTCCATGGCCACTGGGACGTTAGGCGAGTGAAAGAATTGGGTAGGAAGGGTGTCGTCTTCGTCTTGGCTGCTGGGAACCAGAACGAGATGCTGCTCTTTTCTCACACCCCCCTAGACAACATTCTCTATGTTGCTTCTGGGATTCCTAAGATGCTTCAGAAGACCACTATCTCTAATTACGGTCCGAAGGAATTTCTCTACCTCACGGCCTCAGATCCTTTCAAACGTGAACCCGGTACTTCCTTCGCGGCTCCAAAGGTGGCAGCAGAGTTAGCCAAACTGCTCGCCCAAAACCGCACGATGTCTATCCCTCACGCGATACGCTTTCTTGAAAGGCGAGCCATACCGATGAGAGATCGGTTGTTTGACTGGGGGTTGCTTGGAAAGTTCCTGCCGATCCTGCTGCTCGGCCTGGCGACCTGGGCGCTGCTGGGGCCAGAAATTGACGGCGTGGAGTTGGGTGGGCTGCTGGCGGCGGTGGCGGAAAGTTCAGGAAGGCGGACGGCGCAGACGGAATTTGGTGCGGTCAACGATCAGAAGCGATCCGGTGAGTTGCCGGGCAGGGGTCGCATGAAGCGCCTCGCGAAGCCGCCGATGCACGGCATCGAAGTCCTCAGCACCACGAACCTTCAGGACGATGATCCCCGCGTGCGTTCCAAGCGGATAATCCCGGAAACTCCCAAACCCCCGGTCTTCAGCGACGACAATCGCCCGGTGGATCTTGGCGAGAGCAAGCACCTCGCCGTTCTTGGCGCCGGTGCGACCAAGCTGCTCGATGGTGAGGACGTCGTGGCCCACGGTTCGAAGGAAGACGCGCGTCCGGCCCGCGAGCGACTCATCGGCCAACAGCTTCATCGACTGCTGCTACGGATGCGCGAGCTCTTCCGAAAAGTGTATGTCCTCGTTGCGGACCAACTGATTCGCGTACGCGATGGAGGCGTGAATGTCATCCAGCGTCAGGGATGGGTAATACTGCTGGCTACACAGTTCTTCGGGAGATACGCCGGAGGCGAGCAGGTCGAGAAGGAGTTCGACGGGAATTCGGTGGCCCTTAATGCACGGTCTACCGCCACAGATCTGGGGATTAATCGATATCCGCTTCAGCAGCTCTTGCTCAGCCTCCTTCATTGGCTTACCCACCTCCTGATGGTGAGCTTACAGCATTTGCCAAGGACTGTCAATCGGCGCTGGCTTCCCGTGGCTGCGGCGGCCGGACTTGTGCTTGTCACCATTGATTCAACGCTACTGTGGTGGGTGGGCGTCTCGGCTTTGGATGCGGGGCGCATGGCTGCGGACGCGGGTACCGCCTTCGGAGGGCTGCCCGCCTTCTGGGTGGCGGCCACCCGTGGGGGGAACATCCAGGAGAATGTCGCCAGGCGACAACAGCGACTCGCTGCGCTGACCGCCTTCCTGCAGCAATTCCGTGAGCGTGGAGAGCGGCTTCCGACGAATACCGCGTTGGCTCAACAGTTTGGCATTAGCGTCCAACACCTTGGGTCGGATTTGCGGGAGCTGAAGCGTCGCGGCGTCTATGCCGGAAGAGCAGGCGGTCCGGCCAGCGGCGTGAACCTTGCGCTCCTGCAACGGCTCGCCGGACTCCCGGCGCTTCATGCGCTCACAGAGGACGCGTTCAATGCCCTGCTGCGTGAGGTGGAGAGCGAGCTGGCGTCTCGAGGGCTTGCGCAAGACATCATCAACGCTCGATGGGGCCTTCTTCATCGAGTCCGCCTGGAACAGCGGCGCCTCACGCAGATGGAGATCGGGGAGGTGCTGGGGATCAAGCCTGCGCTCCTCACGCACCATCTCAACCGGTTGCGGCAGCAGACGTCGCAGCCGCTCGGTCGCCCGAAGAAACAGTGGGACCCCGCACTGCGCGATCAAGCGGGTCCTCTGAGAGAACAAGGCTTGACGCTGGAACAGATCGCCGCACGATTGCGCGTTCCGATGGCGACGGTGCAGAACTGGCTCCTGCCGTATTACGATCGGAAGATTGCGGACTACTGGTTTGCGAATCCAGAGCATACGCGGCAGGACCTGGAGCGATGGGCGCAACACGAAGGCTACTTCATCAGAGGCTTTGGGCAGCGCCACTGGCCGCGGATCGAGCGAGCCATCAGCACCCGGCTGCGGGGGTTGGAGGTGGCGTGGGTCGGCGCGCCGCTGACCTATGCGCGCAGTCAACCGTTGCTGCAGCGATTGGCGCAGACCTGGCTGGATGAGCCGTGGGTGGAGGTGGGCACCTCCGCATTCCTCGCGCGGGCGTCCCACGAGCTGGCTGAACTTGAGCAGGTTGCGCAGCGCTGGCCGCAGCTCTGGGTGGGCGTCTACCGACTCATTGCCGGGCAGTTGCGGATTCGAGGACTCCACGACGTCGCCCGCGATCTACCACTGTTGCCGCAAGCGCTTGCTGAGCTCTGGCTGCATGAGCCTTGGCTGGCGCTTGATGGGGCGCCGTTTATAGGACGGGCGATCGCGCGCGGGCATCCCGCGGAGCTCATTCGGGTGTTCCGGCCGTCTCAACTCTTGCCGGCAACGATCACCGCGATCAACGCTCGACTTGCAGAGATGGGGATCCCGCTGACCTACGAACAAGCCCGCAAGCAAGGTCTCTGGCCGGTTGTGCTCCCCAAGGAGGCGGGGTTGGGCTTTCTGGAGCAGTTGGTGACTGGTGATCTCCTCGTCGATGATCGCCGGAATACCGTAGGCGATTTCATGCGTTTCCTCAGGGTGTGGCTCGATCCCTGGAGGACCTCGACCGCCGAACTCAGGGAGCATCTGCTTGATCTGCGGGCACGCGCTCTCTATCCGGCGCAGGTCTGGGTGAATGGGAGAGTCGTCGGCCCAGAGGAAACCGCGCCGGTCTTTCGTCTCCGTGGCGGGCGTGACGTGCTGGAGCGGGAGGTAGAACGGGTGGTTCTTCTCATGCCGTCTCGGCGACGTCCCAGCGGCTCCTGGCTCAGTCCGAGGACGCGGGCGGGCTGGGTGTACACACGCTACGCGGCGTGGGTGGTGGAGACGGTGGGGCTCTACCTTGGGCTGGCGGCGGGGCTGCCGACGGAGTGGCTGTGGCTGGTCTACCCGCTGACCTTCTGGGCCGGGCATGGGATCCGGGCCTGGCAGGAGCGGAGTCTGGCGATCTTCCTCAGCCCGACAGTGTTGGGCCTCACCCAAGGGAAGCTCGCCCTGGGGCTGTGGGCCTGGGGGGTGGGCGCCTGGCAGCCGCTGGCGCTCGTCGCGCTCGGGGGGGTCGCGCTGCTGCACGGCATGCTCAATGGTCGGGCGACACGAAGCGTGGTGCCGCTCACGGCCGAGGGCCGGGCCGGGATCAAGCCGCCGGCCGTCCCACGCGTCGTCTGGGAGGCCTTCTCGGCGGTGACCAACAGCATGGCCTCGCTGGCGTGTCCCGGCTGCACGCTCCGTGTCGGGCGGCCGGCGGATGGCCGGCTGATCTCCTACGATGACGCCGCCGCGCAGTTTACCCTCGATCCGGCGCTGGTCGAGGCGCTCACCACCGGCCAAGCGGGCAGCCGCGAGCTGCTGCAACTGGAGTGGGAGCGCGCCTGGTCGCAGCGGCTCCTGCGGCTCCACAGCCCCCGCGCGCCCCCAGCGCCCGTTGCAGCCATCGAAGCCCTCCTGCTGGAAGCGCAGTCTCTCCGGCACTTCCTCGATGCCGCACGCCTCCTGCCGGCGCAGCGCGAGGCCATCAGCGACTGGCTGGCCACACGCGATCCGGCGAGGGGCGAGTTGTTGCGCTTGGCCCATCGCACGCTCCTCCACACGACCCTCGCCTCCGACGATGCCTCCACCGCGCGCGAGCAGACGCTCCGCGCGATCCTCCCGCGCCTGATCGACGAGCTGACCGCCTCGACCCGCACCCCCTCCTTCAGCAGCCTGCGCCCGCTGCTGGAGGAGGCGATTCGCGCGCCGCTGCTCTGGCCGCTGTTGGCGGAGGATCGCGGGCTGTTTCCCATCTTCCCGGCGCAGCGCGACCTCTCGCCGACTGAGCGGCAGATGGACGCGCGCGACTTCCCCGATCTGTGGGAGACCATCAACGCGCTGCGGCGAGTCACCGCGCCGGAGAGAGAGATCGACCAGATCATTCAGGAGTTGACCGCGCCGAAGGGAACCGGGATATCGTCGGATGGCCGAGGTAGCGCGCGGCGCGCGTGGCTGACATGGGCTGGTTTCGGTCTTCTCGCCCTCGCCCTGTACCAATATGGTACAGGGCTCGCGGCGGCGGCGTTGGGAATGCGCATGCTCGAAGGGCTGCCATTGATTGGTGAGCCGAGCTTGTTCAGCGCCATCATCCTCATGCTTGGCCGACCGGAGGATGAGCGCGGTTTGCCTCCGGCGCAACAGGCCGCCCACGGCCCCCCGCCGCCCGGCATGCGCACCGCGTTGGAAGTGTTACCGGCCCCGTGGCGACGACAAGCCGTGCAATATCCGCTCATGATCAGCAAGACGCTTGGCCCTGTAGCGTCCATCGAAGTGGACACCAATGGTAGTTGGGACATTCAGATGCTGATCGGCAAGACCAGGAGCGGCCTACGGACGAAGAAAGAGACCTGGACGCTGAGATGGGACACTGGTGGAGTCGGTAGGTTGTCTGCTTGGACCTATACCCCAGGAACGCACAATCCTCTCGGCCGTGCTCAGGTGTCGACCGATCCGTTGCTGGGGATGGTGTGGGATGTGGAGGAGTCGATCCCCACCCTGTTGGTGGCGCTCGATAGTCAGCTATTCTTCGCTTCGTTGCCCGATAAAGATTGGCATTGGCAAACGGATGGTTGGAGGCTCATCACGAGCGCAGATGGTCGCCTGCGCATCAAGCTGATCGACAGAGCGTACTGGGAGCGGTTGACCATTGGACGTCGGTATCCCGTGCGGCCTTTGACGGAGGAACGGCCCTTCCTGCGCCGGCTCCGGATGCTCTTGAGGGAGCAAGCCCGTGCCACACCGGTGTCTGCCGAACTTCGCAGAGGCGGGATCACGGCCGTCAAATTCAAACTGAGGGTTGTGCCGAGAGCGAGTAGCAAGCTCGAAGGCTCGACGCTGCGGACGGTGGAGGAGGATCAGGCAGCATGGTTGCAGCGCTGGCTTCCGGCTTGGCTGCGCCGATGGAAGACAACAAGGGTGACCTATCTGGCTGATGACCTCACGCCGGCTGAGGCCGTCGAGGCACTCTCGACAAGTCAAATGCTTTCCGAGGCTTCATCTCGAAGGGCGCAGGCCCTGGTGGCGCGCAGCAGCCCACCGTTCCCGGCGTTGCCACGCGCCGGCGCCGAATCACTCCTGACGGATCTGCCGACTCCTGCCTGGCACCACACGCAGGGCCATGGAGAGGTGATCGCTCAGCGGGGCGCCACGCTGATTCGCATGGGGACGACCTCAGGGGACTGGGATGCCGTATTCGGCTCAGAGCTGGCGTTTATCTGGGATGAGCCCAACAAGCGGTTCTCAGTTCAGAAAGGGAATGACGCACCCGGCTTCTATGGGCCGGTCTATGAGAATCAGCCCATGTTTCGTTGGGAAGGGGATCATCGCATCACGATGTATCTCAATAATCAGGCAATCGCGGTACTACGGCAGGGCGGCTTCACAAACTGGGAAGGAGAGATCATCAATGGCGCGGTGACGTACCGTATCGCCAGCCATCTGACCGCGGTGGCCGAAACACAGCTCCGCCAGCCGCGCCTGCCCGCCGCGACCAGAGTGGCCGCTGTGTTGCAGGCGGCTGAGCTCCGCACGCTGGATCAGCTCGATCCGCATGCCCGCACAGCCATTGAGGCGCTCATCACGCGCCTGCGAGAGCAGGGTGAGCGCAACGGAGTCGAAGATCTCGCGCGGCGATTTGCGCTGGGACCCCGACAGTCCCTGTCTCCCGGCGATTCATCGCACGGCCCTGCGGTATCGGCGCTGCTCGCCCCGCTCTCCTGGCTGGGCGGCGTTGAAGGGATGCTGCCCCTGCTGCTCCTCGCCGGCGGCGTGGGGCTCTGGCTGCTCTTGCGGTTGGTCGCTGGTCACTCACCACTCACCACTCACCACTCACCACTCACCACTGGGCTTGCCCTCCTCGTTCTCGTGCTGGCGCCTGTCCTGCCCGCTCTGGCGTTTGCAATGGGCGGGCCGGGGAGCGCCGTCGATGGGCTGCTTGCGCTGGCCCTCATGAACGTCGGCGGAACCGTCCTGCCGCCCTTCTTCGTGATGGCAGCGTCAACGACGGGGGAGGAGAGTGAGTTTTCCCAGGAAAGGCAGCGCGGCGGTTGGCAGTACGCCTGGGTGCGGGAAAGCAGTATCCCCACAGACTTGAAGACGATCCTTGAGGCAATCGCTCAGACGGATTTCTTGGACCGCACGGTCCGAATAATGGGGGAAGAGCCTCAGCGAGCGCTTCGGGTGGTGGCTCGGCTCATCACGCGGCCCAGCAACTATAAGTTCGTGTTTCATGTGCGGGTGCCGGTTGAAGAAGAGCGGTTTCGAAACGGTGAGCTGCTCCTCGCCGGTGAGCCCGGCATGCAGCGGCATCTCGACGTCGCCCTGAAGATTGGCAGGCCCGCCTATGACGAGTTGACGCAAGAGAAAGGCCGCGGGCACTTCGAGCTGATTGAGCGCGTGGCAAAGCAATTGGCTGAGAGGGATCTCCATCCCCGCGTCGGCCTGCGGGAGCACATCGGCGTGCCTGGTCGTGGCAGGGTGTGGGTGATGTCCGAGGCTTTTGTGCAGGGGGACGATTTGGAGGAGGCGGTCCTGCAGGCACGGGCTGAGCGTCTAGCAGGGCGGATCGCCGCAGAGGTGTACGCAGCGCGCGTCAATCGACTCTACCGACTGATGGCCAGCGCCTATATCCGGATGTGGCATCAGCTGGGCCGGCACTATTTTGTCGCAGATCCCAAGCTGGCTAACGTTGTCGTGACAGACCGACGCGGCTTGCGGCCACTGCTGTCTCAGTCTGAGGGAGCAGTCGGACAAGGCGCCGCTACACGCTCCCACTACACCGAGGGCAGCCCACGCGTTGAGACCATGACGATCGATCTGGACTGGCTCATGCAAGCAGAGCGTGACGGAATCCAAGCTGTGGACGTGCTGAAGGCCCTCGTTGTCACATTTTTCGAGGAAGACGCGGAGCTTCGAGAGCACGTTGACCTGGACGCCATCTTCGATGGGATCATGGATGAGTTGGGACCGGAGGAAGGAACGCGATTTCTCGCTGGAGGGCTTGGTGATCTGCGGCTTCTCGCAGAGTTCTTGCAACAGCAGCACATTGAATACGGGCTGGAGGAGAGTCGTAGGGCGATCCAGGCCCTGGAGCGGTATCTGCTGGGCCTGTACGTTGAGCGGATGATTCGTGAGGCGCAAGGGCCTGGGTTGCCTGATGTCTTCATGAGCCCCGGTCCCACTTCCGGCAGGAGAGAAGGAATCCCGGCAGCACTCGCGCGCAGCGATGACCTCATGGGGTCATTCCAGGTTTGGCGGCTCAGAGTGCGTGAGATGGCAGGCCCATCGGCGAGCCTGGCCGAGCAGCAACAGGTGGTGGAGGATGTGGCGCGGTGGTTACATCTGAGTCCGCGCGCGGAAATGAGGCTGCTGCAGATGGTGGTCGAATCTCCGAGGGGTCCTGGCGGGGTGACGGGTTCGCTGCCAGCCATCCTTGCGACGCTGCCGTGGCTTGGCGACTTAGACGCGATGCTGCCGCTGCTGCTCCTCGCTGGCGCGGTGGGCGCGGGGCTGCTTCTGCTGAGCCGTCGCCTGGCTGGGCACTCCCTACTCCCTACTCACCACTCACCACTCGTCACTGGGCTTGCCCTCCTCGCCCTCGCGCTGCCGCTGGACCTGCTGGCGGCGCTGGGGCTTGGGGTATCAGGGGCGTCCTCAGTTTCCACAGATATCGCCGGGTTGCTGCTCGCGGCGTTTGGGTCGAGCCCGGTGGACCTGGCGCCAGGCCTGGTGGCATTGACGATGGGGGGCGCAAGTACCCCTCGTGGTTGGCGAGGTATGATCCCTGATGCTCAGCTTGTCGAGAAGCTGCACGAACTCGTCTTGGCCAGACCGGATCTCGATCAGAATGGGCTCACCTGGGCGCTGGGGATTACTCGGCTCGAAGTGAGTCTGATCCTGGGAACTCATCCCGAGATTCCGTACTTGAGAAAGCACTCCGGTGGTCGATCCCGGACAACATTAACGCCCAATGTGCTGACCGCGCTGCGTGAGCTCGTGACCGTACGTCCAAACTTAAGCGAGAGGGAGCTTGCTCAGGAGCTTAGGATTACCCTTCCCATGGTCTCAATCCTCCTGAGAACTCACCCTGACATCCCCTACCGTCGCTATGGGCGGCATTCTCGGCCTCACGCTCCACGCACCCCACGGAACATTCGCCACAGGCCAGTCTCGGAATGGCAGCGCCTCCTCGCGGAGTGGAAGACATGGAAACGCAGACAGGTACGAGCTGTCCTCCATCGCCTGAAGGCTGGCCAGACCGCCTCGACAAGCGATTTGGTGACCCGCTACAGCATCTCCGAAGAGGAGGTGAAGCGCGTTGTGGTCAATCTCAATCGCCAATGGCAACGGACAGCTCAACCACGCCGGTTAGAACACCGAGATGACCTGATCAGGCTTGTAATTCCTCTCCTCGTCGTGGCCCTCGCGCTGCCAGTGAGTCTAGCGACCTGGGCGCTGCTGGGACAGGGGATTGACGGCGCGGGGTTGGGCGGGCTGGATCCGACGTGGCTGGCAGGAGTGTGGGCGGCGCTGGGGTGGGGTGGGTTTCCCGTCATGGCCTTGACCTTGGGTCGCTCGCCGGAGGACCCCGATGGGCCTCCAGCCGCGGTGACTCGCCGCCGCACGCTACAAGTAGTCCTGGGTGGCGCCGCCTGGCTGGTGCTCAAAGGTCTTGGCGGAGCGAAGGTGACCGTGCACCGCGAGGCGCCTCTCTATCCCGGGAGTGCGACCCTCACACCAGAGCAGGAGCACAATCTGGCGTGGACTTTGGACATCATTGAGCAGTATCTTCCTGAATTGAAGTCGCTGATGGACAGCGAGCACCATCTTGTCGATGTCATCAAAGGGACTGTAGCAGGGACGGCCTGGGGACGGACTGACCGCCATCACGCCGACCATCCCCCTGACGTGCGGCACAACGTGATCGTGATCGACGCCGACAAGCTGCCGGTGCGCGGCGCCTCTCTCTACATCGTTATCCATGAGCTGACTCATGCACTCCTGCGAGAAGATGCGCGCTCGCTTGCTGGGGAACGTCGGGTGTTCCAACAGCATTGGCGGTTCGTGGCGCAACTGTTCCTGCAGGACGACTTTAGGCGCCGTTACCCAGAAGACGCAGCATACCTTGCACCGAGTCTCCCGCTTATCGAGGGCTATATCAACCAACTCAACGAGATGGAGGAAGAGTTGCGTCAATACGCGGCGCGTGTGGATCAAGACGAGCAGGACGCCCGGGCGGTTGAGACGCAACTTGTCGGACGCGTCTCAAGTGAGGAACTACAAGGCGTGATTGATCAAGTGGTGACCCTCTTCATGAAAGCCGCTCAGGATGCGCAATATCTGGCTGGCCCAATTTATCGCGAGCGTCCCATCGTCTTTGATCCAAGGGCCGGGGGGCTTGCCATTCGGTATCGGCGGCTTGCGGAGCGACTGGCGACGCGTCTCAGAGCGCTTGAGCAATTGCGGGCGCGCGTCGCGCAGCAGAGCGCTTGGGATCGGCAGCGCGTAGCGGACTTTGAACGCCGGTTTGCGGACGATGCCAGGGAGCTCGAAGCGTCCATGCGACGACACTGGAAGTCTCTTGGCCGCAGGGCGCTGGTGACCGAGAGAACCGTTACCCAGAGGAACGTCCGGAGGAAGCTTGAACCGATCAAGACCTGGCACGCAGCCCTCCTGCAGGGAATGGAGCTTGATCCGGAGCGGCGGATCGTGGTCTTGCCGCCGAGGGAACTCGTCAATCGTGTCGAGGCGCTTATGACACGGTACGAACGGCTGGTTGATGACGTCTACCAGAAGCTCCTCCAGGGACATCTCGTGGAACAGGAAGGATCCCTGCAGGAGCGCGTTGGGCCGTATCTGATCCTCTCTGGCGCGGTGCTCTTGGCCAAGCGACTGGCAGGTTATCTACGGAAGCAGACGGCCTCGCAAGAAGCCAACCCGAGTGCCACGATGGAGGCGACCGCTGAGTACGGGGCCTGGCTCGGGTGGACTCGCGAGCAGACAAGCGCGTGGCTGAGCTGGTGGATGGAAGAGGTCGGGCTGCTGGGTGTCGCGCGGATGATCGAGCGGCTGCGCGATAGTGAGATCGGCTGGAAGGAGAGACTGGTTACGCCGCTGCTCGAAATCCCGCAGTTCCTCCTCCTCTCCCGCCTGCCGCTGCTCGCCGCGTTCGTGTCGCTTGTCCATTGGTGGGCGCTTACACCACTGCTGACCGTTCCCGTGCTGCTGACGCTTGCCTTCGTGACCACCCACTTCTTTGTCCAGGCCCATGCGCCTCAGGATCAGGGGGTGGCGAAAGCCGTCGCCCTCAGCAGCAGCCTGGCGGTGATCGCGGTGGGCGTGGCGCTGCTGGCGTGGTTCGAGATGTCCTCAACGCTCGAGCTGGTGGGCAGCCAGCTTGCGGCGGCAGCCTTGGTGCATGCCGCCACCCCTGCGGTGTCGCCGTGGCTAAGACAGGGTAGGAGGGAGACTGGAGAACGAGGAGGGGCTAATGGTGTGCGTGTTTCTCACGGTAGCGGTCGATGGCCAGCAGCCCAAGCACGATCGCCACAATTATCGCCGTTGAAATGGCCAAGGTCATTTTATTCCTCCTTGCTCTCGTTTGTGGTCTCGGCTTTTGAGAAGTACAACCCCACTAGGAATGACGTGAGCGCAACGCCGATGAGTGCCCACCGCCAGCCAACCAGGAGCTTGATGAACGTCTCTCCTGGGAACGTACGCGATAACCATCGTTGGCGTGCCCCGTTCAAGAACCGCTTTTTCGACATGTCCACTTTCAGTCTACGCGCTGCCCTCAGAGCTGTCAAGGCGCCTCAGCCCTCATGGATGCGCTGGCTCCCTGCCGCGGTTGCAGCAGCCCTGGCGCTGGCGCTGCTTGATCCCGCGCTGGTGACGGAGCTGCTCAGCGGCGGAGGCCTGCTGACGGCGCTGGGGTGGGGTGGGCTTCCCGTCATGGCCTTGGCTATGAGCCAGCAGGATCAGCGCCAAGCGGGCATCACGCGGCGCACGTGGTTCAAGATAGCAGCTGGGACTGCGACGGTGACGGCCCTTTCTGGGCTGGTAACACTGCAGGATCAACGTTCCGCGCTACTCAAGAGCCTGCACGATCCAGATCCCAATGAACGAATAAAAGCAATCTCGGAATTGGTCAGATTGCCAACCACGCCTCTCGAGACCTTCGCAGCCCTCCGCCATCTCTTGCTGCACGATGTGGAGAAGGAGGTTCGCGCTGTAGCCGCCTCAGCGTTGGGGCTCTTGGGTGCGCCGATGCCCACCGTTCTCTCAGCGCTCTCCACAGCGGTCATGCGCGATGCGGATGACACCACCAGAGGCAACGCCGTGAAGTCACTCCGCAAGCTTCGTACCCCAACAGACGAGGTCATCGCCGCTCTGATCCACGCGCTTGGCGATCAAGCCCGCACGATTCAGATGGAGGCCAAAGGCGCCCTCTACGACTTGGCGCGCGTTAGACGCAACGCGGTGCGCTCAGCATTGCTGAAGGTTTGGGATCCGCAAGCGTGGCGCAACAGACCCCGCGAGTTCCTCCTCAGTGTCACCCTGCTCCTCGCCGAGTTGGATCCCGATGGAATGCCAAGGCTCCTTGAGGTGGCGTCTCAAGATCTCGAATGGGGCTACGTGAAAGCAGCCCTCCTCTTTGCATGGTCGCCAAACCCCATCAGATTTGAGTCAGCAGCATTCAGGCACCTGACTCACACTGCCAATGAGTTCTTGAAAGAGGAAGAAGCCAAGGGGAAGGGCTACCTCAGAAGCCAACTGCTGGCGAAATCCGATATTGAGCCGCACCACCGCCTCATGAATGATGTGGCAGCGGTCTTGTTCGATCTTCAACGGCAGTTTGGGCTCTTTAGCGTCATCGGGTTCAGGGCTGTTATGCGGCGTATGAGCCTGCATGCCTATGTGTTTCCTCTCTTGGGTACCACACCTCTCTTGGGTACCATGACTTCGCGTTTTATGGTCGATATCATCCACCTGCTTCAACTTTCAGGCATGAAGCAATTCTTTTCATCTATCGCCCACGAAGCCGGACACAATTATCTCAATGAGGAGCAGGGGCTTTCTGCAGAAGCCGCCTCTTTAGACGTGAAAGCCATTCATGAAGTTGTGAGTGACGTCATCGCGCTCGCGTGGTTGCAGCGTCGCGGACTCTTGACAGATCGAGATGTTGAGGATCTCCACACCGACAGAGGACCAGAAGGCCCCACGTTTTGCACGACGTGCGATCGCCTTCACCAAGGAGAAGATCCTCTCATTCAAGACCAGGAGCACAACGCAGCGAGGCTCTTCTTAGGCAAGCTGGTCAATGCGACAAAAACGCTTCAGCTCGAGCTGGATTGGGTGAAGTTGCTGGATGTGGTGAGGGCCTTGTCCCTTAGCCCGCAAGACACGTTTGGAAAGTTTCAACACGACGTGCTGGTCGGATACTTCGGAGATATGGGCGCATTACCGGAATGGCTCGGCCACATCGCAGACCCGACGTGGAAGGCGAAGGTACCAGACAGGGTGCTAGTGCTCCCAAGGAAGTTCATTGAGCAGTTCATCAGACGCAGCATAAGCCTGCTGCCCATCCTGCTGCTGGGCCTGGCGACCTGGGCGCTGCTGGGACCCGGCACTGACGGCGTGGGGCTAAGCGGGCTGCTGGCGGCGCTAGGGGGGTGGAATCTTTTCAGCGCGATGGGACCATTGGTGTTGGGGATCGGTGGAGCGGAACGTAGGTACAGCATCGTTTCAAGTCTAAGCGATCCTCGACCTGAAGGCCGCCTCGAGGCCGTCCAGACCTTGCGCGAGCAAGCGCGCTGGCTGCCGCAACGAGATCCGGCTGCAGCAGAGCAGGCAATCGACGACCTGGCAGAGACACTGTTTGATCCGGTTGCAAGCGTCAGCCGGGGGGCGATGTGGGCGTTGGTGGCCTTCGGCAACGCCTCGATCCCTGCCCTGAGACGTGTCCTCCAGCAGGGGCAGAGGTCAGTACGGTGGTATGCCCGAGACCATGCGGTAGGAGTCCTGAGCCGATTGGATGATCCGGAGGCAACCGCCGCACTTGTGGAGGCCGCGAAGGATCGGAACAAGGATGTCCGCGAGCATGTCGCTAGCGTCCTTGGTGTCAGGCAAGGGGATGCAGTGATCGCGGCCCTGACGTCCTTGCTCGATGATTCGGTCGGAGCCGTCCGTCGTGCTGCCACTCAGGGTCTGACGCAGATTGCGCGTGGGCTGCCAGAAGGCGCTCCTCAACGAGACGTGGCCATCATCGGGCTCATCCGGGCCCTGGAGGATCGGTACTCCTCTGTTCGGCTCGACGCAGCCAATGGATTAGCAGTCGTGGGGGCTGATCGAGCACAGCGAGCGCTCACGGAGCGCTTCGCTCGTGAGCCGGATTCACTGGTGAGGCAGGCGATTCAGCGTGCGATGCCGCACATCACCCAGTCAGCTAGCGACCAGCCAGTTCGCCCAGCGAAGTCCAGTCCGGAGCAGCAAGAGCGAGCAGTGGGTGGCTCAACCCAGGAATCCAACGCCCCTCCACGCCGGCGCAGGCCATCACGGCCACAGCAGCCACGAGTAGGCTCAACCTTGGAATCAGACCAGAGCGCGGGGCAGGGCAGAGAAGCTCACCAACCCTCAACAGAGCCTCTGGGCCAGCAAGAACACGCGCTGCTCACATGGCTCCAAGAGCTCCGGGAGGGAGCCGGGGAAATGCTCGATGCGGTTCCTCCCGTCCAGCGTGCCTGGTTCAGCCGTCAAGCTCAAGCGCTGCTGACCCACCCACAAAGCGTGCCGCCAACAAGTCCGCTCCACCCCATCCTTCGGAACATAGGGAATGTTCTCTGGGACTGGGATCGAGAGAATCCCGTCGCGATGCGGACCGCCCTGAGACGACTCCAGGACTTGGTCACGAGGGCTCAGCGGTTGGTGCCAGGTGTGTTGACCTTCTTGCTGTCCGTGGGCCTACTGGCAGCGCTGGGGTGGGGCGGGGGTCTTGAGCTCTTCGGCGGGTTCTTCAACGGAGCCTTCGGTGCTGGCTCAACGGGACTAGTTGGGCTGCCGGTTGCGTTGATGATGGAAGGTTCAGGTCGGAGAGGAGCTGGGGGGCGGTGGCTTCGGGCGTTGAATGGCACGTTGGTTTTCGATGTCGAGGGCCGGCCCTACACGCTCCGAATGAGAGAGATTAGCGGACAAGGGGGAGAATTTTTGCTTGCTGTCAGTCAAGAGGTTGTGGGACCAGAGAGTGGACTGCCGCTTGTCAGTCAAGGAGAGGTTTCCGTTGGAACACTGGCCACTGATGTTCGTCGAGTTGGTGCATCACTCCAGTTGGAGTTGTCTGTCGACATTGATCCTGAGTTTCAACGAAGGGGCTTGTATACCCTCCTCCTCCGTCACCTCAAGGATCATGCCGAACAGCGCGGGTTGCAGGTCACGTCGGTCATCGGTTCAATCAGGAACATTCCGAGCTTGGAAATCCTTGCGGAGTTCGTCAGGAGTAAGGCTAGACATTTTGATGTGGAATCTATCCACCGCCTCGAGGCTGCTCATCAAGCCTACGTTGCCTCACCAGACTTCGAAACAAGACAAAATTCCTACGTAAATGAGCTCATTGAGTTTGTCTACCTACACGCTAAGGAGCTCAACCGGATCCGGATCCCTGAGGAGGTGCTCGCGAGCACACCGCTAGGGAAAGCCAGGATTCGCGCAGGATTCCCGCATTTGTTGCTCCGGATACGCTTCATCAGTGTTGTTGAGGTTGGACTAATATTGGTTGGGCGCACAGTGCCGCAAGTGACGGGAACGGAGACCCCCTCGCTGCTGGCCCACATCTTTGGACGTCACGAGTGGGCCAACTGGATCGTGCGGGGGGTGTTCGCGCCGGCG
This sequence comes from Candidatus Omnitrophota bacterium, assembly GCA_030697665.1. Taxonomy (GTDB): domain Bacteria; phylum Omnitrophota; class Gorgyraeia; order Aquiviventales; family Aquiviventaceae; genus JAUYPJ01. Next base: position 26,275 of record JAUYPJ010000021.1, read on the forward strand.
ATTATCGTCCATGAACTGTTGGGCCACTGGCTGACGGCCCAGCTCACCAAGACCGAGTTCAGCGAGCCCGTGCACTGGAAGCACTTGCTTGCTGCAATGCCCAAAGCCTCACGCGCTCCACCGTTCTTCTATCTGGCTGGCCTCCTTGCCAACGCCATCGTCATCAGTCTTGCTACCTTCGGCCTGGCCACGACCGACTCCTCGCTCTTGAGCTCCGTCTACCACTACCTCCTCTGGACCAACGTCGCGGTCTTCACCGCGGAGTTCCTCGCCTGGACCCCCCTGGCCATCTGGCTTGATCTTAGCCCGCAGGCGGATCTCCTCCAGTGGCAGCAAGCTCGGCAGGCTTCCCTCCAGCCTGAGAGGGCCAGCGGGTTGTCTGCTTTTCTGCCACCTGCCACCTTCCACCTTCGACCTGTTCTTCCCATCCTCCTCGCCCTCGCGCTGGCCCTGAGCCTCGTCGAAGGGCTGCCGCTGGGCTTGTTCGCGAGGCTGAGAGTCTTGGACCTCGCGGGGGCGGCGCTCTTCAGCGGGGCGATGGGATGGCCAGGGTTGTTGGGTCTGACGGTGGAAGAGGCAGGAGCGAGAGGCGGTCCGCCGCGAGTAGGCTACCTTGTGACGCGTCGAGATCGGTTGACGTTAGCCGGAGGCATCGCAGGGCACGGTGGACCGCTGGTCGATCCGGTGAGTTTCATCGGAGTCGTCGCCGGCCGATTGCAACTCCTGAGTTGGGAACTGCCTCAGGCGCTTGCGCAGCGGCTTGAGGGCCAACGCGAGATACTTGAGCGCCTGGTGCCTGAGTATCTCGACACGATTTATCCAGCCATCAAGCGACTGTACGAGCAGCGATCTGAGGAACTTCGTGTGGAGGAGATCGCAGTCCTCGAGGAAGCCTATCAGCGTTGGTTCAAGGCACTCGCAACCGTGCTCAGCCGTATGGCGCCGATGGTCAACTCGATTCCCGCCTCTACCCCCACCATCGCCAGTGACAGATCGATTCTCCAGTCTCAAGTCACCCGGGGTCTGATGAATGCCGAGGCTTTGCGTCTCTTCCTCGCACCAGACCTCTCAGAGCACCTGGAATGGCTCAATCTCAAGAAATGGTTACCAGGCCGGCCGTGGCAAACCAAGGGCCAATCGTTCCCCGTTGAGGTGGCGCCACTCCGTCGCGGCCTTCCACGCGTGCGCAGCCATGACGTCTTGCTCCATACCGCGCTGGAGCGACTGATCTCCAATGCGTTCCATGCCATTGACGCATGGGTCACACTCCCTCAGTCAGAACGGCGGGTGAGGATCAAGGGATACCGTGGGGCAGACCGAGAGGGCAACACATGGGTCCAGATCATCATCACCAATCCAGGAAGACTCACGGATGAGCAGCGCCAGCTTGACCCTCAGACCGGCCTGCCGCGGTTGTTCAGCGCAAGACGAAGCTTTGAGGAAGGGGTTGGGTTGCCGTTCGCAGTCCACGCGATTCACCGGATGGGTGGGACGCTCAGCGTCCACCAACAGACAGACGGTCCCTTCCCCGTCGTCGAGATGGTCGTTGACCTTCCGGCTGAGCCGCCAGGGGTCCTCACGCGCCATCTCTCGCGACTTGTGAAGACGATCGCCATCGCCAGCGTTCCAGGCCTGATGCTGGCCGGCCTGCTGGCGGCGGGGGTGATGGGCTGGGCGCACCTACTGGGGGGGCTGCCGGTTCTCTTGATGGTGCAGCGAGATGAGGGCATTTCACGACGTCAATTCTTCAGACGAGCCTGGCTCATGACGGTTGGCGCAGCCTGGCTCTTCCTCCTGCGGCCCGCGCCGATATCCGCGATCGTCCACGTGCCGGGTGTCGGCGATGTCTTTTCCCCCGAGGTCGTCTTTCCGGTAGGTGGCGCTGATCGCCACAGAGATGCGAGCTTCGAGCAGGTCTTCCGAGCGTTGGCAGCTCACCAGGCGCAGGTGGATGAGATCGGTCGCACCGTGACACGTGTAGGAGAGGCCCGTCGGGCAATCCGTGGCGCGCAGCGGGTGTTCCAGCAGCAGCTTCACGCGATGCCGGATGTGGCGCAGGAGTTGAGCGAGTTGACCGGTGGCGTCGATCTTGGCCGGGATGATCAGGAGGTGTTCCATCAAGTGTTGTTCATCGGCCTGCCGCGGTATTTCGCGCGTCGCTCCCTCT
>JAUYPJ010000026.1 GCA_030697665.1 Candidatus Omnitrophota bacterium
CATTCGGATACGATCAACTCAGAGCTGGGCTTGAGCAGACCGCAACATCTCTTCAGGCATCTCCCGCTTTACTCTGTCTATCATGGGAGGATATCCATCCGGCGCTGTCCTGGAGATCGCGGGCAACCCTGGGCGCGATCAGCGTCGATGAGATCGAACGGTGCGCCACACAGCTTGAGCAGGAGTTGATTATTTGGTTGACGGCGCGTGGTATGGCGGAAACGTACCTTGTCCTTCCGCCAGCCGCGTGGCTGCCTCTGCACGACGCCTGCACACCCTTCGCCCTTGGCTCCATTGGGGTGGCCGCGTCAGGTGTGGCGTGGGCTTTGGCGCGCGGGCTAGTCGGACGCGGTATCCGGCTCCTTCGTACGCCCGTCACCCAGCTCAATTATCGCGACTTGCTCCAAGCTGGCTGCCCGCTTTCTGTTGAGGACAGTAGAGCGTTGGCGACGTTATTCGTCGATACTGCGTTCACCCTACTGCGGCGGAAGAAAGTCATCGTCACCGATCTGGACGGTACGCTTTGGGCTGGGGTAATCGGAGAAGAAGGGGCCGGTGAGATTTTGTGTAGACCTGAGGGGAAAGGGTACCCCCACTATATCTTTCAGAAATTCCTGGCGAAGCTCAAGCGCGAGGGGATCTGGTTGGCGTGGTGTTCCAAGAACAACCCCGAGGACGCCCTGGCGGCCTTTGAGGCGCTGGAGATGCCGTTACGGCTAGAGGATTTTGCCGCTTGGCGGTGCAACTGGGAATCGAAAGCCGCCAACATCCGCTCGATCGCCGAGGAACTCAACATCCGGTCAGAGGATATGGTCGTCATTGATGATAACCCTGCTGAGCTGGCCCAGCTTCAGCACCAGCTCCCAGGGTTGGTGTGCCTCCAGACGCCCCGCGAAGGTCAGGGTTGGCTGCGCCTGTTCCATGAACTGCAGCAGCTGTGCGGCGCCTGGCGCATCAGCGAGGAAGACCGCCTCAGGAGCGATGGCGCAGTGCGGCGTGCGAGGTTGCCCAGCGCGTCCTCAGTGCACACGGCTGATGGCGCACCGGCGGCGCTGGAGCACCTGAGGGAACTTCGCCTTGACATTCGGCTCAATCGTCAGGCCGCCATGGACCCCCGCTCGCTCGAGCTGATCAACAAAACGAACCAGTTTACCCTGACGGGCGAGCGGCTCTCTGCAGAGGACTGGCTCCGATGGGTGGAAACGCGCGGGGTCTTTTGCATCTCCGTGCGGCTGCGAGACCGCTTTGGTGACTTCGGCACGATCGGGGTGGTGACGGGGCGGAAGCAGGACGAGACCTTGGTCCGGCTCAAGCAGTTGGTAGTCAGTTGTCGAGCCTTTGGGCGCGGGGTGGAGCTGGTAATCCTTGGGGAACTTCTGCACTGGGGTGCGTGGGACTGGTTGCAGGGTCCCTACGTCGACACCGGCAAGAACGTGCCTGCCCGACGGTTTCTGGCATCGCTTGGGTGCCAAATGGAGCCAGGTGGAGAGTGGCAGGTCAGCCGGCGGGCGGTGGAGGAGGCCCTCACCAAGGTGCTCCTGGAGACGGAGGCGAGCGTCACGAGAGACGAGAGGTAGCGGATGCCAACACGGGTGGCAATCTTGGCGCACGTGGTGACAACCCCGACGTCCCTGCCGGTCCCCTCATCTGGCAAGGCGAGGGCCTCCGTCCTGCAGCTCTACAACTACACGAGGGTGCTGACGGAGGATCAGCGGCTCGTGGACCACGTGACCTATCTGAAGGAGGAGCTTGGGCTGGCGCCGAGTGAGGCGTTCTCCGTCTGGGAGATGTACCTCTGCTCCGGGTTGCTGCTGGCCTCACATCTGGAACGCCATGGCATCGAGGCCTTCCTTGTCAACTACGTGGACTCCGAGAACCTTGAGGACAAATGTCTCGCCCTCCAGGCGTTCGACCCGGACATCGTCGTCCTCAGCACGACCTTCATCCTCACGAAGAAACACCTCGTGGAGGCGGGGTGGCTGATCCGCCGCTGGGTGCCGCGGGCGTTCGTGGTTGCCGGGGGCCACCACGTCTACACGACGCTCATGTACATGGACGACGTCCAGCAGCGTCGCTACCTCCTCGAATCCCAGCTCGACGCCTTCGTGAACGATGTCCAGGGCGAAGGAGCCCTGCTGGACCTGGCCCGGGCGTGGCCGAAGGGCTTGACGCAGATCCCCAACCTCATCTGGAGAGACGCCGACGGCACCGTGCACATGAACGAGCGGACCGCCGAGCAGAATGACGTCAACGCCACACCGCTGGAATTCGAGAGGCTCAAACCTGGGTCGGTCATTCACATGCGGACAGCGAGAAGTTGCGCGTTCAAATGCGCGTTCTGCTCCTATCCGACGATTGCCGGGAAGCTGGCCCTCATGGAGTTGGAGAACGCCTTGGCGACGATCCGGAGGGCAAAGGACGCAGGCGTGAGCGCCGTCTTCTTTGTGGATGACACGTTCAATGTGCCTCGGGAACGTTTCGAGCGGCTCATTGACCTGATGATCGAGCGGGGTTTGGAGATCCCTTGGTACTCGTTCCTGCGGTGTCAGTTCGTAGACGGGCCGCTCGTAGAGAAAATGCGGCGCAGTGGGTGCCAGGGCGTCTTCCTCGGGATTGAGTCCGGGTCGGATCGCATCCTCGCCAACATGAACAAGGGTAGTGCGACGACGTACTACGGGCCCGGCATTCGATGGCTGAGGGATCAGGGGATCATCACAGTGGGGGCATTCATCATCGGGTTCCCCGGGGAGACGAAGGAGACGGCGGAGGAGACGGAGACCTTCATCACGCGCTCCGGGCTAGACTTCTACTTCCTGCAGCCGTTCTACTACCTGCACCACACCCCCATCCACCAGCGAGCGGCGCAGTACCAGCTGCGGGGCCAGGGGTTGAACTGGTCCCACGCCACGATGAACGCCGCAGAGGCCTCTCGCCTCCTGGATCAGATGTTCATGAGGATCGAAGAGCCAGTGGCGGTGAATCCCGATTACACCCTCTGGGAGGTGGCCTACCTCCTGCACAAGGGGCTGGACATGCCCCGCATCCGTGACTACCGCCGGCGGATCAACCGCATGACCGTGAATCAGATGCAGAGGAAGGGCGGCAGCCTGAACGTCGTGACGTCCCAGGGCCTTGAAGAAGCCCCAAGCTGGGTAGCGCAAGTGAGGGGGAGCGATGGCTGAAGTTGCCGAGAGGCTTGAGCGGATCTTTGAAGAGCTGATGGTGGGCGAGACAGTGCCAGTACGGGAGCGGACAAGACTCTCGTGCCTCACGTGGGACAGTCTCATGCAGTTGACCTTGGTCTCCGCCATCGAGCAGGAGTTCCAGATCTCGATCTCCGACGAGGAAGCCATTGACCTCAACTCGTTCGCCGTGGCGCTGCAGCTTATCCAGGAGAAGCTCAACGGCAGGCAGGTGGTGGGATGACTGAGATCGAGCGTGCGTGCCGCTTCGAGCTGGACGTGGCGCAGCAGCAGGTCTGCTCGTTCGCCGAGCTCAGCGGGGACCGCAACCCGTTGCACCTCGATCCGGCGTATGCGAGGACCACCGAGTACGGCCGGCCGATCGCGCACGGCGCGTTCCTCATCGGCCTCGTCTCCCGGGTCTTGGGGATGTCCATCCCCGGGCGACGCAGCCTGCTCCTCTCGGTGAAGGCGAAGTTTCCAAAGCCCTTGTTCTATCCGACGCGGGTCCGCGTGGATGGACGGCTGAAATCGTTTGATGAGCAGCGCAACCTCGGCATAGTCACGGTGGTCATCACCGACCTCGCAAAGCTGTGGCCGGTTCTGGAGGCGGAGGCATCGTTCGCCCTGCACAGCGGAGGAACGGACGCACCGGTCGTCGGGACATCCGATCAGTCAGCGCAGGGGGTAGTTGAGGCGCAGCCAATCCCCTCCATGCCATCAATGGCGTTCACGCGGTCCGCCTTGCTGGTGACGGGCGGCACAGGCGGCATCGGCTCTCGGCTCATGGGTCGGCTGATCGAGCGGTACGATCTCTGTTGTCTGACCCGACAGTCCCGCACCAACATTGGCTCCCCGCAGCTCGTCTACGACCAAATCGACCTCGAGGCCGACGGAGCGCTTGAGAAGTATCTCGAGCGCCAGTCCCCCGGCCAATTCTACGGCGTGGTCCATCTCAGCGTCCCGCCGGTGCCGCGTGGATTCGTGAGCGACGACTTGGCGGCGGTCCGGCGGCATCTGCGCCACGGGGTCGAGGTGCCGCTGCTGCTTGCCCGATGGGCCAGGCGGTCTGGCTCGGCGGTGAAGCGGCTCATCCTCTGCGGCTCGACGTTCGGGTCGAAATCCCCGAAGCCGCAATTGGGCGCGTACGCCTTGGGCAAGGCGGCCATGGAGTTCTTGCCACGGCTTCTCACGGCGGATCTGGCGGTGCAGGGAACGACGGTCAACGTCGTGAGCCCAACGGTCATCCCGGCCGGTTTGAACGAAGGGATGTCCCAGCGAGCCCAAGCTGTGTTGGTCGGCAAGATGCCAACCGGACGCCTGGTTACCCCGGAGGATGTGGCAGCCGTCGTGCTCTTTTT
>JAUYPJ010000032.1 GCA_030697665.1 Candidatus Omnitrophota bacterium
ACTGAGTCAGGCCCCTCTTGTGCAGCTCGAGGGCGCGTCGGCGACGCCGCTCCAGCTGACTGGGGCTGCCGGGGGGTCTCATGGCTCATAGCATAGCGCACGGGGTCAAGAGTATCCATTGTTTTTACGTTACTCAATAACATTCAAGGGGGGTTCCATTTACCCCGAGCGAGCAAAGCGAGTCGAGGGGTTACCCTTCGACTTCGCTCACCTCGTGCCGAGCACGGCCCTCGGTGCGAGGCAGGGTAAATGCGCCCCCACATGTTAACGTGCATCCTTGGGCGCATTTAGGAGGAGCATCCCATGCCTGATCAGAAGAAGATCCTGGTAGTCGATGACGAGCAACAGCTTGCGCTCGCGCTGAAGATCCGCCTGCAGGCCAACGGCTATGCCGTCGTCGTCGCCCACGACGGGCAACAGGCCCTTGAGCTCGTCGAGAAGGAACATCCGGATCTCATCATCCTGGATGTGCTCATGCCGGTGATGGACGGCTACTCCTGCCTGCGGGAGCTCAACACCCGCCTGGGTCGCGGCAAGATTCCCATCCTCATCCTGACCGCCCGCGAGCGGATGAAGGACCTCTTTGAGCTGGAAGGCGTGGCGGACTACGTGATCAAACCCTTCGACCACGACGACCTCCTCCTCCGCATCGACCGGGCGCTCAAGCCCCGCAACAGCAAGGGCCTCTGACACGCCACCTGACGTTGCAGGCGCGGCCACGCGCTGCCAAGCGGCCTCATACGGCTTGGGGGGCAGCCGGTGAAGCCTTGGGCTCCCGCGCCGGGCGCAGCCGGGCCAGTTCGCTGACGAGATCAGCCGCCCACCGGTAGATATTCCGCTCGTGGATCGTCTGCCGCATGCGCTCCATCCGCGCCCGCTGCTCGTTTGGTTCCATCGTCAGGGCGCATCGAATCGCTTCGGCCGTCTGGTCGATGTCGTACGGATTGACGATCAGGGCATCCCGCAGCTCGCGGGAGGCACCGGTAAACTGGCTCAGGATGAGCACGCCCTGCGCATCCGCCCGTGCGGCGACGAATTCTTTGGCGACGAGGTTCATCCCATCATGCAGCGAGGTCACCAAGCACAGATTGGCGGCCTGATAAAACGGCGCGATCTCCGCATGGGTGTGGTGCTTCTTCAGAAAGACAATCGGTTTCCAGGTACGGGTCTGAAACCGACGGTTAATGCGATCCGCTTCGGCATCCAACTCAGCGCCTAGATCATGATAGCGTTTGATCAAGATCCGGCTCGGGGCCCCCAATTCCACAAACGTGAACCGTCCCTGGGCGCTGGGGGTTTGCTCCAAGAAGCGTTCAATGGCGCGAAAGCGCTCGCCGATCCCTTTGGTGTAATCGATGCGGTCGACTCCGACTCCAAGATAGTGAGCGGTGACGCCGAGTTCCTTGAGTACGCTGTCTCGCAGCAACGATGCCGGTGTGTGCGTTTGAGGTGGCCCGCTGAGATCATTGGCCGCCAGGCTGATGGGGAAGGGTTTGATGAAGGTCAGATGGTCACGCTGATTGACCGCAAACCGCTCCCAGTCGATGCGCGACTCGACGAGACGATCCACCGTATCGAGGAAGTTGTTGCAATGGAACTGGATGTGAAAACCGAGCAGATCCGCCCCCAACATGCCATCCAGCAGATCACGCGACCACGGACAGATGGCAAAGGCTTCGGGATTGGGCCACGGGATGTGCCAGAAGAGCGCCACCCTCGCATCCGGGCGCTTGGCTGTGATGAGTCGGGGCAAGAGGGCGAAATGGTAATCCTGGATCAGCACACAGGGATGCTCGGTTCCTTCAAGCTCCTCTAGGACAGCTTCGGCGAACTTGGCATTGACCCGCTGGTACTCCGCCCAGGCCTCGGCTTTGAAGATCGGGCGCGTATGCGCGATGTGGCAGAGCGGCCACAACCCCTCATTCGCAAAACAGTAGTAATACCCATCCTCCTCTTCCTTCGTCAGCCAGACCCGCTTGAGCGTATACGACGGCGTCTCCGGAGGCACTTTGAGCTTGCCCTGCGCATCGGCGGTTTCGCGGTCCGCATCCCCTGAGCCGTGGGCGATCCAGGTCCCGCCGCAGGCCCGCAGGATCGGTTCCACCGCCGTCACCATCCCGCTGGCCGGCATCACCCAATGAATCCGCCGCCCCTCGCGAACATGCATATACGGTTCACGATTCGCGACGACGACCAGCGCGCGGCCCTGCAGGACCGACTTGACGTGTTCCTTGAGCCGCTCAGCCGTCCAGCGCGACTCCCCGGCATGGCGAAGTTTCGCTTCCTCCTCCGCGGCGGCCCGCGCGGCCACCAGGCTCTTGGCCATGTGCGTGACTTCCCGGGCTAATGGACTGAAGAGCGCCTCTTTGGGCAACACCCCTTCGGTCGACTCCCCGGACCGAATTCGCCTGACCCATTCCACGGTCTTTGCCATCGGCCGGATCAGGCTCCACTGCACGATCAGCAGCGTCACCAGTGAGATGAGCAACACGTGAATGAACAGGCGGATGAAGCTCTGCCGCCAGAGCTGCGTGGCGTGCGTCTCAATGTAGCCGGCATCGTGGAACAGCACCAGGACCCCAAGGAGGCTGGCATCCCGGCGCATGGGCAGCGCAAACAGATGCCAGTGTTTCTGACCGACTTGGGTAAGGCCGTGCTTGGCGTCATCGACCTGGATGGCTTCCTCTGCGAGGGACGGCAGTGCGTGGAACTGCTGGGGGAGGCTGGTCGTCAAGGCGAGCGTATGGCCGTCAGCGGCGTACAGCGCCACCCCGGCCAACCGTTCCCGATTCCCAAACCGCTCGAC
>JAUYPJ010000053.1 GCA_030697665.1 Candidatus Omnitrophota bacterium
TCGGCTGGGACAATCGCGACACCGCCCTCCACCTCGACCAGGTGGCGGATGTGCTCGCGGAAAAGCTTGCTTGGCCTAATGATGAAGAGGATGTCGAAAGCTGGCGCGAAAGCTGGCGTTCCGCCTTCACGCTCCGCCACCGCGAGGTCATCACCACGTCGAAGGCGCTGGCCGTGAGACTAGCCGAGCTGGCGCGCGCCATCCGCGACCGGATCAACACGATCCTCAAGATCGAGACCAAGAACGGCCCCGTCACCAAGCTGATGAAGGCCTTCCAGGAGGCGCTCGTCCACGACCTCGACGCCGATGGCTTCGCGGACATGTACGCCCAGACCATCGCCTACGGTCTGCTCTCGGCTCGCGTGACCAACCCAAAGGCCAACACCGCCGACGGATTCGCGGCGCAGCTCCCGGTCACGAACCCCTTCCTGAAGGAGCTGATGGAGACCTTCCTCCACATTGGCGGCCGTCGGGGGAAGGCAAATCGCGGCGCGGGCATCGACTTCGACGAACTCGGCGTAAGCGAGGTTGTGGAGCTGCTCGACGACGCCAACATGGAGGCCGTCGTCCGCGACTTCGGCGACAGGAACCCGCAGGAAGACCCAGTCATCCACTTCTACGAGCTCTTCCTCAAGGAGTACGACGCGAAGAAGCGGATGCAGCGCGGCGTCTTCTACACCCCAAGACCGGTGGTCTCCTACATCGTCCGCTCGGTCCACGAGCTCTTGCAGACCGAGTTCGGTCTCGCCGATGGCCTCGCCGATACGGCGATCTGGGGTGAGATGGCCAAGCGCCACGAGGGTCTGAAGATCCCTGATGGTGTGAAGCCAAACGATCGTTTCGTAACCATCCTCGACCCGGCCGCGGGCACCGGCACCTTCCTCGTCGAGGCGATCGAGGTCATCCGCCGTACGCTCGAAGAGAAGTGGAAGCGCGAGGGCCACGGCGAGAAGAAGGTCCTCGACCTCTGGAACGACTATGTTCCCAATCACCTGCTGCCGCGCCTGCACGGCTACGAGTTGCTGATGGCGCCCTACGCCATCGCGCACCTGAAGATCGGGCTGAAGCTCCACGAGACCGGCTACCGCTTCGAGAGCGACGAGCGGGCGCGGATCTACCTGACGAACGCGCTGGAGCCGGCGCATGACTTCTCGGGGCAGTTCGAGTTCATGATCCCGGCACTTGCGCACGAGGCGGAGGCGGTGAACAACGTCAAGCGGAGCCAGCGGTTTACGGTGGTCATCGGCAATCCGCCATACTCGACCATCTCCCAGAACAGGAACGACTGGATCCGCGGACTAATCGACACGTACTTTGAGCTTGACGACGGCCGAATGGAGGAGCGCGGCAACCGCAACCAGCTCCAGGATGACTATGTGAAGTTCTATCGGTTCGCGCACCATCTGACCGCCACGGGCGGTGTCGTCGGGCTGATCACGAACAGCTCGTACCTGCGCGGCCCGTGGTTCCGGGGGATGCGATACCAGCTACATCGGTCCTTCGGCCGCATTGACGTCTTGGATCTTCACGGCGGGCAGTCCCATTCTTTGGATCAGCACGAGGTTGACCAGAACGTTTTCGAGATCACCACGTCGGTTGCGATCGCGCTGTTGCTGCGCAAGTCGCAGAATGGCGGCGGGACCAGCGTAGGGTACAGCGATGTCCTCGGCTCACGCCAATCGAAGTATGACTTTCTTGCAGCGCACTCGCGTGCCACGCTCGTTCCCCAGGCTCTTTCCCCCTCGCGAGACAATCAATGGCGTTTCGTGCCTCACGACTCCACCGGTCAGGAGGAATGGTCTACGTGGACCGCGTTACCCGATTTCTTCAAGAGCTGGGGCGCAGGCGTCCTGACAAATCGGAACGGCTTGGCAGTTGATGAGGACCGGCACGATCTATTGAAGAAGATCCGCCGCTTTGCAGACCTGTCGGTACCCGATGCGGCCGTGGAGGAACAGTATGGCTTCTCCTCGAACTATCAGTGGGACACGGGGCGAGCAAGAAGGGCCTTCGCGAGCCAGCCCGTGCGCAACCTTGCGGAGCCATACACGTTCCGCCCCTTCGACTTTCAGTGGATCTACTGGCACAGCAACGTTGTCTACAACATGCGCGGCGACAAGATGGGGGTGTTTCGCCAGGAGAGCCCGCCGCTTGGCCTCATGTTCAGCCGTAATACGAAGCATGGATACTACTCGAACACATACATCACCCGGCGCATAGCTGATCGCCACTGCATGGAAGAGGCGAACGTCGCGCCGCTATACTCGCAGGCCGTACATGGCCTCTTGCCCCAAGCCCCGGATTCCAACTTGAGCGACCGTGCCACGTCTGGGGTGGCGCAGCAGCTCGGACTCAGGTTGATACGGGGGCGTCGCGGGGACCTCAGCACGACATGCGGCGCCGAGGACTTCCTGTTCTACGTCTACGGCGTCCTACACAGCGAGGACTACCGCACCCGCTACGCCGAGTTCCTCAAGATCGACTTTCCGCGTCTGCCGCTCACCTCACACCTGGAGCTGTTCCGCGAGCTGGCCTGCCTCGGCGGCGAACTCGTCCCCCTCCACCTCGTCGAGGCGCCGGCGCAGCAGGCCCTCTCCGCCCGCTACGACAAGGCCGCCAAGGCGTGGCGCTACGAGGTCACGAGGGGGCAGCAACTGCCCGTCACCCTCTCGTTCAAAGGCCCCGAGAAGCCCGTCGTCGGCAAAGTGGGGTGGTCCGACAACACAGTGTGGATCGACACCGTCAAGCCGCAGAAAGGTGCCACCGACTCAGCGGTAACTGGCACCGTCGGCTTCCACGGCGTGCCCGAGGACGTCTGGAACTTCCACATCGGCGGCTACCAGGTCTGCGAGAAGTGGCTGAGGGACCGCAAGGGCCGCACCCTCGCCTCCGATGACATCGGCCACTACCACCGCATCGTCATCGCCCTGCACGAGACGATCCGCCTCATGCAGGAGATCGACGAGGTCATCGACGCCCACGGCGGCTGGCCCGGAGCTTTTGCTAGCACCGCACAGCCTCCTGAAGCTAAAGACGCCATGGGATCCAGAACTCCACAAAGGGGGAAGAGGGCCTCCGCTAGGGTCGACTTACAGCAGCCCAACCTGTTCGGTTAAGCAAGACGGCCGATTACGCTGGCAGATGCAGAGGAAAGTCTCTCCGGCGTTCGTGGTCTATTCGAGGTTCTGAGACAGATCGACGCCAACCCTAACTACAATCAAGATATATGACTTGGATAGCGTGGGAACTACAGACAACACTTGATAGGCGTGTTGCCTGGCCAGGAGAAACTGTATACGTTTCATTTACCGTCAGGAATCCCCTGGCGGTGCCAATCTATATCGGCAGCTACGCATGGAATACAAACTTCTACCCGGCTGACCAGATGGTGACGAATCAAGCCAACTGTATTATCCAGCCCCAAGGTATGCAGTTCCTTAGAGCAGGTCAAATACTGGTACCAGAGGTGCCAGATGGGCAGTACCAAATCGAGGTCGTACTAACAACGTTTGTGTATAACTCGACAACTCGGCAATGGGTTGATGTTGGACTTGTCAAATTAGGCCAACCGCAAACATTGATGGTCGTCCACGTTCCACGCTATCGAGCGTTCATTAGTCGTAGTAATCGGGTTGAAGATCGACCTCTGGGCGATTTGGTTGTGCATACCATTCAACAGTGGGGTTTTGATACCCATACTGTAGGAATCAACGAGATGGAGTCCGATCCAAGGCGGGTGCCCGCACGAATTATTGAAGAAATCCTGAAGGCGGATTGTTTGCTGGGCATTGCGACTCCAAGAGATGTCTCAGCGATCACAAATCTGACGAAGACGTTGGCTTGGCTTCAAAACGAAGTCAGCTTTGCTTACCTAGCGCAGAAGCCATTCTTAATTTTTTCGGATCAAGCAGTACACTTGGAGGGGCTATTAGCAACACCAGACATTCCAGTTCTCGGTTATGACGTGTCACAGCTCGGAACACTTATTTCCACAATCGATAGAGCCATGCCTGTAGTCAGGCAAGCAATCGTTGCTCATCAACAAGCTCAGCTTGCGGCTCAAATCGAACAGGCCGAGATGGTCATTGCCTATGGGGCGTTTGTCGCTGGTCGGGTGCAGGGAGCGTTTCCTGGCCCCAATAGAACCGCTTAGCCTCACCTGGGCTGGCACATTTGGAGTATGCCGGACTTCTTTGACTTCATGACCGAAGGCGGTGATGAGCTGCTCCATAGCCACCAATGTCCGCAATGCAAGAAGTGGTTCCACAAGGACGAGGTGCAGTGGATTGATAAAGAGAGGCGGCTCGTGCGGTGTCCGTCGTGCCTCCAGCCGGTGGAGTTGGTGGGCTAGGCCGGCACATTTGGGACGCCATCGCATGTTCCTGATAGCAAAGATAACCGTTGGGCGCAAATCACCTGCGGACTCGAGAGAGAATGCAAACTAAGAAATGGGAAAATTACGAACAGGCTGCCAGACAGCTACTAAGTGATGTCAGA
>JAUYPJ010000056.1 GCA_030697665.1 Candidatus Omnitrophota bacterium
TGTGGGTCCCCACGGGCAGAGCCCGTGGCACCCACTTCGTCGTCCTTCGACTCGGCTTCGCCTCGCTCAGGACGACCCTGAGCAAGGGCCCACGGCCGGAGGCCGTGGCCCGCGTCGAAGGGTCGTGTTCCCCTGCGGCGCGTGATCATGGTTTGGCACATCATTTCCTATATACTCTGCCGGGGTACGTTTGTCAACCCACAGTCACCGCACATACGATTCCCTACTCGCCGGCCACGTGGTGCTTGATCGTCTTGCCCTGCACCAGGTAGATCACGTTCTCGGCGATGTTGGTCGCGTGGTCGGCGACCCGCTCCAGGTGGCGGCTGACGAGGATGAGATTGATGGCGCGGGTGATGGCCTTGGAATCCTGGAGCATGTACGTCAACAGCTCCCGGAAGATCTGATCGTCGAGGTTGTCCACCTCGTCGTCCCTGCGGCAGACCGCCCGGGCCGAATCAGGATCCCCCTGGACAAAGGCATCGAGGCTGTCCTTGAGCATCTGCTGGGCCAATTGGGCCATCCGGGGAATGTCGATGAGCGGCTTCAGCGGAGGCTCTTTCAACAGTTCGCACGAGCGCTCCGCGATGTTCACCGCTTGATCGCCGATCCGCTCGAGGTCGTTGTTGATCTTCATGGCCATGGCGAGAAAGCGCAGGTCCTTCGCCTCGGGTTGGTAGAGGGCCATCGTCCGGAGGCAGCGCTCATCGACCTCGATCTCCAGCGCGTTGATGGCGTCATCCGAGGCGATCACCTGACGGGCCATCTCGGTGTCTCGGCTCACCAGGGCCTTCACGGCAAGGCCGATCGCCGCCTCGGCCAGACCCGCCATGCGGACCAGCTCCTCTTTCAGCCGACTCAGCTCAAGGTCAACGTGACGCTCCATGACAGGCTACCCTCCGCGTGATGCGCATCAGGCTAACACTCCCCACCCCCGCCGTCAATCAATCACAGAATCACAGAAGCGCCACAGAACCACAGAACGTTTCCCCTTGAGAACTCTTCCGTGTGATTTCTGTGCTCTCTGTGGTGTGACTGGGCATGCTGCAAAAGTCCAGTTCTGTGTTACCCGAACCGGCCGGTGATGTAGGCCTCCGTGCGGGGATCGCGAGGCGTCGTGAACACCTTCGCCGTCGCATCATACTCCACCAGCTCCCCCATCAGCAGAAAACCCGTGTCGTCTGACACCCGGGCCGCCTGTTGCATGTTGTGCGTCACGATGATGATCGTGTAGCGTTCCTTCAAGGCGTAGAGCAGCTCTTCAATCTTCCCGGTCGCAATCGGATCGAGCGACGAACACGGCTCGTCCATCAAGAGCACCTCCGGCTCCACCGCAAGCGCCCTGGCGATGCAGAGCCGCTGCTGCTGCCCGCCGGAGAGCGTCAGGGCATGTTGGTGAAGCTTGTCCTTCACTTCATCCCAGAGCGCGGCGTTCCTGAGGCTGTCCTCCACCAGACGGTCCAGGCGGCTCCCGGTTCTCAACCCCCAGAGCCTCGGGCCGTAGGCGACGTTCTCATAGATGGACTTGGGAAACGGGTTGGGCTTCTGGAACACCATCCCGATCCGCAACCGGATCAGCGTCGGATCGACGGCGGGGCCGTAGACGTCCTCGCCCTTGAACACCACCCGCCCGCTGAGCCGGAACCCTGGGATGAGGTCGTTGATCCGATTCAGGCAGCGGATCAAGGTGCTCTTGCCGCAGCCCGACGGCCCGATGACGGCGGTGATGCGCCGTTCAGGAATGGTCAGGGAGACGTGGCGAATGACCTGGTGGGTCCCATACCAGCAGTCCAGCGTCCGGATCTCAACCGCCGCCGACGCCTGCTCCTGCGCGCCTCGCGGCGTGGCGTTCGGATTCAACGTCGTGTGGGGCGATGGCATGCGTTCCATTTAGGGGTAACCCCTCGCTGCGCTTCGCTTGCTCGGGGTAAATGGAACCGCCTGAATGTAAAGATGCAATGGCGGTTCCATTTAGAGGTACAACCGCTTCTGATACCGCTGCCGCAGATAGACGGCGAGGCTGTTCATCAGCAGCAAGACCGCCAAGAGCACGAGAATCCCTGCGGCGGCGTTGGTGAAGAACCCCTTCTGAGGGCGAGAGACCCAGTTGAAGATCTGAATGGGAAGGATGGTAAACGGGGCCCGCAGGCTGTCCGGGAGGAACGCGATGTAGGTCAAGGCCCCGATGGTGATCATCGGGGCCGCCTCTCCGATGGCTCGCGAGAGCGCGAGAATCGAGCCGGTCAGGATGCCCGGCAGCGCCAGGGGCAGCACCTGATGCCAGATCGTCTGCCATCGACTGGCCCCCAGCGCATACGAGGCTTCCCGAATCGATGGAGGAACCGTCCGCAGCGCCTCCCGCGTCGAGATGATGAGGATCGGCAGCACCAGCAGCGCCATGGTCAGGGCCCCGGCCAAGAGGCTACGACCCAGCCCCATCGCCCGGACAAACAGCTCAAGGCCAAGCAGCCCGTAGATGATCGACGGGACCCCGGCGAGATTGGCGATGTTCACTTCGATCAGACGGGAAAACCAGCGTTTCTTGGCGTACTCCTCCAGGTAAATCGCCGCTCCCACGCCAAGCGGCAGGGCCACCGCCGCGGTCAGGAGCATCACGTACACGGTCCCCACCAGGGCGGCGAGGATGCCCGCCTGCTCTGGTTTGCGGGATGGAAAGCTGGTCAGAAATTGCCAGTTCAGCCGCGCCATCCCGTCGATCAGCGCATCGATCAGCAGGGCCGCCAGCGTCCCGAGCGCAATGACCAGTGCAGCGACCGCAATGAACCGAAAGGCCTGTTCCCTGCGCCACTGGCTGCGAACAAACCCCTGACGCTTTGTCGCCGCTTCACCCCGTACCACGGGGAAGCCCCACCCGTCAGGGCGGGGAGGAATGGTGGCCGACCCGAAGGGGATCTTAGGAGGCCACGGCCGTGAGGCCGTGGTACGGGGTTCACCCATTACGCGTATTGCTCCCGAAACCGCTCACGCAGCCATAGGCTGATGAGGTTGAGGACGAGCGTGCTGAGGAAGAGCGCCATCCCCACCGCGAAAATCGTCTGGTATTCCAACGTGCCGGTCGGCGTATCCCCCAGGCTCACCTGCACGATGTAGGCGGTCATCGTCTCAACGGGCACGAGCGGATTGAGCGTCAGCCTGGGCTGCTGGCCTGCGGCGATGGCGACGATCATCGTCTCGCCGATCGCCCGCGAGACCGCCAAGAGAAACGATGCGGCGATCCCCGAGAAGGCTGCGGGGACGACCACCCGCAACGCCACCTGGAGCTTTGAGGACCCCAGGGCGTAGGCCGCCTCACGCAATCCTTGAGGGACGGCGTACATGGCGTCCTCGCTGAGCGAGGCGACCATGGGGATGATCATGATGCCCATGACGATGCCCGGGCTGAGGGCGTTGAAGCCGGCAAGCTGCGGGATGACCCGCTGAAGAAGCGGCGTGACGAAGAGGAGCGCAAAGTAGCCGTACACGACGGTCGGGATGCCGGCGAGGATCTCCAGCAGCGGCTTGACCGCCTTGCGGAGACCCTCCTTCGCAAACTCGCTCAGGTAGATGGCCGACAGCAATCCCAGGGGCATGGCCACCAGGATCGCCACCAGCGAGGTCAACGCGGTCCCGCAGACCAGCGGCCAGATGCCGAAGTGCTTGTTGGCAAACAATGGCGTCCACTGGGTATCGGCCAGAAACTGCCAGATCGACACCTGCCTGAAAAACGCGATCGTCTCGACGATCAGCACGGCCACAATCCCGATGGTGGTCAAGATAGACAGGCTCCCGCACAACGCCAAGCAGGCCCCAATGACCTGCTCGCCGAGTCGCCGTCGTGTGATGGCCTGTTGTCCCGTCACGATGCTGTTTCCCTGCCCACTGCCTACTGCCTTCTGCCTACTGTCCTAGTAGGGCCTCGATCTTCACCCCAACCTGGGCGCCCCTTCCGCCGAAAACCGTGCCGGTCCGCCGCTGCTCAAATCGTCCCAAGGCCAGCTCATAGGCCTTCTCAGGCAGGCCGATGTAACCGACTTCCTTCACCAGGGGTTGCCCGGCGGTCAGGTAGAATTTCACGAAGGCTTGGACATCCTGGCGGTCAGCCGCCGTCCGGTTCACGTAGATAAAGATCGGGCGGGCTAGCGGCTGGTAGACGCCCTTGACCACGTTTTCGTAGGTCGGGAGGGTCGGGCCATGGCCGTTCTCCGGGTTCTCATCGTCAACGGCCACCACCTTCAGTTTGTCCTTGTTGGCTTCGTAGTACGCCACCCCGAAGTAGCCCAGAGCAAACGGATCGGTCGCCACCCCCTGGACCAGCACGTTATCGTCCTCGCTGGAGGTGTAGTCTCCCCGGCTGGCGCCCTGCTGGCCGACCACCGCCTCAGTGAAGTAGTCGTAGGTCCCTGAGTCGACCCCGGGGCCGAAGAGGTGGATCTCCTTCTCCGGCCATCCGGAGCGGAGTTGGCTCCAGCGGGTGACGACCCCCTGGGCGGATGGTTCCCAGAGCTTCTTGAGTTCCGTCGCCGTCATGGAGACGGCCCAAGCGTTGGAGGGGTGGACCACCACAGCCAGGCCGTCGAAGGCCACCGGCAGCTCGATGTAGGCGATGCCGTTCTTGCCGCACAGCTCCACCTCGGAGGGTTTGATTGGACGCGAAGCGTTGCAGAGGTCCGTCTCGCCTGTGCAGAACTTCTTGAAGCCTCCCCCCGTGCCGGAGATCCCAACCGTGACTCGCACCTTCCGATGCTGTTTCTGGAACTCCTCGGCCACAGCTTCGGTGATCGGGTAGACGGTGCTGGAACCGTCCGCCGTGATGAGCGTCGCCGCCCACGCCGGACCACCGCCGGCCATGAGCACGCCACTCAGGATACACCACGGAACTTGTCTCATGTCGCTCTCCTCTTATGTATACCGTGACCCCGTAAGTTCTACGTCAGATCGATGTAAAGTGTGTGTAAATTAGAACTTCGTCAACCAGTCAACCTGGAGCCGGTCGATGCTGTTGTCCGGGCCGGAGATCGCCTCGGTGATGAACCATTTGAATCCAAGGGTTGAGTTCTTCAATGTGCCCAGCGTGGCGTGGAAGACATGGCCGTCCCGATTCGTCCCCCCCTCCCCGAAGTCCGAGTCGGTAAACTGCCCGACCACCGCATCGGCTTCCAGGCGCTGCCAGAAATAGCCGGTTTCCCACGCGAGCGGTCGGTCGGCCTTGCCTAGTTTCACCCCAAGCTGGAAACCCTCATCGCTCTTAGCCACCGCGGAGTTCTTGACGGCATCCGCCCACAGCGTGAGCGGTCGGCCCACGACGACGGTGCTGAGCTCGCCAAGCCAGTCCACTTCATCGAAGTCATACAGGAGCGTGGCGTTGCCGGGACGCCGGGTATTGCCGAAGTTCGAATTGCTGTTATCAAAGGTGGATTCGAGGTTCTTGTAGTCGTAATACCCAAGGGCCGCCTTGACTTTCAGGTGCTTCAGCCACTCCTCGGAGGCGTCCTTGGCGACGGCCCACGTCAGGCCTGCCTGCGACCCCAACAGCAGCGGATCTTCCGCATCGGCGTTGATCTCATCGATGGGGAAGAGTCCCCCCGTGGCAAAGAAACCCACCGGACCCCACGTGGGAGTCAGTGAAGCGGCGAGGCCTTCCGGTGTGAGGTCGCCATCCCAGACGAGCGAGGTGGAGGTGAAAGGATTCTCGAACTTGCCACCCCAGACCGTCAGCGGGAGCACCTCCCAAGGACCCAGGCCTTTGGTCGTGAACTTCAGGTAGGCCTGATCGACAAAGAGGTCTTTCTTGTCGAAGATGTCCTGGGCGCTCTGGTTGGTCGACACAGGGTCCAGGTTCGTCCCGGTCGCCAGACGCACCCCGGCTTCCAACTGCTCACTGATCGCGCCTTTGATCCCAAGCCTCAGGCGGGCTCGCTCCCGGTGCCGATCCGGGTTGTTGTCACGCCAGAAGCTCTCGTGCCGAAACCGAAGATCCCCGGACATACTGAGGCTCTGTGCCCATTGGGGCACAATCTCCTTCGCCAGTTGCTTGTTGCCCGCATCCTTACACTCCGCCATCTCGCCTCGGAGCTCGACAACCTCCTGGCGGGTCAACACGCTTTTCTCAACCAGCTTGTCGAGGAGCAGATCCACTTCAGCGGATGCCCACGCCGCCGCGGGAAAGCAGCCGGCAATGACCGCTCCCACGAGAACCGATCGTTTCCATCTCCGCATCACTGTCAGCCTCCTCCTTCTGTGACGTGTCCACGAATCCTCATTCAGCCACTCCTGTTGGTCGCCAGTGTAGAGACGTCCTGTAAGGATCGTTTGAGGGAGGCGTAAGTTCTAGGTAAAACGTGCAGGACGCCTACGGGAGGAGGGCGGGGGACGTGTGCGGGGGAACGGCCTACCTGGAGATGAGGCGAAGGAGGCCGCAGAGGATGAGGCAGCCTCCGAAGGCACAGACCACCGTGGCCCCGGTCGGCAGGTCCCACACGTAGGAGGCTGCAACTCCGGCGATGCTGGTCAAGGCGCCCGTGGCCCATCCGACCAGCAGCCGTTGGCTGATCGCGCGCCCCAACAGGACGCCGCAGACCGCCGGCACGATCAGGAAGCTGAACACCACCAGCACCCCCGCCATCTCGACCGAGCTGGTGACGACGAACCCAAACGTGGCATAGAACAGAAAGTCCCACCAGCGCACCTTCACCCCTCGGGCAAACGCCCGCTCAGGATTCTGGGAGATTGCCAACAGGGGCCTCCGGGCCAACCAGTGGACGAGGCCGATGAGGCTGTAGAGGAGCGCCGTCTTGAGAATCTCAGGCCAGTCCACGAACAACAGGTGTCCGACCAAGAGCGCCTTCAGCTCCTCCCCGCCCTCAGGCGCCCGGCTCAGCACCAGGATCGAAGCGGCCGCCGCCACCGCATAGACGATCCCAATGAACGCCTCTTGTGGAACCACCGGTTTGCGTAATCGCGTCGCGGCAAAGATCGCCGCGCCCACCAGCGTAAAGCCCAACGCGATGAGGTAGCTCGCCGTCGAATGCAGCCCGAAGCCCCACAGGAAGCCGAGCGTCGCTCCGAAGGCAGCAACTTGGGCCAGCGCCAGATCCACGAAGATGACCTCGCGCTCAATCACATGCAGGCCCAGATAGGCGTGGATGCCTGTGAGCATCAGACAGGCCGCGAAGGGTTTGAGCATCAACTGGAAGAACTCAGCCATGCGGGTTATTGGTGTGAGCGAAGCGCCTCGACAAGCTGATTGACATTGTAGTCGATCATGCTGATGTAGTCTCCGCACGCGGGCAGCTCACCCACGTTCTGGCACAGGAGGACTACGGAGGTCCCGGTTCGTTTGGCGATCGCATCGGCCGTCTGTCGCGGAAAGTAGGTTGCCTGGACAATGGCCGGGATCTTGTGCTGCTTGATGTGCTGCTCGATGAACTGCACCTGCTGTGGGGTCGGCGGAATGCCGGGTTTGGGTTCCAGGTGCTGCTCCATCCTCAGGCCAAGAAAGCGCATCAAATACGGCCAGGCCCGGTGGTCCCCGACCAGCTCTCGGCCCTGATAGGGGGCCAGCCGGCTGCGCCACTCAGGAAGTTTCTGACCCAGGCGCTCTAGAAACGCTTGCAGGTTGCGGCGGTAGTCAGCCTCATGCGCCGGATCGAGCGCGGTGAGTTTCTCCGCGATCGCGCTCGCCATCTGCTTGGCATGCTCCGGGTCCGTCCAATAGTGAGGATTGCCATAGAGGTGGATGTCCCCCTGAGCCCGAGTCGCCGCGCGGCTTGGCACCTCCAGCAGCTCGATGCCCTGGGACAGATCCAGTTCCCCAGGGCCACCGGGAAAGAGCGCGGTGTTGCCCGCCGCATCCAGCAGTGGTCCCCGCCACAGCTCAAGGTCCAGCCCCGCGTGGACCAACAGATCCGCCCGCTTCGTCTTGAGGACATCGCTGGGCTTAGGCTCGATGAAGTGCGGGTTGAACCTGGGTGACGCGATGGAGGCGACGGCGACGTAGTCGCCTCCAATCGCACGCACCAAGTCTGCGAAGGTTGAGAGGGTCGCCACCACCTTCAGCGGCTGTTCCGCCGCCTCGGTAGCGACAAGCGACAAGCGACAAGCGACAAGCAAAAACCCAGTAGCTATGAAGATGGACGTTTGGAATCTACTCCTTGCGGTTCTCATGCGTTGCTTTTCCTTTGAGAGTTGACGCATTCCTCGCCTTTCGTTGTTGCTGGTCGCTGGTCGCTTGTTGCTACTGGAGTTGATGTTTATGCACGCCGATGGCGACCATCCCCTGTAGAAAAACGGTGTTGTCATCGCCTCCCTGAGCAAAGTTCGTATGCCGCAGCTGCAACCGCCAGCGGGCAAACTCGCTCTGGTACAGCGTGAGGTATCCGGACCAGGCGGTGTCGGCGTGCCGCGCCAGGAGGGCCGGATCCACCTCGACCGGCTCCACGTAATCGAAGCGACCGCCGATGCCAACCCGGGGAGTGAGGCGGTAGTCCAGCAAGGTGTAGTAGCCCCAGGGGTTATTATGGAAGTTCGTCTGCGTTCCATCATCAGCGAGGCTGAAGGCTTCATCGCGATCTTGGAGATAGAGCTCGTTCTGCCACTTCAGCTTGTTGGTCGGGGTGACATAGTGGACGAGCGTCGCATCGAGCCCGAGCGCGTTGACTTCGAAGCTGCTATCCGCGTCTTTCGATCCCACGAGGTAGGTTGTGCCGAGCTCCAGGTTGGAGGCGTCCGTGATGTCCCAGAAGTTCTTCAGGTGGGCGTAGAAAGACGGTCGGCGCCGCACCGCGCCGAACAGCGTGCCGCCTTCGCCCACCCCACCTTCCATGATCCCACCGGTCAGCTCGTGCGTGACCGCCGTCCACGGAACCGGCAGGAAGCCGGACAGCTCAACGCCGGTGCGCGAGAGGCCTTCGGCTCCCAAATAGCTCTGGACCACCAGCGGCTCATCCACCGTGTCCAACGAGTCCCGATGGATGGCGACCGCCTTGCCGATCTTCGGCTTCAGTCGGCCTACCCGGCCCCTGATCTCCCCCGGCAGGTCCCAATGGGTGATGTAGGCCTCTTCGAGGTTGGCGGATTCGAAATCGGAAAAGCTGGCCGTCACATCGAGTCGCGAGTAGGGATCGATGGGATGTCCGAAGACCAGCTCCATTTCTCGCGCGCTGAGCTTGTCGTTCCCTTCCCCGTCGGCGGAACTTTCGGAGAGCTGCCCCACGATGTCCGCCAGGACCCCGATCTCCGGATTGAACGCCGAGAGGGACCCCGCAGCCTGGCGTTGAAGGGCGCCGACCTGGCTTGCGGTGGGCGCAGGAAGCATGGGTTGCGAACGGCCGGCTTCAAGCTCGGCGATCCGCTGTTGCTGGAGCTGAAGCGTGCCCTGGAGTTGCTCGACGAGCTGTTTGAGGCGTTGGACTTCTTGGGTGAGGTCATCGACCCGCCGCTCTGACACATCGGCCCACCCAACCTGTGCGAAGCAAACAGACCCACAGATCACGAGCGTCAGCAATCGCATGGCATCCTCCTGGAACACCTGATACGTGACGCTGCCTGTGACGGCAGACACGGCTCTGAAGATGAGCGAGAACCTACGACAAGGAGGATCTAGGCGAGCGCAGGAGGAGCGCGAGGGGAAGGAAGGTGAACAGGGGACGTCGAGCGAGGAGCGTGTGCGCGAACGAGGGAGGTGGCAGCAACCCGCAGGTGGGGGAGCTGAATAACCAAGGGACGAGGCGGCGCCGCCGAGAAGCCATCCTGGATCTTGCACGCGCGGCACTGCTCAGCGCGGTGCGAGAATGGAGACTGATCGTGGCGATGGGGAACGGTGACCGCCACCGCCAGCGCGACGACGCTGACGCACAGCCATGCCTTGATGATTCGCGGAATGAGCGTTCTCCTGCGTGGCATCGGGCAGGCTCCACTATAGTCCGGTCTCTCGTGGCTTGTCAACCGGTCGTTGCGGTTGTCGAGCGAGGCTGCGTGTCGTAGGCGGTCAAGAACTTCGGACCGTTGAAGTGAATCATGTGGTCAGGATGATCTGCAATCCACACTTCAGTTTCCCAAGCAATACTGTCTATATGCCTCTTCAACTCCCGCAGATCAGGAAAAGCGCTCACATAGACCCTCCGCGCCCCGCAATCTTTCAACGTCTTCTCGAGCTCAACTTGGCGCTTCGGCGACATTGGCCCATGAGCGGTTACTGCTTCGATTAAAATGAGCTGATGTTTCTTCTTGTTGTTATAGAGAACCACGTCGGGCAATTTATCGTGCTCGGTGATTGGAATGCTCAACCTTCTCAGAGTCTCTTCTTTCACGAAGAGCATCTTCCGCGCCGTATCGCCGACGTAAAGCACCTCCGAATCTGGGCAAAAGCGCGGCCTGAACTCCTTCACAACTTTCACCTGCAATTCATTGTGCTTGCCTGGCGAGAAAGAAATGGACGCGCTGCCGGGCACTTTCATGGTAATAAGATGCTCTCTCCTGCGCTTTGCGTATCGCTCAATCAATCTGCCTTTCTTCCTTGCGAACTCTGCGGATGCGGTCTGCCATCGAGGCGTTTCAAATTCCTTGATGGCTTCAACAGCCTCAGGTGTCGCCATGTAGACGTTGTTTGGGCTGTTCGTTGGTCGGTTTGGATCATCTGGATTTCTGTCAACCAGTCCTGCTTGCTCAAACTGATGGAGGGTCTGCCTGCGAATTGTCTCTCGAGTATTTTCGGCATAGGTTCTTCGATACTCCTTCTTGATGAAGGTCAGGATATCATGAACTCGTATCATCCTCTGCTCGGCTTCTACCCATCGTTTCCCTTTGCCAAGATTCAGCACCGCAAGCAACGTCAGGGCAGACCTCTCGTTCTGCTGTGCCCGTGGCATCCCAAGCATCGTTAAGATGGCGATGCCCTGCTGAATCTTAGTCGCGCCCATCTTCCTCGTGTAACTCCCTCACAATCCGGTTGCTGATGCCGAGGGCGTTAGCTACGACTGTATCCAATGACAGACCAATCCTTGGTTGCTCCGCATTCACACGTCTTCCTACTTGCCGGATGACCTCAAGCGAGGGAAGCGGTAACGCCCTCAGGTCTGAGGCATTCACTTGCGTGTTTCCGTTCAGGCATCGGAAGTATTCATCCACCATGGAGCTGTTGAGGAGTGCGGCAATACCCATGACCTCTTCTACGGCCATCCTTCCTTGCTTCCGGTATAGATAATTGACGTGGTTTTCTATCCCGATTACTTTGAACTTGAAGTCATTCTCAAGAAGCGCGCCTGCATACAGCCGTCGCTTCTGCTCCTTGGAGCTAAACCGTTTGATGAGGACATAGTTTCTCACGGGCAATAGCAGCGGCTTGGAAGCCTCCTTCAGAAGAACGGCGGTCTGCTTTCCGTTCTTCTTTGCCGGCCATATCACTTTCATGTCTTGAATATTATGCATCCAGATGAGTGGCGACGTTGTCCGTTCATCAACAAAATCTGTCAGGAAATCTTTAGCGCGGAAATCTACGATCGGACCGGTGGAAACTTCCAAACCAAAATCATGCAGGGTATATCTCCAATCTTTGATGGCATGTTGGATGAGAAGATGAATTCGTGAAGTTGGAATCTTGATCAGCGCATCCCCATTCATTCTGTGAACCATGTCCTCCGCAGGAACTATATGAGTCTTAAGATCTTTGAATGAATGGTTCTCGCTGATGGTAATCTTCACCGGCGCAACCTTTCGTTTTTCGTTCTTCGGAGTCGTCCTCAATATGACGTTCTCCTGCAACACGCCGTCATGCTCAAACACCTCACTCCTTGATCCAAATACGTGAATCCTGGAAAAGGCTGCATGCTCTAGCAACCAGCTCCGGAACTTCTTGTAGTAGAGCCCCGAACAAAAACTCCGTGGCGTGATGAATACCATTTCGCCATCCGGCTTGAGCAACGGAAGTGACAGCGCCATGAAGAAGGCGTACGCGTTTGGCTGGCCCAAACCTAACTCCCTCATCATCCTTCCGTGCCGGGAAGCAGCGGTGAGTTTGTAATACGGAGGGTTGGAAATAATGTAATCAAAGGCTGGTCGCTCATCCTCCCATAAGAACGGTGTTTCTCTCTTGAAGAACGTTGCATTCTTCACGATGAAATCGTCCTCTAGGACGTCCAATGTCACGTCATGCCCTCTTTCTTGTAGTGCCGCTTCGCATTTCCTCAGCACCCTCCTAAGATGCGGCAGGAGCGCCGTGTCATTTTCGTAGGCAGTAATGCGTAACTGGACTTTTTCTCTCAGATTCAGAAGACGTTCGCAGAACGCCGCCGTTAATATCCCGATCCCTGCTCCCGGATCTAACACGCTCATGCGTTTGCCCTTGACGTGGATAAGACTTGCCATAAATCGGGCGACTTCTTTTGGGGTGAAGAATTGCCCTCTCGCTTTCCTCTGTTCAAGGTCTGCTGTCTGTGCGTGTTCTGCTGCGAGACTCTCGGCATAGTCCAGAAGCGAGCCGACTCCGCGCTCCCTGTCCTGCCGAAGAAGATCGACTCTGGAACTCTCAATTTCTTGTAGAGCTTTCATATTCCCATATCTGTTTATCCTGAATGGTGCACCAGTTAGCCGTTAGTTACCGGCAATGACCTGTCCATCTCCGTCGAGCTTATGGTATGCTGAGCACACCGGAAGACTACCGGCACAACCTTCCCCATTAGGGAACTTTCTGCCAGATGCCCAAAGGGCTGCGTCAACTCCACGTCACCTTCGACGAACCCAACCTCACGCACTTCGGCGGGATGTTGCTGATCCACCGGTTTTGCGAACAACTGCGCCTGAAGTGGCTGCTCCAGAAGCACGTCCCCTTCCAGCGCGAACGGATCAACCGCTACCATCCCGCCGATCTGCTCATGGCCATCCTGTACGCCATGATCGCGGGTCTGCCTCGGTTGAGCACGACCCGCCTGCTGCAGTACAACGGCTGTTCCCAGCACCTCTTGGGCCTGCGCAGCTTCCCCGATCCAAGCCGGCTGCGGCGATGGCTGATGCACCTGAGTCCCGCCGAACTGGAGGGGATCGGCAAGGTCCACGATGGGTTGCGGCGGCGCTGTTTCTACGTGCCACGACCGCGCACCAGCTTGACGTTCGACCTGGACTCGACCGTCCTGGTCCTCTCTGGCTGGCAGATCGAGGGCGCCAAGATCGGCTACAACCCCAAGAAGCCTCGGCGGCCTTCCTACCATCCGCTCCTCTGTTTCGAGGGGCATACCCAAGACTGTTGGGACGGCTGGCTGCGTCCGGGCGATGCGCATTCGGCCTCGGGGGCTCGGACGTTCTTGGCGCGGTGCCTGGCGCGGGTCCCCGAACGGGTCTACCGCCTGCGCGTCCGGGCCGATGCGGGATTCTTCGACCACGAACTCACCGAGTTCCTCGACGAGCGCCAGATCGGCTACGCCATCGTGGCTCGCTTGACGCGGCCGATCCAACGCCTGCTGCCTGGTCTGACCTTCCATCGCTTCCGCGACCGCTGGGAAGCGGCCGAGTTCCGCTACCAACCGCATGGCTGGGCGGCCGCCGCCCGCTTCATCGCCGTGCGGCGGCCACTGCCCGACGATCCACGGGAGCGGGCGCAGCTGACCTTGTGGACGTTCAAACGCCATGCCTATCATGTCCTCGTCACGAACCTCCCCTTGCGCCCCGAGAGCGTCTGGCGCTTCTACACCAAGCGCGCCCATGCCGAACTCAACATCCGCGAGTTGAAAGAGGCGTACCCCTTAGCCAAGATTCCCACCCAGTCCTGGCAGGCCAACGAGGCGTACTTCCATCTGATCCTCCTGGCCTACAACCTCGTCAACTGGTTCCGGCGGTTGTGCCTGCCGCGCGAGTGGCGCCGGACCACGCTGGGCACCTTGCGCACTCGGCTGCTGGTGCTGCCGGCCCGGCTGGTCCGAGCCAGTCACAAGAATATCCTCAGACTACCGGTGGGCTATCACTACCAGCACCAGTTCCAGCAAATCCTGGCACGAATCGCCCGAACTCGGCCATGGTGATCTGTACGCACTTGCAA
Source organism: Candidatus Omnitrophota bacterium (assembly GCA_030697665.1). GTDB lineage: Bacteria > Omnitrophota > Gorgyraeia > Aquiviventales > Aquiviventaceae > JAUYPJ01. The sequence continues at coordinate 14,024 of JAUYPJ010000056.1, forward strand.
ACATCAGTACGCATCAACTCGTCGAGGGTACGTCAAACATCGGCTTCTTAACGCACCATTCAGG
>JAUYPJ010000092.1 GCA_030697665.1 Candidatus Omnitrophota bacterium
GCGAGGGCTGGCACAACAACCACCACGCCTATCTGCACTCGGCGGCGCACGGCTTGCGATGGTGGGAAATCGATATCACCTACCTGGTGATTCGCGCGCTCGGCTGGGCCGGGCTCGCCACCCGCATTCGTCTGCCGCAAGGCAACCCTGCGAAACTGCCTAACGTCATCCCGCTGACCACCCGACGCTTCCAAATCCCGGTCCCCAGCCTCTCCGTATAACTCCTTCCTGAAGAGGAAGATACGTCAACGCTGACGTTCTTTCTCTATCACGCCAAGCCACTTGCAGGTTTCCTCGGTCTTCGGATATACTTGTAGTGATCAAACAGTACTCCCGATAAAGGCACACCCGGAGTAATCCGGGGACGCAAAGCCACCGGTCCTGCGCATCGTTCAGGACAGCGGGGTTACCGAAGGAGATGTGATGAAGCACTACCGACCAGCCCTTAGCTGGAGACAGCTCACGAACTGCCACGGAGCCGTCTTTCTCCTCTCCGTCTATTTTGCCTCACTCACCCTGCTCATCCTCAGCGGCGTAGCGATCCAGCGCACCATGCTGGAATCGCGAGCGGCGCAGGTATCGCGAGACAATGCCCAGGCGTTCTATTTGGCTGATGGTGCCATCGATTACGCTCTCACGGAGCTGAAAACACACGAGCTGGCCGATGGAGACTACAACACCACCAACACCCCGGTCCTGCCTGCGGGCGCGCAGTTCACCCTGAGCACGGTCCAAGCCGACGTCGTAGATCCACAGACCCAGCAGCTCGTCCGTGAGATTCGGGCCATCGGCACCAGCGCCTCCGGGTCGCAGGCGCAAGCGGTCGCCACGATCACCCAGCAGGGCCCGCTGACCGGCATCTGGACGGAAGGCCCCGTCGACATCTACGGCGGGATCCTGGGCGACGGCGTCGTCACCGGGGACCTGCGCTCGGGGCTCGGAACGCTCGCCTCGATTCTCTTCACCTCGATCGTCCGGCACAGCGGGAACCTCCAGATCGGCCCATCGTCCCCCACCGCGCAGACGTACGGCGTCTCAATCTCACCGGTCTGGTGGTACTATAACCCCCAGACGCCGCCATGGAACCTGAAGATCGGAGCGTATCCGGACTTGAACGGCGGCGTTCGCAAGCCAGGCGTCATGCTCGCCTGGAATCCGCACGCCCCGGGGGCGCAGCCGAGCACTGAGGCCTCGGTCGCCGTGGGGCCGGTCAGCATCGGCTCACCAATCGCGGTGCCGTACCCGGTGGAGCGCTGCCAGGGCACCATCACCCAGGCGACCTCCTCGACCGTCACGGAAATCACCGACGGGCACCCGCTCGATCTCACCGGTCCGGGCGATGGCCGGATTGAGGTCTGCGTGCAGTACGTCTCTTCGCCAGGGAGCTACCTCCCGATGGGCGCGATTGTCTTCCGCGCTCCGACGAAACTCTACGTCACCGGCTCGTTCGTCCCCCCCTCCTGGGATTCCACCCCGCGCTACTCGGTTAACGCCACTAACCTCTACGCGGTGACGGCGGGGAGGAACTATCAGAACGCGCCGCTCATCCCCAACGGGCTGCAGATCTACGTCACGCAGCCCCTGCCGGATCAGGTCACCGGCAACGTCAGAATCGGGACCAATCGCTTCTCAGGCTCGATCCATGCGCCGGCCTCTGAGGTCACATTCTTCACGAGGACTTTCACTGGGTTTTCCACCGAGCCCACCGCCGAGGTGGAGTTCCAATCGATCACCGCCCGCCAGGCGCATCTCATGATCAACCACCACACGGTGGTGCTCGGCGGTAATCGGACCAAAGCGACGATGTCCACGCAGCCCAACACGAGCCTGCTGAGCTGGACTGCGGAGTAAGGCCGGACGGTGTTGCCGGGAGATTACAGGCGGATCAGGCGGCTGGAGAAGATGACGCCGAGGGCGAGCAGGATTAAGAGGAAGGGCGCGACCGAAGGAGGCACGAGGCACCACCACCCCGCCTTCACATGCCGGAGCCGGTTCTCCAACCGCCGCGGCGCGGTCTTGCTCCTTGCCGTCTACTTCACTTCCCTGGTGATGCTTACCTTCAGTGGGATCTCGCTCCAGCGCACCTTCATCGAAACCCGGGCCTCCCAAGTCTCCCGCGATAATCAGCAGGCTTTCTTCCTCGCTGAGGGCGCGTTGGACTTCGCCGTGAAGCAGCTCGAGACCAGCGATCTCCCTGACGATTGCTATAAGCCAGGGGATCCCAATACGCCAGAGGATCCCGACAAGTGTACGAAGATCTCAGCACTGCCGTCCGGCACCAGCTTCACACTCACCACGACAAGTGCCGGCATCGTGGACCGGAACACCCAGGAGATTACCCGTACGATTACCGCCACTGGAACGGCGTTGGGATCGTCAGCCACGGTCACAGCCACCGTGGCGGCGCAGGGCCCCATCAAGGGGGGCTGGGCCAAAGGCCCGCTTTGGGTCAAAGGCATGGGTTCGGATACGGGACTCCTTCTCGGCAACCTGCGCTCGGCACGAGGGACCGCTGCGGCGCTAAAGCTCTGGGATAATGTGCACCACGAGGGCGGACTGCAGATCGGCAAGAGCGCGGACACCACAGAGACTTCTTCAGTGAATAATTACAAAGGGGCGTGGCAAACTCCCATGGGGGGTGACTGGAACGACAAGCCCGGGGTCTATCTGCAGCAATTTGGGAACCATCCGGCTCCCGAAACGACTGCCGACCAGCCGGCAATCATCCCCATAAGCCCTCTCCCGACGGTTGACCCGCCGGCCGTCCCTCAGTGCGCTGGGAATGTTGGGAATATTACGACTGCTGCCAACCAAC
>JAUYPJ010000109.1 GCA_030697665.1 Candidatus Omnitrophota bacterium
CATATTACGGTCCTGCTCTCGGAGGCCAAGGAGGGCCGCATTCGAAAGATCAAAGAGTTTTACAGCCCGCACTCGCTCGGCCTGTTCTATTCCACCGTGACGGAGTATCTCGGGTTTGAGTCCCACGACGGGGAGTATAAAACCATGGGCATGGCGCCCTACGGCGACCCGAACAAGATTGATTTATCCTTCATGATTCGGCCAACCGCCTCAGCATTCAAGGTGAACAACGAGCACGTGTGGGTGATCGAGCCGAAACGGTACCGGCCGGATCGGATGTACTCAAGGGCGTTCATCGAGCGGTTCGGGCCGCCGCGACAAGGTGACGGGCTGACCGAACCCTATATCCATATCGCGGCAGCAGCCCAAAAGGCGTTGGAGGACATCACCATTCATCTGATGGAAACGTATTTAGCCGACAGCTTGAAGCGGCACAAGACACTCTGCCTGGCCGGAGGGTGTGCGCTGAACGTGACCATGAACCGCAAGCTCTTGATGCATCCGCTCGTCGAGCGCATCTACGTTCCGCCGGCGGCCCACGATGCGGGGACTCCGTTGGGGGCAGCAGCCTTGGTGGCTGATGCGCTGGGCGAGCGAATGGCGCCCATGACGTCTGCCTATTACGGTCCTGCCTTTGATCCTGACGCCGTCAAGGCTGTCCTCGACCGCGCCGGCGTGTCCTACCATGCCTGCGACAACGCCATTGAAGAGGCGTCAGACCTCTTGGCCCGCGGGGAGATCGTCGGCTGGTTCCAGGGACGGATGGAGTTCGGCCCGCGGGCCCTGGGGAACCGCTCCATCCTCGCTCATCCATCCATCAAGGGCACACGCGACAAGATTAACGCGATCGTGAAATTCAGGGAGGGCTGGAGGCCGTTCTGTCCCTCCGTGCTTCAGGAGCAGGCGACGGAGATCTTTGAGGCGAAGCAGGACTCGCCCTTCATGACCTTAAGCTTCATGGTGCGCGACCGGTGGCGTTCCAGGATCCCCGAGGTCGTCCATGTCGATGGGAGTGCCCGGCCGCAGACCGTCGATCAGCGCACCAACCCGCGGGTCTACGCCCTGCTGCAGCAGTTCTATCAAAAAACCGGCCTGCCGCTGGTCTTGAATACGTCGCTCAACCGCCGGGGGGAGCCGATCGTGTGCAGCCCTGAGGATGCGCTGACCATGTTCGCGGGGTGCGGTCTGCAGCACCTGTTTCTTGAAGATTTCCTGGTGTCGAAACGGGATGGCGTTTCACGAGTTGAGCAGGCGCAGGACCTGGCCTCCGCATGCAGAAAACGGTGAGAAAGCTTCTGCGGGCGGTGGCGGATTATGATCCGGACTACTACGATATGTACGCGGATCAGAATGAGGCGTTTTTCGCCCAGCTCTATCTGGAGCGGATCCGCCGCCACGCCGAGGCCGCCGGGATCCGCTTCGATGCCAAGGTGCTTGAAGCCGGGTGCCAAGCCGGGCGCCTGGTCGTGCCGTTGGCAAAGATGGGATTTGAGGTGACCGGTGTGGACACCTCAAGGTTTGCGTTACGGCGCGCCCGCGAGCATGCCAAGCAGGCCAGTGTCAACGCGACGTTTGTTCAGGGCAAGGTGCAGGAGGTCCTCGCGGACCATCCCGAATGGCGCTTTGACATCGTCGTGTGCGCCGAGGTGCTCTACCTCTGCCAGGACTATCGTGACATTCTGCGGACCCTCGCCGGCGCCGTCAGGCCGGGCGGACTGCTGTGCGTCTCCCACCGGCCAAAATTTTACTATCTCCTGGAGGCGCTGCGGCAGTATGATTTAGCCAGTGTGGTGCAGGTTCAGAGCCGCAGCGAGGGGCCGTTTCGGGATGCCGCGTATTACAACTGGCAGACCGAAGAGGAGCTGCGCCGTCTCTATGCGTCGCTGGGGTTGACGTGGCAAGCGCTCTATCCCATTGACCGGTACGCTTGGCTCTCAGGCGCGAATCCCTCGCAGATGACCAGCGAGCAGCGTGACCGGTTGCGTGAGTTGGAACTTGCATCAACGGAGGCAACCAGTATGGCCCGCTACGTCCTCGTGATTGCCGCGCGATGAGCCGGTTCACCTACTATCCCCCCATTCTGGCGTATCATCGAGTCGGGGCATTTAAGGGCGACCATGTCCCGACCGTTTCCGCCAGGACGTTTGAGCGCCACCTCACGTTGCTGGCCCGCGGCCGCTACCGCGTGGTGGGGCTTCAGGAGATCTTCTCCGGCCCTGGCGAAGGACGTCCATTGCCGCGCCACAGCGTGGCGATCACCTTTGACGACGGCTACGCGGAGACGCATGAGGTGGCCTGGCCGCTGCTCAAGCGGTTTAAGTTTCCCGCGACCGTCTTTGTGGCGCCGGCTGAGGTCGGCTGGCCGGGATTCGCGACATGGGATCAAGTGACCCAGATGGCGCAGGATGGGTTCACGATCGGCTGCCACACCATGCATCACAGCTACCTTCCGCTCGTCGGTACGGACCGATTGCCGGAAGAGTTGGTCGAGTCCAAGCGGGTGATCGAG